>PWGD01000020.1 GCA_003554395.1 Syntrophomonadaceae bacterium
GCGCGGGAAGGCCGCCGCACCAGGACCTGAAGCCGGTAATTTTTCCGCCCTCAGCCTTGATTTGGTCGATGATCTTAACCGCCGACATGTGATCGATGCCCGGATCCAAACCGATTTCTCCCAGCATGGTAAGGCCGGCTTCCCGGGCCTCTGGAGCGAGTTCATTTATTTCAGGAGATAAAAAGTTGGGAAAGACGAGGGATTTTTTAAACTCCAGGCATTTTTTGATGACGTAAAGATCCAGGGAGCGGGGCATAAGACTGACCACCAGGTCGGCGGCTTTGATCAGCTCATCGGTCTCCCGGAGATCAGCTGAAACCGCTTTGCCCCTGGGGTGGTTATCGACAACCTTGAGGGCATTTTCCAGGACCCGGTCTACAACTACTACCTGCAGATCGGGTTCTTCCAAGAGGTGGCGGACGCAGGGGCCCGCGACCCTTCCCGCCCCAAAAATTAGGACATTTTTCATGATTCTTTACCTCCTTGTGCTTTTGCTATGTTATAAAGCGCAGGGGAATACCCCTTATATCATAAAAGGAAAGGACTCAATCAACAGCTTGATTTATGATCCCGCCCCCCAGGACTTCTTCACCATCATAAAATACTGCTGACTGGCCCGGCGTAACCGCTTTCTGCTTAACATCGAACATGACCCTGGCCCGGCCTTTTTCGGGCGGATAGATAACGGCCGGAACAGCAGGGGCCCGGTAACGGATTTTAACCTCTGCCCGGAGCGGCTTTTCGGGGACGATCCCGGAAACGTAGTTAAGCTTCTCCGCGATCAGCCCTGAGCTGTAGAGCTGATCTTCGTTCCCGGCAATGACCCGGTTGCCGGTAGCATCAATACCGACCACGTAGAGGGGCTCAGAATAAGTAATGCCCAGGCCCTTGCGCTGGCCAATGGTGTAAAAAGCGATACCCTGGTGGCGCCCCAGCTTTTGACCGGAAGTGGAGACAATATCGCCGGGGCGGACCGCCTCCGGGCATAACCTTTCCATGAAGGAGCGGTAATCATTATCGGGTATGAAGCATATTTCCTGGCTTTCTGCCTTGGCGGCCACAGCCAGGTTTTTTTGTTCGGCCAGGGCCCGGATCTCCTGCTTGGTCATCTCCCCCAGGGGGAATATGGTCGCTTCCAGTTCCTGCTGCCCGAGGACATAGAGCATGTAGCTCTGGTCCTTGCCCCGATCGAGGCCCCTTAACAATTTGTAGCGGCCGCTTTCCAGATCGCGCTGGATGCGGGCGTAATGGCCCGTAGCCAGGCGGTTTATGCCGAGGCCCCGGGCCTTCCGGAGCAGGATCCGAAATTTAACCGTCCGGTTGCATTCCACACAGGGGTTGGGCGTCCGGCCGAGCAGGTATTCATCCTTGAAATTACAAACAATGTAATGGTAAAATTCCTCTTTCATGTTCAAAACATAGTGGGGTAGATCGAGGCGGGCGGCAACTTTTTGGGCGTCCAGAACAGCATCATGGGAGCAGCAGCTCTTGGCCTGCTTTTCAGCGGCTGCTTCGGAGCGGGGATCCACCCACATACGAAGGGTAACCCCCACCACATCACAGCCGGCTTTTTTTAAGAGCAGTGCCGCCACCGAGCTGTCCACGCCCCCGCTCATGGCCACAATTACCTTTTCGTTTTTTAATGCACCGGCCACTAAAATTCACTTCCCTGCCCCGGCCATAAATAAATCTACCTGACGGGGCCAGAACTTTTTTAAAGTTTAAGCTGTTAGGCCTGCCCTAAATTATACCTGATTTCCAGGCAGTTGGGTAATTTAAAACCCCTGAAAAATGGGTGCTTTTTTATTTCCCGGAAAATAAAGAAACCTGCTTGATCGAGGCAAGCAGGCCAAAAACCCTGAGGGCGGTTGTCTTAAAAAACTTGAGAATAATTACCTGGGTCCCAGTAAGCCTTAGGACTTATGCCTAGAGGTCGCCCCTCAGATCGAGCTCATCGGCCGCCTTTTGCATGCCCTGGATGGTTTCATCAATCAGCTCGGTAACCTCCATCCCCAAAAGGCCGGCTCCCTCTTCGATGATACCGCGATCGACCCCGGCGGCAAAGCCTTTCTGTTTCCATTTCTTCTTGACCGACTTGGTATTTAAATCCAATATGCTCTTGCTGGGGCGCATCAGAACCGTCGCCACGATCAACCCGGTCAGCTCATCGATGGCATAGAGGACTTTTTCCATGGTTTCGACCGGTTCCACGTCGGTGCAGATTTTCCAGCCGTGGCTTTGAACCGACCTGATGTAGTCTTCGGGCCACCCTTCTTCTTCAAGCATTTCCCTGGTTTTAAGGCAGTGCTGGTCCGGGTGCTTTTCATAATCGAGATCGTGGATCAACCCGATCACCCGCCATTTTTCAGGATCTTCGCCGAATTTCTCCGCGAAATGGCCCATCACCGCTTCAACGGCCAGGGCATGTTTAATGAGGGCTTCGTTTTGGTTGTGTTTTCTTAACAGGGCCATGGCTTCTTCCCGGTCCGGTCTCTTTTTTTCCACAGTTTTTCACTTCCTTTGATAAATTAGCCGGCAGCAAAAATCACTGGCAAAAGAACACTGCTGAA
>PWGD01000087.1 GCA_003554395.1 Syntrophomonadaceae bacterium
GAGTTCTTAAGAATAGCCGGGTTGAAATATTTAAGTTAAGTTTACCTGGAAAGGAAGTAGTCACCTTGCCGCACGGTATGGAAATTATTGACATGAAAAAGAGGGCTGAACCAGACTTTCAATCTTCTGAAGTGTGGTCCAAGGTTACAGGAAAAGCTGTTTATGGGAGCGATTTAAAACTGCCGGGAATGCTTTACGGTAAAATATTACGCAGTCCGCACCCGCATGCGCGAATTAAGAAAATTGATTTGGAAGCAGCGCAGAAAATTACCGGCGTGCGCGCATTCCTTGTCGCTGCCGAACTGCCCGACAAGCCCTATGGCATAGTTGTCGATGATGAGTTACCGCTTGCGCTTGACCGCGTTCGCTATATTGGTGATGAAGTAGCGGCTGTGGCTGCAGTAGATTATCAAACAGCTGCGAAAGCAGTCCGGGCTGTTAGGGTTGATTATGAGCCGCTTCCCGCTGTATTTGATCCCCGGGAAGCGCTCAACCCTGATGCTCCAAAGCTGCATGAACAATTCAGGGGCAACCTGGCCTGGGAGCGGAACCTAAAGAGAGGGAATAGTGATCAGGCCTTTCGGGAAGCCGAAGTAGTTGTTGAAAACCGTTTCAGCATCCCGGCAGTTCATTCCACTTATTTAGAGCCGACAGTCTGTGTGGCCGTTGATGATCCTTATGAAGGGTTGATCATTCATACTGCGGTGCAATCGCCCGATTTGGTTCGGGAAATAATCGCAAAAGTCCTTGAACGGCCTTTATCCAAAGTGCGGATTATCTGTCCGGTCATGGGTGGCGGTTTCGGCGGACGAGTCTATGGAAACCTTAAGCTTTATATTTTGGCCTCACTTTTAGCAATAAAAACGGGCCGCCCGGTTAAAATGAAGCTAACCCGGGAAGAAGAATTTCTGGTAGGCCGGCCGCTGATTTCAGCTGAAATGCAGTTAAAAATGGCCTTTAAGCGAGATGGGACGATCCTGGCCCGTGAAGCTGATATAGTTACAGATAACGGCGCTTACAGCGCCCAGGCGCCCTGGGTTTCTAAAACACTTTCCGAGCGCAATGACTCTGTCTATCATATCCCGAATATAAAAACCAGGGTACGCCTGGCCTATACCAACAAGATTCCCACCGGGCAGTACCGGGCTTACGGCAACCAGGCGGCTAATTTTGCCACCGAATCGCTGCTTGATATGGCTGCTGAAAATCTGGGGTTAGACCCCCTTGAACTGCGCCTGAAAAACTGTGTCAAAACGGGCGATACAACTGTCCACGGTCTACAAATTAAAAGCTGTTCTCTTTCCGAATGTTTGCGGGCCGCCGCGGAAGAGATCGGCTGGCATAAAAGAAAAGAGGGGCGCGGATACGGAATTAGCGCCGCCATCCATTCCAACGGCAGCCTGGTTCTTTTCAAAAACTTTCGTGGTGCTTCAGCCCTGGCCAGGCTTGAGCTTGATGGAAGGGTTTCAATATTTAGTGGTGAGCAGGATTACGGTCAGGGTACTCATGCCACTTTTACGCTGATAGCAGCAAAAGCGCTGGGGTTAAACCCCGATTTAATCACGGTCTATTCACGCGACACTCTCTCAACACCTTACTCCATTGGGGCCCTGGGTATGCGTCAGACTACTATTGGGGGCAAAGCTGTTCAGCTGGCGGCCGAAAGATTGCGTGAACTGATTGTTCAAACCGCCGCAGACCTGAGTGAAGTGCCCGTAATGATGGAAAGAGGTATTCTTAAAAGCTCATCCGGCAGGATTATCGAACTATCCCTGGTGGCTTATCACCATCACAGCCTGACCAGCGGGTTAAGCCTGGTTGGTGAAGGGCGGTACGTTCCAGCGCCCAGCGCTTACGATGAGACCGGTTATGGCAATATTGCTGTTACTTATTCTTTTGCTGCTCACGGGGTCGAAGTAGAGGTCGATAAAACTACTGGAGCTATAACAGTGCATAAAATAGTGGCCGCTCATGATTCAGGTAAAATAATTAATCACATCTCAGCCCTTGGCCAGGTTTACGGAGGAGTAACCCAGGGGCTGGGTATGAGCTCTTACGAGGGATATATTTTTGAAGAAGGCCGCGTTGTCAATACTTCTCTTGCCGAATACAGGATTCCCACGTCGCTTGATGTTCCGGATATTGTGCCGCTTTTTATCGAGACAGAAGATCCTGAAGGCCCGTTCGGGGCCAAGGGCCTGGGCGAAATAGTTCAAATCCCTGTGCTTGGGGCTGTTGCCAATGCAGTGGCCGATGCAGCAGGAGTAAGGGTTACTGACCTGCCGATTACTGCTGAAAAAGTGTTCCGCTTACTTTCCGGATGGGAGTGTGAAGCATGAGCTACGTAAAGGCAGCCAACCTTCAAGAGGCCCTTAACCTGTTAAAAACATCAACCCCGCGGCCGCGGGTTATTGCCGGGGGAACCGATCTCTTTCTGCAGGATTGGCCCGGCTGCTTGATTGATATCAGTTTTTTGGACGATTTAAAAATAATTGAAGAGAAGGACGAAGTGCTGGAAATTGGCTCAGGCGTGACGCATGCTATGGCTGCCGGGTCAGACCTGGTTAA
>PWGD01000183.1 GCA_003554395.1 Syntrophomonadaceae bacterium
CTGGTGGGCCATGGCCACCATCGAGGTTATAATCATAATCGCAAATGGAATCATATAGTGTATAGTAGGCCGCTGCAGCATCTTTAAGAAGACCGCTGCCGCCAGCAGTGCGATACCGGCCAGGATCTGGTTGGCGGCGCCAAAAAGCGGCCACAGCACCATTCCGTACCCGGTCATGGCCAGATAAAAGATCACCGCCCAGCCCGGTAATAGGGAAACTGTCTTGTCCCTGAGGAGGGCGGGCATATGAAAAGTTACAGTGCTTTCAGCAAAGGCGATCCGGGTAAAGCGCATGGCCGAATCAAGGGTGGTCATGGCGAAGCTTTTGGCAACTACGGCAAAGAAAGTCGCACCGACTATGGCAGGGATGCCCAGCGGGACCAGGAAGGTGCCTCCCCCGGTTGCAAAAATCGCCGGCCAGGCCGCTGCGCCCCAGGCAGCGTAAGATTCAGTATAGCCGGCAACTCCCAGTCCGACTACCGCAGTTAAGAGGGCGATTACAGCCAGGTAACCTTCACCCAGCATAGAACCGTACCCTACAGGCTTGGCGTGTTGCTCATTTTTCAGCTGTTTCGGTGTAGTTCCGCTACCTACAATAGAGTGCCAGCCTGATATAGCGCCGCAGGCAATAGTGATCATGACGAAAGGCCAAATTGGCGGCGCTCCTTCCGGAGCAAGCCGAATGGCAGGAGCAGCCAGCTGGCCTGCACCGGTTGCCGCCAGGGCTATGATCCCGATAGTAGCAGCCGCCAGGGCTATAACCAGCTGGATACCGTTAATAAAGTCTCGCGGCTGCACCAGGAGCCACACCGGGAGTCTGGCAGCGATAAGCATATAGCCGAGCAGAATAAACACCCAGGTCTGATAACTCAGCTCCAGGGGATACCTGATTCCCAGGGCAATAAAGGCATACATGATTACAACGGCAATAACTCCGGCCAGGTAAAGATTGATATTCCATTTATTGCGGAGGGTCAAACCGATTATAATGGCCAGTGGGATTTCTATCCAGACCGAATAAACGGCTGCCGGAAAAGCTGAAGCCAGGACTGCAATAACATGCACAAACACTGCAGAAACAAGCACAAGCAGGAAAAAGACAACTATATACATCAGCTGCATGGCTCTTTCTCCCAGCAAATCTTTGAGAAAATCAGCCACGCCGCGGCCTTGATGCCTCAGGGAGGCAGCGAGCGCCCCTAAGTCATGGACCGCCCCGATGAAGATGGTCCCGAAAACAATCCAGAGCAGAGCAGGTAGCCAACCCCAGATCGCTGCAACAATAGGGCCGACAATGGGCGCTGCCCCGGCAATTGAAGTAAAATGGTGCCCCAATACTACAGGCTTATCGGTAGGGACAAATTCGAAATCATCCTGATATTTGTAAGCAGGAGTTTCGCGGTTGGGATCTAACTGCCAAATTTTATCAGATAGAAAGGTGGCATAGAAACGATAGGCCAGATAATAAAGGACAAGAGCGGCTATCACAAAAAGCAAAGCATGCACAAATATCGCCTCCTATATCTAGTTTTTAAAAAATATACGACTTCATCGTTTAGCAACTATTGAACTAAGCGCTGGTCTGGCGTTACTTAAAACGGAAGCTTTTATCTAATTTAGAAGTTTTTCCACTGTTGTTAGCGCTTTAACATGTTAAGCAGATATCCGAATATGGATTAGTAGAAGGAAATGCATTCTAGAGCCTAAATCTTACAAAATGACAAAATGCTGGCTGTTTTCCGTTACCACCTCCCTGCCGAAATAAGCCTGTTTTTACGGAGAAATAAATTGATAGATTAAATAATACACCCCCTCATGGTTTGATAATTGCGTTATCTAAATATTCTACCTAACCCTTAAATATCCTTCAGAAAATAAAAAAATATTGATGCCCCATCAATACCGTTTGCCATATTGGCCGGGAAGCGGCTAAATCGGTCAAACCCGAAAAAAAGAATAATTGGCGGGGAAAGTCTCAAGCGGGCCGGCAGTTAGCGGAGCAGGTGGATGTTGCCGTTTTCCAGGTCCAGAAAAGCAGATAGCCGGGCAGCTTATGTCCTGATCAACCGGCGCAGGTAGTGGAAATCAGGCAGCCGGCTTTTAATCTGTGTTATGATCTAAACAGAAGTTGTAGCTGCTTTCTGTATCTCAAAACTATCTTTTGGGTTACAGCCTGATTATAAGCTGCCCTTGAAGGCGGCAGCTATTCTGTGCGGGGTGGACTGCCGGTGAAGGTGACAAAAAGAATAAAAGGCCGGGTTTTGGAAGCTTGCCCAACCTTAAATTATAATTATCAGCTGGACCCCTACAGAGGCTGTGAACACCTCTGTTATTACTGTTATGCCCTGAACAAGGCAGAAACCGACTGGGAAAAAGAAATATTAATTCATGAAAACCTGCCGGCTCAGCTTGATGGTGAACTGGCTGTATTGGAGCCCCAGGCGATTTATATTGGGATGAACAGCGATCCCTACCAGCAGTCGGAACTTAAATATGGCCAGACCAGAAAAGCCCTGGAATTAATTGCTGAGAAGAGGTTTTCTGC
>PWGD01000067.1 GCA_003554395.1 Syntrophomonadaceae bacterium
AGGGTTGGACCGGATCGAAGCATTTATCGGAGATCTGGTGTGAGCCGGCCTGACAGCGGACTGCCTGCGGACTTGCAATCCCCGGGCCAAAACGCCGGCCAGCCTTGATCAGGTAAAGGCTAAAGTATTTAAATTCTATCCTGTATTTATAAGGATGTCGCAAATAAAAATAGCAAACAGAAAACCGGGAGGTATCAGATGTTTGATGTAGCCATAATCGGTGCCGGTATTATCGGTACTGCTATAGCCAGAAAACTGGCCCAGTACAAGCTTAGTTTGATTTTAATTGAAAAAGACAGCGACCTGGCCAACGGAACCACCAAGGCTAACAGCGCCATTGTCCATGCCGGTTTTGATCCCGAACCGGGAAGCTTGAAGGCCAGGTTCAATGTTGAAGGCAACCGGATGTATGAAAGCCTGTGCCGCGAACTGGACGTTCCTTTTCAACAAAATGGTTCCCTGGTCATCGCCTTCAGCGAAGAAGAAATGGAAACCCTAAAAGGCCTTTACGAAAGGGGCATCTCTTACAACGTCCCCCGCCTGGAACTGGTAGGGAGGGAAAAACTCCACAAAATGGAACCCGGGCTGAACAGCGAGGCAATGGGCGCCTTATATGCCCCTTCGGCCGGTATAACCGATCCTTACCAGCTGGCCATCGCCCTGGCCGAAAGCGCCGCTGCCAGCGGGGTCGAAGTTAGGCGCAACAGTCCGGTCAAAGAGATCCTGCGCCTCGGTGGCAGGTTCCAGTTAACCTGCGGCGAAGAGGTCATTGAAGCCAGGTTCGTTATCAATGCCGCCGGCCTCTATGCCGACCGGATCAACGAAATGGTCAATACTTCCTATTTTCAAATCAAACCGAACCGGGGCGAATATTTCCTGCTCGACAAAAATACCGGGCATTATGCCAGGCACGTCCTATTCCCCTGCCCCACCAAGCTTGGTAAG
The DNA here is from genome assembly GCA_003554395.1 of Syntrophomonadaceae bacterium. GTDB lineage: Bacteria > Bacillota > Dethiobacteria > DTU022 > DTU022 > B1SED10-74M. The sequence goes on from PWGD01000067.1 coordinate 946, forward strand.
GGAGTGCTGATTTCGCCCACCGCCCACGGCAACCTGATTATCGGGCCGAATGCCGAAACGGTTGATTCGAAAGAAGCCACAAAAACCACCGCCCACGGCCTGGACTATGTGCGCAAAAACGCCGAAAAAATTAAAAAGGGCCTTCCCTTTCATAAGGTCATTACCTCCTTCAGCGGCCTGAGGGCCAAATCGAGCACCGGCGACTTTATCATTGAGGAAACCGAACAGACACCGGGCTTTATCAATGTGGCCGGGATCGATTCGCCGGGCCTGGTTTCGGCGCCGGCCATCGCTGAATACGTAGCCGAACTCCTGGCCGAAAGCGCCGGGCCTCTGGAAATAAATAACAATTATTATCCGGGAGCCAAGAGTCATACCCCCTTCATGAGCCTTGCCGATCAGGAAAAAGAAGCCCTGCTCAAAGCCGATCCCCGCTTTGGCAAAATTATCTGCCGCTGTGAAAGCGTTACCGAAGGAGAAATCATCAGGGCCATCGAAGGGCCGGTCGGAGCAAGGACAGTGGATGGGATTAAAAAACGGGTCCGGCCCGGCGGCGGGCGCTGCCAGGGCGGCTTTTGCGGACCAAGGGTGATCCAGATCCTGGCCCGGGAACTGAACCTGGAGCCTGAAGAGATAAAAAAAGATAACCCCGGATCGTATATTTTAACCGGGCCAACGAAAGGTAAAAAGGCAAAAGCTGGCAATATTGTCAAGGCTGAGGGCACCGGCCCTGAAGAAACCCACGGCCTGGTTTGCGCCGAGAAAGGCAAAACTAATTACGACCTGGTAATCATCGGCGGCGGGCCGGCCGGAATGGCGGCGGCAGTCGCGGCCCGGGAACAGGGTATTGATGATATCCTGGTCATCGAACGGGACCATGAACTGGGCGGCATCCTCCAGCAGTGCATCCACAACGGGTTCGGCCTGCACCAGTTTCGGGAAGAGCTGACGGGACCGGAATATGCCGAGCGGTTTATCGATCAGCTTAAAGATCAGGGCATTTGCTGTAAACTCAATACCATGGTGCTTTCGGTCGGGGAAAACCGCCAGATTACCTATATCAACACCGAAGACGGCTTGAACTCGGTGCGGGCCGGCGCTGTAGTCCTGGCCATGGGCTGCCGGGAAAGGACCCGGGGAGCAATTAATATTCCGGGAACCAGGCCGGCCGGCATCTTTTCTGCTGGAACCGCCCAGCGCCTGGTCAATATTGAGGGCTACATGGTCGGCCGGAAGGTTATCGTTTTCGGTTCAGGGGACATCGGCCTGATCATGGCCCGGCGCATTGTCTGGGAAGGCGGAGAAGTGGTGGCTGTGATAGAGCGCAAGCCTTACTCGGAAGGCCTGGTGCGCAATTACGTGCAGTGCGTTGAAGATTACAATATTCCCATGCTGCTGCAGCATACCATCACCGATATTAAGGGCAAGGACCGGGTCGAAAGCATTACCATTGCCGAAACCGACCGGGATAAACAGCCCCTGGCAGGGACGGAGCGGGAACTTCAATGTGATACCATCCTCTTCTCACGCGGCTTGATCCCCGAAAATGAACTCTCCACCAGCGCCGGCGTTTC
>PWGD01000092.1 GCA_003554395.1 Syntrophomonadaceae bacterium
ATACATAACCCGGCAGTTAAGAAGGCATTGCCATCACCAGCTTGAATAATACCCTCTAAGTCGACAAAACAAGGAGGGAAAACAAGAGGTGCTAACAATGCCCCAACAAGAGTATATCAAACACTTGTATGAAAAAGAAGATTACAGTATTAACAAGATCAGAAAAGCGATGGGCATCAACTGGCGCACAGCAGACAAATATGCCAAAAATGAAGACTGGAATAAAGTTGTCGTGCCCAAACAGAAACGCAGAAGACCGGTTATGGAACCCTTTACCGAGACCGTAGACGTATGGATTTTAGAAGACCAGCTGTTGCCCCGTAAAGAACGCCGACCGGCGACAGCCATGTGGCGGCAGCTTAAGACAAAGCACGGCTTCACCGGTTCAGAAAGAACACTCAGAGCCTATGTTTCAGAACGCAAAAAAGAGCTTAAGATTGAGCAGGAAGAACAATACCTTGAATTAGAGCACCCTGCCGGAGAGGCTCAGGTCGACTTTGGAATGACCCATGTGATCTGGGACGGTGAATTTAAAGAAATTCGTTCTTTGATAACAGCCTATCCTTTCAGCAATAGCGGTTTCACTGTGCCTTTGCCCGGTGAGAACTCCCTTTGCTTTCTTTACGGTCTGCAAATGATCTTTGAAATGAGTGGCGGTGTGCCACGTAAGATGCGTCTTGATAACCTATCGGCGGCTGTAATAAGCATCAAAAAAAACGGCCAGAGAGTCTTATGCGAGCATTTTGTCCGCTTCATGCTTCACTACCGTTTTGAAGCCGAGTTTTGTAACCCTGGGAAAGGGAATGAAAAGGGGTGCGGAGAAAACAAGGTTGGCTACACCCGCCGCAACTGGTATCTTCCCTACCCGGAAGCATCAAACTTTGAAGCGCTCACCTTAGAGCTCCATCAGCGAGCCATAGAAGACTTAGAGCGGCCCCACTACGCCAAAGGAACCCAGATGGCTACGCTGTGGGAAGAAGAGCAGAAAGCCCTGCTACCTCTGCCCAGGGAACCTTTTGAGCCGGTTGAATTTAAAAATGTCCGGGTTAATAAGTACGGCAAGGTGAAGATCGATACAGAAAGCTACGAGCTGCCCCGGGCTAAAGTTGGTGAGTCAATCTTAGCGAAAATCTGGTGGAACAAGGTCGAGCTACTTGATCATAACCAGCAGCATCTGGCCACATTTCCGCGGCCTTATACCTTAAAACCTAAGTCGATTGACTGGAAGGGCCATTTCGCCATCTTCGTTCGCAAGCCGAAAGGGGCCGGGAACTCAAGCCTCTACCGCTTCCTGCCCCCGGCAGTGCTAAATTATCTTGAAGCTGACAGCGAGGTCTACCGGGACAGACTGAAATTTATTTCTGCTTTGCTGGAGGAAGGCTACACTATCGATTTCATCGCCCAAGTCCTCTCTAAGGCCACGGAGACCCAGATCAAAGACCAGGCCCTGATCTGGCACCTGATCTACCAGCTGAGTAGCCAGCACAGCCCTCCTGAGCCCATAGATGATGCCCACAGCCCGTTGGTTGTGCAGAAATATCTGCCTCAGGTCGAAGATTATGATCAGTTGATGCCGCAAGCCAAAGGTGGTGAAAAAGGTGCAGAACACTTTGCAGCAAAAGTGTAAGGCTTTAAAGTTGGCTAACGTGCCTTTTTACTACCGTGAAGTGCCCTTTGATGAGCCGGAGCAATATTTGATTGACTTGTTTGAAAAAGAGTTAAGAATCAGGCAGGCAAAAAGAATCGATAAATTGATCAAGTTAGCCGGCTTTCCTAACTCTAAATCACTTGAGGATTTCGACTGGTCACCGGTTACTCTGCCGGAATCAAGCAGCAAAACAGAGCTGGCCGAGCTTGGGTTTATCGATCGCTTTGAAAACATCTTAGCGGTCGGTGCCGTCGGGACAGGCAAGACCTTCCTGGCCACCGCCCTGGGTTTAAGGGCCTGCAGCAAGGGGAAAACAGTCCGTTTCTTCCGCTGCCTCGACCTGGCCAACACCTTGCTGGAAAGTCACCGTCAGGGCCGCCTGAAGAAGTTGATGGATTCGCTTGGCAAAGCAGATCTTTTGATCATTGACGAATTGGGCTTTGTCCCCCTTCACCGCAGCGGCGCCGAATTGCTGTTTAATGTTGTCGCCCAGGCTTATGAGTGTCAGAGCGTGATCATAACTTCAAATTTAAAGTTTGGCGAGTGGAATAGCGTCCTTGGCGATAACAGGTTGACAACAGCTTTAATTGACCGTCTGGTTCACCATGCGCATATATTATCCTTTGATGGCCCTAGCCGTAGGTTGAGCCAAGCATTATCTAATCTAAAGGATGCAAATGGCCTTGATGAAGGGGGTGAAAATGAAACATAGAATGAACATGTGTTTCCCTTCCCCCTCGGGGGAAGGGAAGGGGGAACCCATACAACTACCCCCTACCGTACCCAAGTGATGGCAGCCTTCCTACCTATGTATTTTCTAGCTGCCGAACTATGTAGTTCCTACTTGCCAAACACA
>PWGD01000128.1 GCA_003554395.1 Syntrophomonadaceae bacterium
ATGATGAAATATATGAAGAAAACCAGGAACTGCGTGATGAAAACAAGATGCTGCGTTCTTCAAGGGTCATAGAGCACGGCAGCAGAGAGATCGATAAGGTGGCCATTACTATCAATAACGGGGCGCAAGTGGAATTAATTGAAAGGGCCCTGGATTACCTGGACGAATATAATGTGCAGGTCACCTTTTTCCCCATGGGATCCTGGGTTGAAAGTGAGCCGGGAGTATGGCTTCGGGCAGTCAGGGACGGCCACGAATTGGGCAACAGCACTTACAGCCATCCTCTATTGACCAGGGTTTCCACTGAAAGAGTGATAGAAGAAATAGAGGGGTGGGAGCAAGCCATAGAAGATGCTCTTGGCGAGCCCTATCAGACCCTTTTCTTTCGGCCTCCTTATGGTGACGGGTTCCTACCCGGCCAGGGATACCGGGGTGGGGAAGTTCACGAGATTATTGCCGAAAAAGGGATGTTCCCGGTCCTGTGGGATCTGGAATTAATTTATGCCCTCCGTAATGAACCGTATACTCCAGAACGGGTTGCCGAGTATGTAATTAATAATGCCCGGGGCGGGAGTATTATTTTACTGCATTTTAACCCCCAGGATATCGCCGCCCTGCCTGACATCTTAGAAGGGCTGCGCGAAAGAGATTTGACCCCCTGTACTTTAAGTGAAATGCTGGTCGCCCGTTAATTTTTCAAACTTTGATGCTCTAACACTCACTGAAGCCGCAGGCTTCACATTTCAGACATCCTTCGGCCCTGATCAGGGCACAGGTTCCACAATCAGTGCACAGTTCCATGGCATGGTTTTTATTGTTATTGTTATCTTTTATTTCGCTCTGGGCCAGGTTTCGCAGGGCCTGTCCAATGGCGTCCGGGACACTCATGATCCGGTTGGGGCCGTAACCTACGGAGCGGGCGCCGCCGATCCCTTCCAGCTGGGTAACGATTTCATCAACACTGACCCCACAGCGCAGGGCGAGTGAAATCAGGCGGGCAATCGCTTCGGTGAAAGCGACCACATCACTGCCGGCCTTGCCAATCTGGGCGAATAGTTCAAAGGGTCTGCCGTCAGCGGAATTAACAGTAACAAATAAATTACCCAGGGCTGTCCCGATGCTCGTCGTTTGTCCGCTCAGGGTTTTAGGGCGCTTTATTGGCTTGATGGTCTCTTCTTTTCCACCGGCGCCCACATTTAAAACCTGCTTGGTCCTGGAGCTGTCCCGGTAGATAGTGATACCTTTGCACCCGGCTTCCCAGGCTGTAATATAAGCATTTTTTACATCGTCAACAGTGGCATCCTGCTTCAGATTGATGGTTTTGCTGACCGCATTATCGGTATGTTTTTGAAAGGAGGCCTGATGGCGGACATGCCAGCTGTAATCAAATTGCATGGCCGTTTTAAATAATTCCTTATATTTATCCGGTACGGCTGAATCTATTGGCAGTATGCCGCTTAGGGCTAGCTCGTGGATCAAATCTTCACTGTAGAAGCCCTCTTTTTTGGCTATATCAAGGAAGAGGGGATTGACTTCAGGGAGATCTACACCATCAAGGATATTTTTACGGATGTAGGCTATGCTGAAGTAAGGTTCGATTCCGCTGCTGCAGCCGGCCAGGATCGATATGGTGCCGGTAGGCGCAATGGTGGTTCGGGTAGCATTGCGGACCCGGTCTTCCTTGTTGCCGGTATCATAGATACTGCCCTCAAAATTGGGGAATACGCCTCTTTCTTCGGCCAGCTTAACTGATTCTTTTTTTGCTTCAGTGTTGATGAAAGCCATAACTTGATCGGCAGTTTCTATAGCTTCTTCACTGTCATAACGTATTCCAAGATTAATCAGCATGTCATGCCAACCCATAATGCCCAGGCCGATTTTACGGTTGCCTTCTTTGTGCATCATGGCGATCTCGGGGATAACATAGTTGCTGGCATCAATGACATTGTCAAGGAAGCGAACAGCGGTTTTAACTATACCGGCCAATTTGGTCCAGTTAATTTTGCCTTTACCGTTCACAAACTTGCCCAGGTTGATCGACCCCAGGCAGCAGGCTTCATAAGGCAAAAGCGGCTGTTCCCCGCAATTGTGAACCATGATGCCATTGGCATCAAAAGCATTGATTCCGGGAACCTGAACGTCAAAAACTTCTTCACTGCCACATGGTTTAACAGAGTCAACAGTGGCTGTGAAACGCTCGCGGCTTAGGTCCCTTTTGTAAACAGAGAGCGCTTTATCCAGGCGGCCTTGCTTTTCCGTATCACCAAAGCCGATTTTTTCAGCAAATAATGCCAGGTTGTCCCTGGTAATGATCAGTTCATGTTGAGGCCGGGTTTTGTAAGTTGCGGTGCCATTTTTCCCGTTGGACATGGACACAGATCTTTCGCAGCGCCGGTTTTTATAGATTGATGAAGCGATACCAAACCTGGCCAGCATCCTTTGAACGGCCTGGAGCCTTTCAAAGTCACTCTGGGCCAGGCGGATGGAGATGCCTTTTTCTCGGGTTCCCTGGAGAGAACCGTCAGCATCAAAAAAGCCTTTAAGAAAACCCTTGATAAAATGCGAAGAAGTCCTGGCTTCAAGGACGGGGGTGATCCTTTTTTTACCGGGTTTCATACCCAATGAAAAGGCTACTTTCTTCAATGCTGCCGTGCTCATCCTGTATTCATTTCCTCCCCCTACTTTCCACCAGCCTTTATAATCGCTGCGGTGGGGCATGGCGCCGGCAGCGGCATAAGCAGTATCCATGACTGCCGCTGCGCCCGGTTGGGCCCATGAGGAAAGAACTGCTTTGTCGGTTTTAAGGGTGCCATCACCGGTAAGGAGGCCGAGCAGGTAACCTTCCGCCTCCCCGTACAGCCCATCCCATTCGCCCTGGTTACGGTGATTGTGGAGCATGATTTGATCGCCAGATTTTAGTTTTTCCACCGGAAGCCATTCTTTTTCAAGGGTATACCTGGTTTTGGTTTTAACCATAAGGACGGGATGGTCACCGGTGGCCTTAAAAGTATAACCTTGCCTGGTTTTGATTGAGAAGGTGGGCTTAACACCGGTTGAGAAAAAGCCTTTTTCTGTCGTTTCATACGGGGTCCCGTCCACGATCAAACTGGTTTTCGTACCGATTAGATCACTGACCAGCCTGGGCCCTTCTGCGGTTAAGACAAAGGTGTCAGCGGACACGCAGGGGTTGGTGGTTTCGTATTTAGCCACGTGGGGAGTGGGGTTGGCGCGGTTCATCTGATCTATAAAAATAATGCCCGGGTCACCCATACCCCAGGCATTCTGGACAATTAAGTCGAAGACGGCTTTGGCATCCAGTTTGGCCTCGCTTCCTGTTTCAGGGTCAAGATAAGGCGTTTGGGTGCGGGGATTAATCAGGGTGTAGGCCGGATCGGGATCGTCTCCGGTAGCTTTACTCATGAATTCATCGGAAACCGTAACCGAGAGGTTAAAATTATTAATTTCATCTTCTTTTTCTTTACAGCGGATGAATTCTAAAATATCGGGATGGTTATAGATCAGTGAGCCCATGTTCGCGCCCCGCCTGGTTCCGCCCTGCTTGACCGCTTCGGTGGCGGCATCGAAAATTTTCAGGAAAGAAATGGGGCCGCTGGCTACCCCGTTGGTAGAGCGGACCGGATCGTTGGCCGGGCGAAGGCGATCAAAAGCGAAACCGGTTCCCCCCCCGGTCTTTTGGACCAGGGCCATGTTTTTAAGGGCGGTAAAGATACCTTCCATGCTGTCTTCCAGGGGCAGGACAAAACAGGCGCTAAGCTGCTGCAGCTCCCGCCCGGCATTCATCAGGGTCGGGGAGTTTGGCATAAAGAGGGCTTCAGCCATCATATCGTAGAAACTCTTTTCGATTTTCTTGACCTCGGTGTCATCTTTGCCGTAATTTTTTTCGATTCCGGCTATATTGCCGGCTACCCTGCGCAGGAGATCTTCTGGGGTTTCAATAGGATTGCCGTTTTCATCCTTGATTAAATATCTTTTTTCATAAGTAATACGGGCATTTGGGCTTAACTCCATCATTTTTCCTCCCCGGTTAGGTAGTTATAACATGGTGGGAACGATGATCTTTCATCTATGATTTTCTCTATGCCTCTCGTTATTTCCTTTTTATAGTTCATTTTCTTCTTGTTTTTCTGCCAGTTTCTTTCATGGGTTTAAAAATAAGTCTTTTTAAAGGGCTGAAGCAGTGGTATAATTACCCATAGGTTTTAAGGCTTGGTTAAAAGTTAAAAGAAGGAGGGGAAGGATTTAGTCAATGGCAAAGCAAAAGACAAGGAAACAGTTAAAAAGACAGCGCAAGAAAAGAAGACGGGCGAAAAAGAGAAAAAGATTGAAAGGCCGGACCTGATCAGCCTTTTAGAATCAAAATGAATTTATTTCATTTTGATGTGGAGCTACTAAAAACTGCTTATGCCGGTTTTTTTCTTCCCGGCAGCCGATCCGGAACTTCCGGGTGCAGAGCAGTAACCTCATAAAGTGATGGCCTGTCCTACAGTCCATAAGGATTTGATTTACCCCCCTGGATTTAGGCGGGCAAGTTATAACTTTATTAATTAGTGCCTTATAAAAATGTAAAAGGAAGGAGGTTTGGTTTTGCCTTTATACGAATTTTATTGCCCGGTTTGTCAAAAAAAGCACGAGGAACTTTGCAGCAGCACGGTAAGCAGCATGAATTGCCCCTCTTGCGGGGGAAAAGCAGACAAGGTAATATCCGCTTTCAGGACAGGCCCCAGTTCCAAGGGAGGCGGAACGGCCTCCTCGGCTTGCGGCGGGTGAAGTAAAACCAGCTGCAGCAGTTGCTGAGCACTATGATTTAAATTTGTAATCTGCAGCAAAGGAGGCCCTTATGACTAAGTATATCTTTGTAACCGGTGGTGTTGTTTCATCCTTAGGTAAAGGGATAACTGCCGCCTCTCTGGGCTGCTTACTCAAAAACAGGGGTTTAAAGATCACCATTCAAAAACTTGACCCCTATATCAACTATGATCCCGGAACAATGAGCCCCTACCAGCATGGTGAAGTTTTTGTTACCGATGATGGGGCGGAGACAGATCTCGATTTAGGGCATTATGAACGTTTCATTGATGAACCGCTGAGCAGGGACAATAATGTTACTGCCGGCCGGGTTTACTGGTCGGTAATCCAGGGAGAAAGAGACGGGCTCTACCAGGGAAATACGGTCCAGGTTATCCCTCATATTACTGATGAAATCAAAAAGTGCATTACCAGGCAGGATCATTTCCATGATCTTGATGTCGTGATCACTGAGATCGGTGGCACAGTGGGGGATATTGAAAGTTTGCCTTTCATGGAAGCCATTCGCCAGCTTGGTTATGATCTGAGCTGGGAAAATGTGCTATTTATTCATGTCACCCTGGTGCCTTACCTGCCCATGTCCGGAGAATTAAAAACCAAGCCCACCCAGCACAGTGTTAAAGAACTGCGCAGTATCGGTATCCAGCCCGACATTATTGTTTGCCGGACAGAACAGACTCTACCCGATGATCTTAAAAAGAAGATTGCCCTTTTTTGCAATATCCAGCCCAATGAAGTGGTTGAAAATCTGGATACAAGAAATGTTTATGAACTGCCCCTCTTACTGCAGAAGCAAAACCTCGATCAGATGGTTCTAGATAAACTAAAGCTCACCTGTGGTCCCGCCGATATGCAGGGATGGAAAAACCTGGTTGCCAAAGAAAGAAAATTAACTGACGAAATCACCATTGTCGTGGTCGGTAAATACGTAGCCCTGCCCGATGCCTATATCAGCATTAACGAAGCTCTGTTTCATGCCGGGTTGGAACATAATGTTGCCATAAAAACTGTTCTTGTGCCTGCAGAAGACTTAGCAGAAGGGGAAGCGCTGGAGCAGATCAAGGCGGCGGACGGTATTTTGGTTCCCGGCGGTTTTGGTGAACGGGGCCTGGAGGGAAAGATTAATGCGGTCCGCACAGCCAGGGAACAAAAAATTCCCTTTTTCGGTCTGTGCCTGGGGATGCAGTGCGCCGTAATCGAATTTGCCAGAAATAAAGCCGGTTTAACCGGGGCAAACAGCACTGAATTTGAGCCAGATACTTCAGAGCCGGTTATTGATTATCTGCCCGGTCAAAAAGAAAATACCCGTTTGGGAGGAACTCTTCGTCTGGGCGCTTACCCCTGTAAAATCAAAAGCGGTACTATTGCAGCCTCAGCCTATAATGAAGAACTGGTCCAGGAGAGGCACCGGCACCGCTATGAATTTAATAATGATTACATGGCTGTTCTTGAAAAAGCGGGAATGGTTTTCAGCGGGATCAATGAAGAAGACAACCTGGTGGAAATGATCGAGCTCAAGGACCACCCCTGGTTTGTGGCAGTGCAGTTCCATCCTGAATTTAAGTCTCGTCCGACCCTCCCGCATCCGCTTTTCAAGGATTTTGTCGGGGCGGTGATAAAACAGAGAGACAGCCGGGTTCCTCGATAATTCGCCTGGCCATCTCGACCAGGGTTATTCTTTTTTCCATGCTGGTTTTACGAAGAAACCGGTAAGCATCTTCTTCATTTAAGTTGAAATATTTTGCGACCAATCCTTTTGCTTTTTCAATTTGTTTTCTTTCGGCCAGCTTTTGCTGCAAACGCTCAATTTCCTGCTGCAGCTTTTTTTTACGGGCAAACTCATTGCAAACTGTTTCGGCAACGGCGCTTAATACAGGCGCTTCGACCGGCCAATGCAGTTGAACATAGAGGTCCAGATCGATGCCGGTGGTATTAATGTATAATGCCGCTGACAAACCGTCGTTTTCGATAATCGAGGCCAGCTGTTCTATATTACCCGGAGGCAGCGCGGTATCGACAACAGCCAGCCAGGGCTGGACTGTGTGCAGGGTACGCAATAAAGCGGGAGTGCTTTTTTTTGTGCCAAGGCAATAAAAACCAGCTTCATTCAGCATCCCAATAAGTGTTTTACCCAGGTGGGGGTTGTTCGTCCCTAAACAGTAATCATAACCGCTTTTCCCCATAGATCAACCTTTCGCCGGCTTGAGAAACCCGTTTTGCTTACTTGACTGTAAGAACGCTGCAGTCCCGGACTTCCTGGACAACGGCACTGCTGACACTGCCCAAAAATACCTTGTTCAATCCGCCCAGCCCTCTGCTCCCAATCACGATCATGTCAAACCCTTCGTCTTGAGCAACTTTTACAATGTTATGGGAAGGGTGCCCTTCTTTAAAAATAGTCCGGGCCTTGATTCCTTTGTCTTCAAAAAACTTAAGGGCTTCCAGTAAAATATTTTTTCTATTGTCTTTGTCTTCTTCTTGGATTTTGTTAAATTGGTCCCTCGTAATACTGGACCCTTCGTCCCAATAGTACATAGAACCGTCAGGCTTGTTATCATAGACATGGATAACCGCAACTTCATCGACCCTGCATCCGGAGGCAATTTCTGCAGCTTTCTCCAGGGCCTTCCGGCTTTGCTCTGATCCATCGGTGCAGACTAAAATTTTCATTTTTATTTGTCCCCGCTTTCATAAAAATAAGATATTGTAACAAGAACTTATAATTCATGGAGTTATAGTTTCACCAATATTATACTATAGCATGCCAAAAAGGACTTCATAAAATAAATATCCACCCCGCATCCATAAAAAAAACTGCCCCGTTCATGAGGCAGCCTGTGTATTTGCAAAAAATTCAATCTGTTTAGAAGCGGGCCAGGTACTGGTTAATCTCCCAGTCGTGGACCTGGATCCGGTAATCATTCCATTCTTTTAGACGGCCTTCCCGGAAGCGGTCATAAATGTGCTCACCCAGGGCTTCCTGGATAACAGGGTCATTGTCAAGTTCCAGGATAGCCTGGTAAAGGGTTCCCGGGAGCTGTTCAATTTGATATTGCTTCTTCTCTTCCTCGGTCATGGTATAAATGTTAAGGTTCACGGGATCGGGCGGGGTGATTTGCTTTTCAATGCCGTCCAGCCCGGCCTTTAGCATAACAGCAAAAGCCAGGTATGGGTTGCAGGACGGATCGGGGTTACGCAGTTCAACCCTGGTTCCGACACCCCGGCGGGCCGGGACTCTGACCAGCGGGCTCCGGTTGCGGTGGGACCAGGCGATATAGACCGGGGCTTCATAACCCGGGACCAGGCGCTTGTAGGAGTTGACCAGGGGGTTGGTTACGGCCGTATAACCCTTGGCATGAGCCAGCAGGCCGCCTATGAAATAGTTCATTTCACTGCTAATTTCATCGGGCGCTTCCGGATCATGAAATATGTTAGTTCCATTTTTGAATAAAGACAAGTGGGTATGCATTCCGGAGCCGTTAATCATGGCGATCGGCTTGGGCATAAAAGTGGCGTAAAGGCCGTGCATCTGGGCGATGGTGCGCACTACAAACCTGAAAGTGGAAAGATCGTCGGCGGTTCGCAGGGCGTCGCTGTATTTAAAATCAATCTCGTGCTGACCTGGCGCCACCTCGTGGTGAGAGGCCTCTATTTCCAGGCCCATCTGCTCCAGGCTCAAGACCATATCGCGGCGGGCATTTTCGCCCAGGTCGGTCGGGGCCAGGTCAAAGTAGCCACCCTTGTCGTGGGTATGCAGGGTCGGGCCACCGTTGCCGTCGGTATGAAACATGAAAAATTCCGCTTCCGGGCCGCAGTTCATGCTATAGCCCTTTTGGGCGGCCAGGGCAATTATTCGCTGCAGTTGACTGCGCGGGCAGCCGGTAAAGGGCTCACCTTCAGGAGTATAGACATCGCACATCAACCTGGCCACCCCGCCTTCTTTGGGGCGGAAAGGGAAAATGGCAAAAGTATCCATGTCCGGGCGCAGGTACATATCTGATTCTTCAATCCTTACAAAACCCTCAATCGACGATCCGTCAAACATTAACTCCCCGTCCAACGCTTTTGGCAGTTGTTCTGCGGTAATTGCCACATTTTTAAGCTGGCCGGATAAATCGGTAAACTGGAGGCGAATGAACTTAACCCCCGATTCTTTTACCGTGCTGATAAGATCTTCCCTTGTGTTACCCATTGAATCCACTCCTTATGAAATTTGTTAAAGCAAAAATAGAGAAAGCGCCCGCTGACAGCCTGATCAGGCTGTTCATGCGAGCGCCTTTGCTCGCTCATAATTATATAGCTCCGGCCGGTTGCTGTCAAGGCATAGGGTTCATTTTTTCAGAATTGATCCCGAGCTACCATGCGGATAACTCCGCCCCTGCAGGCCGCAGCGCAGGATCCGCAGCCACCACATTTTTCCAGGGCTACGCTAAAGCTGGTTCCATCCCTGACCCTGGCCTCCCTGGGGCAGGCTTCCACGCAGGCATCACAGCGGACGCAAACCCCGCAGTGCAGGCAGCGCAGGTGCTCATCCCTGACTGGAATATCTTCAGGGCCGCTGCACTTAGTAACGGCGTTTAACCGTAAGTCAAAAATGTTAACCGGTTCTTTTTCCAGGATGGTATATTCTTGACCCTGCAGCCCGGCATGAATCCTTTCTGCGCATTCCCGTCCTTTGCGGATGCTTTCAGCAACCAGCCCCAGGCCGGAGGCATCGCCGGTGACTGATACTTTTAGATTTTCAGTAGCGCCGCTTAAATCGGCGCTTTTAAAAAAGCCCCTGGAAGTTAAATATTTTGAAAACGCAGGCGGTAGAAAATCAAGCTTTGGAACTTCATTTATGAAAGCGATGGGTTCACCGGGCAGGAAGGTGATGGCGCCGCCGCTATCCCGGACGTAAACACCCTCTTCAATCACTTTTTCCAGGAAGAAGGGATAGATCACTTTTACGCCGGCGGTGGTCCATTTTTTTAGCTCATCGGCCCGGGCAGAGGGAGCCTGGATATCGATGATAGTGATCTGTCCCGGTTCCAGGCCCAGCTTTTCCAGGGCCTCAAGGCCGTCAAGGGCGGCGTCACCGCAGCCGATCACCACAACCGGCGGTTCGATGGCAATCTTTTCGCCCAGGTTAAATTTTTTTAAGAAATCAAGGCCGCCTTTAATCAGTTCCCGCCCCTCCACGGGAGGCATAAGCGGCTGGTGGGCCCCTACGGCCACAATGACATGGTCATTTTCTTCCACCAGTTGGTTGAATTTGTCCCTGTTTATCTTTTGGCCCAGGTTAAACTTAATACCCAGGTCTTTTATATTTTGCAGATCTTTTTCCAGGTCTTCCAGGGGCAGGCGTTCCCTGGAGATAACCTGGTACATTTTGCCACCGGGATGGTTTTCTGCTTCGTAAACTTCGACTTTATAGCCCCGGCGGGCTAAAAAGTAAGCGCTGCTTAGCCCGGCCGGGCCGGAGCCGATTACGGCAATTTTACCCGGTTCCCGGTCAGTTTTTTTGATGTTATGATTTCCATGAAAATTGCGGGCCAGCTCGGAGGTGCGGACCGGAAAATCAACCCTGCCCCTGCTGCAGGCTTCCATGCAGCGGTGACTGCAGATAAAGCCGCAGTTGCTGTACCGAAAAGGGGTATGATCATCTATCAAGGCAAAAGCTTCCTCGTATTCCCCGTGCCGGAGGTGCCCCAGGAAGCGTCCGGTGGGGATCCCCACCGGGCAGGCAACTTCACATGGCGAGGCCATTTCCTGCTGGCTGGGAACCTGCCCGGTATGGACCGGGTAGGCGGGGAAGTAGAAACCGCTGAATGGCCTGCTTCCGGCCGCTGAGATCTTTACCGCTTCCCTCTGCACCAGGGTCTTACTGTCAAGGTCGAAGTGGGAGCAAAATTCTTCGATCAGAGGACTAATTTTTTTTAGGTCCGCTTTCGAAGGCTGGCCCCACCTGGCGCCAATACCCGGCATATAAGGGGGCAGCTCGTAATTGAAGATATAAATTTCTCCGCCGTGGATCCCCGTGGCCAGGGTTTTGTCGGCCAGGCCGGCCACGTTTTCCGCTTCATTGTTCCGGTTAAGGACGATGATGGTGCCCCCGGCCATGTATTCGCCCAGAAAATCGCCGCTCGTTCCCCCGATCACTACCGCCGGGCTGCGTCCTTGATATTCCTTCATGTGGATACCAACCCTGTAGCCAACATTATCACGGATAAAAAGTTTTCCTCCGCGCATGCCGTAAGCCAGGGCATCCCCGGCGAGGCCGTGGACGATAACGGTTCCGCTGTCCATGGTATTGGCCACGGCGTTTTGACCGTGCCCCCGGGCGGTAATGGTCGATCCTCCAAGACAAAAAGCCAAATCTTCCCCGGGAATGCCTTCAATGTCCAGGACAAGATCGGTTTCGGTAAGTCCGGC
>PWGD01000131.1 GCA_003554395.1 Syntrophomonadaceae bacterium
GTTTACTGCCTGAGACTTATTTACGGAAAACCAGAATTGCATTTCCGGATTGATCCAGCATTTTCAGGGAGTCACCGCTTAGTTCAAAACTTTTTACTTCGCCTAAAGTTTGAAGGTACTCGGCTTCGTAATCCATCAGACCTTCACAATACATATTAGAACTTCCGGGCTGGTCTATCCTCAGGGTGTCTTCTTCCTGGTCATAACCGGCAAAGTAACGGTTGCAGGCTGATTGGCCGCTCAGCTGGCCTTCGCTGAAGGCGATGTTAATTTCCACATCTTCGGGAATTGCTTCTCCATTCATTTCAGTCAAAGACCATTCAGTCCCGTCAAGATCCGGTGTTTGTTCTGGGTTCCCCCCACATCCAGTAAAAAAAACTAGGATTAATGGGATAAAAAGGCAATATGCGAGGGAAAACTTGTATTTATGATTCATCTAAATTATATTCCTCCTTCAAATTTTCCTGTATTACCTTATTAAATAAGCTAATTGAAATAATATCCGAGTGCTACCACCTAAATGGATTATTTTAGGTGTACATCATTCAAACATAAATCACTAAGATGGTGCCTGAAACCGATTTTTGGATGCCTGTAATTTCAGGCCCTGGTAATGATAAAGATTTAGCTGTCCATCAATGGCGGTCCGGCCTTGGATAAAGTTTAGGGCAGCGGCCTTGACCCTGGATTTACCCATTAGAGCTTTAAGCACGATAAAAGTACACCTATAATAAACCATTTTGGTGGTATCTTCGGGGAATCAATTAAAATACCATGAGTTTGATAGGCTATCTGAATAAGAGGAGGAGAAGTGATAAAGAATCATCTTCAAGGGTTCAATACAGGTGTGTTGGAAACCAGCATTGGCAAACTGGAGTTTGAGGGTGGGTATCCAACCAAAGAAACCATTGAAAAATTGTACGATCAGTTAGACTTGCAGCGCGCTGCCCAGGCCTACCTGGACTTCATGCCTGCGATTTCGATGCAGGCCCTGCTCGACATGCACCCGCGCGACCACGGCGTCAGCGAGACCGGCGGCATGATCGTGTACACCGAGCCGGGTGAAGGCAGGTCGAAAGACCTCGGCCTGACCTACAACACCGAAAGCATGTACGCGAGCGCCAGCGTCGACCTGAAGTAGACCGGCCCTGCGGTCATCGAGGTGCCGCCGAATGTCCTGGGCATCATCAACGACGGCTTATTTCTATATTTGGCGGACCTCGGCAATGCCGGTCTCGATCGCGGTCAGGGCGGGAAGTATCTCCTCCTGCCGCCGGGATACGAGGGCGATGTGCCTGAAGGTTACTTCGTCTTCCGGTCCAGCACCTGGCGCAACTGGGTCATGGCGCGCGGCTTCGAGCAGGACACGGGTCGAGGCGAGGCCGCGCTGGCGTATTACAAGGCGCATTTCAAGGTCTATCCGCTGGGCGAGGGTGAGCGACAGCCGAGCGTCGTCAGCGCATCGTTCAAGCCGAGCGACTCCACTTTCCCGCGCGACATCCGCTACTTCGAGCGGTTGCACCAGATGGTCCAGTACGAGCCGCTCTCGGCCTTCACGCCGGAGCAGCTGGGCCTGCTCCATGCCCTGGGGATCGTAAAGGGGGCCCCGTTCCACCCCGACGAGCGTATGTACCGCATCCTGTCGGATGGCGTCCGCCTGGGCGACGGCATGGCCAAGGCGATCATGTACGCCAACCGCGACCCGGAGGCCCGGGTCTACCCGGACCGTTATTGGGAGCGGGTCTTCATCGGCGGATACAAGTTCGAGCGCAACGGCGCCCGGCTCCTGGACGCCCGCACCCTCTGGCATTACGGCGCCATCGTGGTCACTCCGGCGATGGAGGCGAAGATGGTCGGTGTCGGCTCGCAGTACCTTACGACCTACAAGGACGCGAGCGGCGCCTATCTGGACGGCGGACAGAACTATCGCCTGCGGCTGCCGACTGGAATTCCGGCCAAGAACTTCTGGTCGGTGACCGTCTACGACACCGAGACGCGCTCGCTGCTGCAGAACGGCCAGCCCAAGCCGAGCATCAGCAGCGCCTTCGACCAACCCGAGGTGAACCCGGACGGTTCGGTCGACATCTACTTCGGCCCGGCAGAGCCAGAAGGCAAGGAGAAGAACTGGATCCGGACGGTTCCCGGACAGGGCCACTTCGTCTGGATCCGCCTGTACGGTCAGCTGGAACCTTTCTTCGATCAGACCTGGCGGCCTGACGACATCACGAAGATAAAATGAAAAGCGGGATATCTGGGAAGGGTTAAATAATTCCGTTTTCCCTGGCGAAAGCAACCGCTTCCCAGCGGCTGTGGACTCCCAGCTTGGAGTAGATATTAACGGTGTGGCGTTTTGCAGTCGCATAGGTGATGAATAAGCGGTTGGCAATTTCCTGCAGGCTGACTGCTTCGGCCATTAAGCGCAGAACTTCCGTTTCCCGCAGGGACAGGTTTTCGTAAAAGGGCAGCTCCGGACCATCAGTATTAATTCCCGGCTGCCCTTTTACTGCTTGATCAGCAACTGCTTTACCGGCACTGCTTTCAGCAAATGCAGCAAGGATCTCCTGAACAAACTCGGTTATCTCTGCAGCAGGAACAACCTGTTTCAACAGTTCCTCCATTTGTGGTCCAAGGTCAAGATAGAGGCGAATCATGTTACCCCTGGCCGCCAGTTCAAGCGATTCGATCAGCACATCCCGGGCTTTCGAATTATTACCCTCATTCATTTCAGCCAGTGCTGAAAGGGCCAGAGCTTCAGCTTTGCAGCGGTTGATATTTCTTTCAGCAGCAGTACTTAAATATTTCTCAAGGATTTCTCTGATTATGGATTGATCTTTCGGATTATTGCGGGCAATTAAAACCCTGGCTTTAAATATCTGCGGATCTTCAAAGTTAGGAAGGAGGAGAACATCGGCAAAGGGCTTTAAATATTCATCGGCCCATTTTTCAGTCTCTTTCCCCTGATCCTGGCTGGTCAATACTCGCAACCGGCCAACCTGCGCTACCTCCGTTACCTGGCCGCGATGTTCAAGTTCCAGGTCGGTTAGTTCGTTAATCATATCCAGCGCTTCTTTACTCCTCCCCAGGGCCTGCAGGACTATGGCCAGGCCGATATAACCCTGGCGATTGAGCATTATCGTGATAAATAAGCGTATCTCATATAGTTCCTGGTACCATTCTTCAGCCTGATTAAGCCTGTTCCACTGGTAATTAACAAAGCCAAGTATAGCCAGGGCGAATCCTTCCTGCTGCACTAATTTATTATGGCGGGCTTTGTCAAGCAGCAGCCGGGCATAATGTTCGCTTGCTTTCAGGTCCCCATCATGGAGATAAATTAAAGCTAAGGCAAATAAATGACGAATTGCATGGCTGTTATTTTTATTGTCAAGATCCCGGTAGCTCTGCTGCAGGCCGGCGATAGCTTTTTGGGCATTTTCACAAGACTGCAGGCTTAGCCCGTGCCAAAAAACAGCCTGGCCTCTTATATAGTTCCACCGGGTTGGAATTGAATCAAGCGCTTTTGCAAATAACTTAACAGCCCCTGGACTACTGTTGGAGGCGAGGGCAAGAAATCCTTTAAAAAAGGCTAATTGTCCAGATAGGGAGCCCTGATTTACAGAAACCGGTTTTTCGCTCTTCATGATCTTTTCCGCTTGCCTGATGATATCATTTATTTCGTCAATATCCCACCTGTTAAACTTTTGCCAGGCCTTATACAACAGGAACTGCGGATTAGCTGAGCTCATTTCTGCTGTGACGAATTGCATTAAATGATCCATAAGCAGGAGGTCTTCACTGTCCAGGGCTTCAAAAATCATTTGATCAAGAATTTCAGCCAGCAGGTCGCTATTTTCGGCTTTTAATGCGTGTTCGAGAGCCTGATTAAACTGGTTGCACCCGATATGCCAGTTTGCAGCACGCAGATGTAATGCCCTGACCTGCTCCGGGTTGAAACTTATCAAGAGTCTTTTTTGCAACAGGTTACGCATAAGGTGATGCATGCGAAACCAATCCTCGTTACACTCCTCCTTGCCTTGAAGGGCTGTAATAAATAAATCAACGTTATGAATATTGTCAAGCAAATATTTAACTGATTCATCCAGGTCATCTTCATCAACCAAAGCAAGGCACAGTGAAACGCAGAAATCATTAAGAATTGACACTTTCATTAAAAATCGCTGCATCGGTGCTGTCATCCGGTCGAAGACCTCATCAGCCAGATAACCGAAAATATCCTGTTTTCCCAGTGACAAAACTGATTCAATATCCTGATCCGCGCTTGTTTGATTTAAGGCAATTGAAACAAGCTTTAATCCGGCCACCCACCCTTCAGTATAGTTCAACAGATCGGCGATAGGTTTTTCACCGGGATCTCTTTTTGTCATCAGGCGGATATAATCTTCGGCTTCCTGCGGAGAAAAGCGCAGATCTCTTGAACGGATATCATTTATTTTACCCTGCCCTTTTAATCCAGAAAGGGCCAGGGGCGGTTGGGTTCGGGAAATGATCACCAGGTGCATCGGCAAAGGCCAGTGCCGTAACCATCCTGTCAGTAATTTTTGTAATTGCGGACAACTGGCGTGATGAAAATCGTCGAAAACCATGACAAAGCGCTGCGGAAGCTCCGATAATTCATTGGTTAAAACCAGCGAAATCGAATCTGCGACTACTTCTCCTTTACTATAGACCAGCTTAACAGTTTCCGGGCATGCTTCTGGAATAATTCTACGCAGAGCAGCAATAAAATGGCGTAGAAAAAAAATGAAGTCATTATCAGTTTCATCAATTGCCAGCCAGGCTGAAGGCAGGCTATCAGTTTTCATACTATTATTCGGGCACTGCATCTCATCGAGCCGGGAACCGACCAGGGTTGTTTTCCCAAAACCGGCAGGAGCAATAACCAGGGTGAGCACTTTGGGGGAGTCAAAGTCAAGCAGCTTTATTAAACCGGGACGCGGCAGTAAGGAACCAGGCAGGTTGGGGCGGTGCAGCCTGGTTTGAAGAATACCAAAGCCTTGGGGTGATACGGTTTTTGTTTTCATCAAATTTCCAATTTACCTTAATGATGAACATGCCCTGGTTCAAAAGATACCCAATCCGAAAAACCAGCTGTAAATATGTCTTACTGGATAATCAGCTGCTGAGCTTTTTAAACCCATTTTATAGTAATTCAATATATTTAATAATATCATCATCTTGAGATATTTTCAATTGCCCACTTGTGAAAAAGTACACCTGAGATTACACCAACCGGGTGGTATCTTTATTTTTAGTAATTGCTTAACTTAATAGCATGGGCACATATTACAGCTACAGTTCTGAATTCGATTGTCCCGCTGTTTATAAAATAACAGTGCGCGGAAAAATAGACTTTGTCTGCTTAAATAGTAGTGAAGATATGACTGTTAACTATCAAACACTGGAAGATGGCTCAATCAATACAATATTTACCGGGCTGTTGGTTGATCAAGCTGCGTTAAATGGTGTTCTAAATACTATTAGACTATTGCGGCTCACTCTGGTGTCAGTTGCAAAAGATAGTGATTGCATATAAAAAATGATATTAGCCTGCACTTAAGCACAGAAAGGCCCTTGAGGTTCTACTCGATAAATTATTATATTATAAAGGAAGTGAATATTTTAGATGTCCATTAAAGCTAACGCTACCAAAGCCATCGAAAATTATGACAAAGTGTCCTGGTTACCACTGATTGTTGTTGTTTTAACCCAGATTCAGGCATCATTCAATGTTAATGCTCTCACAGTTTCAATGGCCGGCCTTACCAGTGATTTGAGTATTCCCGCTACCGCTGTCGGGACAGCCATCACAACCGGCACTTTTTCCATGGCCGCCTTTATTCTGCTGGGAGCAAAAATCGGCTCAAAATTTGGTTCGAAGAGGGTTTTTCAGATTGCCGTTTTTATTCATGCCCTCTCCATGCTGATGGTAACGCTGGCCGTCAACGGACCGATGCTCTTTATCGGGCAGGCCCTGGGCGGGGCGGTTATCGCCCTGATTGCCCCGGCGCTTACTGTTTTTATTGCCGCCAACTACAAGGGTAAGCAACAGGCCCAGGCAATCGGATTCCTGGCAGCCGCTATTCCGGGTGCCGGCGTACTGGCACTTTTAATAGCCGGCACTTTTGCCACAACGATCGGCTGGCGCTACTCCTTCGCCCTTGTTGTCTTGCTGGGAATTTTCAACCTTCTGCTAAGTACTCGTTTGAAGAAAATTGATCCGCAATCAGAATTGACCATAGACTGGAGAGGCGCGGCTATCGCTTCTACGGCTATTATCCTGCTCAGCTTTGGTTTCAGCGGGCTTACCGCCTGGGGGCCTTTCCTGGCCAAACCGGCTGCTCCCTTCAGCGTTCTCGGCCTTTCTCCGGCCCTGATTTTTGTTGTCCTTGGTATTTTCATGGCCCAGGTCTTTTTTGCCTGGCTGCGTAAAAGGCAGGCTGAAAAGAAGTCGCAGCTCTTTAACCTGGAAGTGCTTGATACAGTTGAGGAACGAGCTACGACCTGGTGCATGGCGCTGATGCTTTTCATCGGCACGGCCGCCAATTTCCTGATTCCTCTATACATGCAGGTGGTCCAGGGCTTAAGCAGTATTCAGACCTCCTTTTCAATCATTCCCTACACTATTTCAATTTTTACTGCTAATGCCTTGGTAGCCAGGTTCTACGATCTCTACCCTCCCCGCCAGATTGCCCGGGTAGGGTTTATCGTGGTCGCGTCTGCCCTGAGTCTGATTGCCTTCACTATAAGCAATGAGTGGGGTCAACTACCAATTGTTTTAGGTTTGATTATGCTTGGCCTGGGACAGGGCTCGATCGTGGCCCTGGTCTTCAATACCCTGCTCAGCGCTTCACCGAAGGAACTGGCCGGCGATGTAGGCGCCTGGCGCGGCCTGGTTCACAATATTTCCGGCAGTGTGGGTATATCCATAGCCACAGTTTTTGCGGTTTCGCTGTTGAGTATGCTCATCTTAACCAACGCAACGGCAAGCCCGGTGATAACGCCGGAAATAATTGATCAGCTTAACTTCGATAACGTTAATTTTATTACCAATGAACAGGTGGAGGATATTTTAGCCAACAGGATCGGGGCAACCCCCGAAGAGGTTGCTAAGGCAGTTTTGATTAACGCCGAGGCACGACTGCAAGCCTTAAAGATATCCTTATTGGGCCTTGCTTTTCTCGCCTTGTTGGCGATTATACCGGCCGGACGGATGCCCGGTTTTCGCGAAGGTGACTTGCCTGTGGGCTATCCTGACCAGGCAGCAGACGACTCTGCCGCCTAGATCTGATTACAACATAGGAGTGATTTATAATGGATATTCTTGTTAAAAGCGGTTCTGTCTTAGAGGATGAATCAGAACTGGCTATCCTGGCCGTGTGTGAAGAAACCTCTCTTCCCGAGGCCATCGCCGGCCTGATTGACGCAAACGACTTCGGTGGCAAACTGAAAAAAACACTGCTTCTTTACCCGGGAAACACAGTTCCCCCCCGCCGGGTGCTTCTGATCGGTATGGGCAAACCAGACAAGGTAAACGCTGAAACACTACGCGAGATTGCTGCAGTAGCCATCAAGGAAGCCCGCGGTTTGCAGGCTGATGCCTTCAATTTTGGTCTGAATGAGGAGCCCGGATTTACCCCTGAAAAGATAGGCCAGGTCCTGGCGGAAGGTTTTGAAATGGGCGCTTACCGTTACCTGCACTACAAAACTGAATTGAAGGATGAAGAAAAATTCTCAATTGAAAACGTGACTATCTACTGCAGTAATGAGGAGCAAACCAGCCAGGGCGCTGCTGTGGGCCAAATTATTGGGCGCAGTGTGAGTTTTGCCCGCGACCTGGTCAATGGTCCCAGCTGCAAGGTTACCCCGGCCTTTCTGGGTGAAGAGGCAGAGGCTTTGGGCAAAAGACAGGGTTTGAAAGTAACTGTTTTGGGTCCGGATGAGTTAATAAAGCAGGGGTTTGGCGGCATTATGGCCGTGGGTGGGGCCTCAGCCAATGAGCCCCGTTTTATCGCTATGGAATATGGCAAACCGGCGGATAATAAGCCGACAATCTGCCTGGTCGGCAAAGGTATTACCTTTGATTCCGGCGGGCTAAACATCAAACCAGCGAACTCAATGGAAATGATGAAATCAGACATGGGCGGTTCGGCTACGGTCTTTGGTGCCATGCAGGCGATAGCCGAATTAAAGTTACCGCTGCATGTCGTGGGTATTGTCAGCGCTGCGGAAAATATGCCGGGCAGTAGAGCTTACCGGCCCGGGGATATTGTAAAAACCCTCAGCGGTAAAACAGTTGAAATCCTCAATACGGACGCCGAGGGAAGGGTGATCTTATCTGATGGCTTGTACTACGCCCAGCATTACAAACCCGATGCGATCATCGAATTTTCTACCCTGACCGGAGCAATGATTGTCGCTCTCGGTCCTCACGCTTCAGGAGTGATGGCCACGGACCAGTCCTTGGCCGACCGGCTTATTGCGGCAGGCCAGGAAAGCGGCGAAAAAATCTGGCAGCTGCCGCTCTGGGATGAATACAAGGAAATGATTAAAAGCGAGATAGCAGATATCAAGAACCTGGGAGACAAGGCTGGAGCTGCAGGGTCGATTACTGCCGGCGCTTTTTTAGCGGCTTTTGTCGGCGACTACCCCTTTGCCCATGTTGACATTGCCGGAACAGGCTGGCTTGATAAGTCGAACAAGTCATATCAGGAAAAAGGCGGGCAGGGCGTCGGTGTGCGCCTGATTATTGAGATGCTGAGGAACTATGAACAGTAAAATAATTTTGGCAAAGACGTTCCAGCCCGGCCGCTTTATGATGTTAATTCAGTCTTTCAAATCAAAGTGAGGTGCAGATACCGGGCCGGTATTGACAGATATACAGGAAATACCGGCCCGGTATACATTTTCAAAAATGTCTAAACAAACCACGTTAGGTACAAATGCAAACCAGCAGATCGTAGATAAGTTCCAGGCTTCATGGCTGCCCCTGATCATCATCGTAATGGTCCAGATACAGATGGGTTTTAATGTCAACTCAATTCCTGTTTCCATTGGACCGATAGTTGAAGATCTCTATACTCCGGCCACCGCAGTCGGCACCGCCCTTGTAGTCTATTCTCTCTTTGTGGCCGCGTTTGTCATGTTAGGTGCCAAGATCGGCCGCAAATTCGGTGAGAGGCTGGTTTTTCAAATTACCACCCTATTACACGGTGCTGCTATGCTCTTGATGGCTACCAGCCAGGATACCCTGGCCATGAATCTGGCCCAGGCCCTGGCGGGCCTGGCGGCAGCGGCCCTGGTCCCTACCCTGGTTGTTTTAATCGCCGCCAACTACCGCGGCGGGCAGCAGGCCCAGGCCCTGGGTATTCTAGCCGCCGGCCCGGCCATGTCCGCTACCCTGGCATTTTTCATCGCCGGTTATCTGGGCACTTTTCTAAGCTGGCGCTATTCCTTTGCTCTGCTAGCAGCAGTCTCCTTAATTGCCTTTTTTCTCAGCTTCAGGCTAAAAGCAATTCCCCGCCACCCGGGGTTACGTATTGATTTAGTCGGCGCGTTTTTGGCAGCCGTAGCGATTATGCTGATCAGTTTCGGTTTTAATAACCTTAACAGCTGGGGTTTGATAACAGCAACAAGTTTAGCCCCATTTGACTTACTGGGATTATCACCGGCTCCTTTTATGATCATCATCGGTGTACTATTCGGGCAGGGTTTTTTCCGCTGGTCGGTAAGAAGAAGCGGTGAGAAAAAAGCGCCCCTGATATCCATGCAATTGTTTGCATCACGCCTGGAACGTTCGACCATTATCGCTCTTCTTTTCATCAGCGGGCTTGGACCGGCTATCAATTTCCTGATCCCGCTCTATATTCAAATTATCCAAAACCGCAGCACATTTTTTACCGCCGTGGCGGTAATTCCTTACACATTGGCAATTGCTGCCGCCGCTATTTTGATCGTGCGCTTTTTCGGCCGATTCAGCCCGCGTTTAATCGCCACAGTTTCTTTTATATTTGTGGCAACCGGTTTAACATTGCTATCCTACACCATAGCTAATGAGTGGGGAACACCGATGGTCGTCCTTAGCCTGATCATAATCGGACTGGCTGAAGGCGCGCTGATTACACTGCTCTTTAATGTCATGGTAAGTACAGCGCCTAAAGAACTGGCCGGAGATGTGGGCGCGGTCCGTGGTGTGGCTAACAACCTTTCCACAGCTCTGGGCACAGCGTTTGCGGGGGTGGTTGCGGTAGGCCTTTTAAGCGTCATGGTAACAAGCAGCCTGATGGAGTCAACCGTTCCCCACGACCTGAAAAACCATATTAATTTAGATAATGTAGCTTTTGTCAGCAACGATCAACTTGAAGAATTACTTGGTGAAACAGCAGCTACCCCCGAAGAAATCGCCGAGGCGGTTCGGATTAATATTGAATCGCGCTTGAGAGCGCTCAAGGCATCGTTATTAATCTTAGCCGGGATTTCACTTTTAGCGATCATCCCCTCAATGGCTCTACCAGCCTATAATGCAGGGGAAGTGCCGGTTGTTCCGCCGCCGAAAGATAATAAGACTTAATAAATAGTTTTTCCGCATCGTTTTACTGGCAATCTTTTACTATATGAATGATAGCTAGTTATATAAGCTGACCATTAACGGTAAAACTGGCAAGAGGTATGGTGGTTCTTAATTATTACAAACTAATTTTTTAACTTAAAATGTTGAAAGGAAAGGGAAAATAGTGGATTGGATGATAATAAAAAACAATAATCGGAAAAGCAGGTCAAGTAGCTGCTATACCTGATACTATCGATAACTGGTGACGGAGAAAATCAGAAAAGAATCCTTTAATGAAAGGCTGTTAAGTGTATTAGAAAAGCAAACGGAAATTTTAGAAGAAATGAATAAAAAAGACAAACACCCCGGTTAATCGAACCGGGGTGCATTCGGCATTTTTGACTGTTCCTTCCACCCGGTCCTTAGTCTTAACTCTGAATGCTTCAGTAAACAGGGGTTGAAGCGTAGGCGATTCGCTCTTCAATTTCCTGATTTCTCTTGGTCAGAATCGCAGTGCCATCTTTACCGCAGGCAAATTTAAATTAAATACACCTTTAATACACCGTCGGGGTGGTATCTGAAATTATCGCTAAAGCATATTTTAATGACATGAACACTAATAATGACATTGTAAAGGACGTCAGGATGAAATTAAAGCTGAAAAATGAAATCAAA
>PWGD01000080.1 GCA_003554395.1 Syntrophomonadaceae bacterium
CCGGCAATATTTTCGGCGGCAACCAGGCCCTGGTTGTAAGCGACATGGGCCAGGAAATAACCGGGAGCTGTAACGTCTCCTACCGCATAAATACCGGGGACAGTGGTTTCCATCCTGCTGTTAACCTTAATGCCTTCGGGGCCATATTCTACTCCCAGGGCTTCGAGATCCTGATTCCCAAAGGAAGCTTTACGTCCAACAGAAAGCAAAACTTTTTCAGCTTCGATTACTTCTTCTCCTTTTTTCGAACTAACAGTCATTTTTAAACCGCCTTCTGCTTCCTCGATCATTTTTACCGGAGTATTCATCATTATTTGCAACCCGCTCCGGCGCAAATAGGTGGAAAGGCGGCGGACCATTTCCAGGTCCATCCGGCGCAGCAGCCGCTCACTGCGGTGAACAATAGTAACTTTAACGCCCAGGCCCATGAAAATTGAAGCCATTTCCAGGGCAATAACTCCTCCGCCAATTACGGCCATTGTCTTCGGCAGTTCCTCCAGGGCAAGGGCCTCCCAGGATGTGATCACTCCCGGCAAATCCAAACCCGGTGTGGGCGGGTAGATCTCTTCACTGCCGGTAGCTAAAATAATATTTTCAGTTTCCAGGGTAGTCTTTTTGCCATTATTGATGGTTACCTCAACTTTTTGAGGGCTCAGCGCTTTAGCCGTGCCCGAAAAAACCTCCACTTTACTGTTTTTTAACAGTTCAGCTACATGTCCGGTTAATTCTCCGACAACCGCTTTTTTCTTTTCCTGGAGCCGGGCATAAGAAAAATCGATATTTTGCAGGTTAAAACCAAATTCATCTGCCGTATGGAGACGGCGGTATAAATAGGCTCCATGGGTTAAAACCTTGGTTGGAATGCAGCCGTGGTTAAGGCAAACCCCTCCGAGGGCCTCTTTTTCTACTACCGCCGTTTTCAAGCCCAGGGAAGCGGCTCTTAAAGCAGCCAGGTAGCCACCCGGGCCACCGCCGATGATTGTTAAATCGTATTTATCGCTCATTATCAATCCTCCTTATTTTTTAATAAACCGTCCAGGCTGGTGAAAACTGCCGGAATAACCATGGAAAAAGCTTTAACCAGGGCCCTGATCATCCGGTTATAGCTAACATTGTAACCCAGGTCGAGCAAACCGGCCGCTTTCAGGCCCAGTTCAATTTCTTCATCGTTTCCGCGACTGTAATCTTTCTTTAAAACCTTTTGATAAACGTCTGTGGGCAACCTGAAGATAATGGCGCCGTGCTGGAGCACAATGCCGTCCCGCCGAAGTTGGGCACTGCCGACCACTTTCTTTCCATTAACCTGGATCTCATAAGCCGTGGAGCTGTCAAAACAGGAACCGGGGGCCAGGCCGGCCCGGCTTTTTTCTTCCGGGGTAACTGAAGCAACAATGTCCAGGAGGTTAAAAGCGGTGACAATACCGCGGCTAATGGCCCGGTAGGCGTCCATGACCCCGCCTTTATTGATAAAAGGGTGAACTTCGGGGACGATAACGCTGTAGGTAAGTTCCTGGTCGTGAAGCACGGCCCGCCCTCCCGTGGGACGGCGCACAACATCGATCCCGGCCTCAGAACAGGCCTTCATATCAACGACCTCATTTTCATCTTGAAAATAACCGAGAGACACCGCGGGAGGATTCCAGCGGTAAAGGCGAAGCGTTGGCGGATATTCTCCTGTGGCCACTTCTTGCATGATTTCAAGATCTTTCTCCATATTTTCCGTCCCCTTCATTGGGGGGTCAAGAATCAACCGCCATTGATAACGCATTGCCGTTTCCTCCCGCTACCACTCACGAGTTTCATTTTTTGATCGAGTCAAACAGTACTTTCAGGGCCGCGCCTTTATCATGGTTATCCAGGGCCCGGTGATAATTATAAATTATACCACCCGGACGTTCGTTGTAAAAAGGCCGGTTGCAATCCGGGCAGCCGCTGGTCTGAAAAGCGGAGCCCGTCGAAAGATATTGCTCCAGCCTGGACCCGGGTATTCCAAATGAAACCAGGCGCCCCTTTTCAAATTTGAAAGATTTAAGATCTGCCAATTTTTCATTCAACAAAAAACGGCCGGCCTGTATCCGGCGATAAGAGTCAACCGGCGGTGGAGAAACGTTCTCAAGCGACGTCCCTTTCAAAGGCACAAATGCAAACAGAGCTGTCGTAACTTTGGCTTTTACCAGCTGATCGATCAAAAACAGGACTTCTTTTTCGCTTTCGCCAAGCCCGCAGATTAGATGGGTGCTCATTTTCCCCGGCAGGCGGTTGGCACAATTTAGCAGTAAATCCAGCCGTTCATTTAGAGAGCCGCCCTTGATTTGATGATGAATTTCCGGATTGACAACATCAAGGGAGATGCTGATTCGATCAGCTCCGGACTCGATCAAGGCTTCCGCTTCCTCTTGATCGTCGATCCAAGCTGAAATCGAAAGGGGCAAGCTTGTCATGCCCTTAATCTGTTTAATCAAGCCCGTTAAACTATAAATGCCGTCGGGATGCCTGACCGACTGGAGGCAAACCCGCCTGATGCCCTTGCCTTCAGCCTGCTGCAGCCCTTTTTCTGCTTCGGCCCAGGAAAATTCAGGCCAGTTTACACGGCCCAGCCGGTTTAAGGTTTGATTTTTCCCGCTGCCCTGGGGGCAAAAAGCACAGTTCATCAGGCAGCTGTTACCGGATAGGAAATAGGCCGTGGTCGGGTAAGCATCCATCCTGTTGGTCGATAACCCCATACAGGCGGCGCTGCCGGCAGAAATACGGATCATAATGAACAACACTCCTCTGAAATGCTTACAGATAAACCCTTGCGGACAGCTTCTCTTCTTGCTGCGGGAGCGGGCATGACAATTTTATTAAATCCAGCCTGCAAGGCATAGAGATCAATAATCTCCCGGTAGCGCCCTCCCGGCCGCATACAACCAAGATACAGGGGAGTCCGCGGAAACATCAGGCGGGCCGAAGCCATAAAACGAGCCACTTGGCCGGGCGCCGGCGGCAGACAATTACTGAAAGGAGTTTCCGCTGTGGGCCGGAAAATGATCATACTGATCGCGTCCACCTTCTCTTTTCGCAACAGGTGAAGGGTTTCATATTCACCTGTAATCTTCCCGCCATTTAAACCTATACACAGATGGGGGATGACCCTGGTATACTTTTGCAGAGTACGGTACGACTGAATATAGTCTTCTACAGTGACCGGCAGGCCATAAACTGCGGAAATAGTTTCATCGTCGCCGACCAGGTCAAATGAAACCACCGTGGCTACTTCAGCCAACAGCCGGGCTTCTTGATCCGTAACCAGCCCTGTATGTAAATTTAGAGGGCCCTGCTTTGCCAGCTGCCTTAATTTGTTGATATTTTCCATAAGCGGCACCCGGCCCTGACGATCAGAACCTCCCGAGACCAGGTAACTGGTTTCGTTTCTTTCCGGATCTTTGCTGCTGCCGAGAGCCTGATCCAGGGACACCATGGCCCTCAGGTAAACCCCGGCGCAATGAGAGCAATTTAAAGCACAACTGGATCCGGTGACACTTACTGAAAGAGTACGGCTGGGAGTATTAAAATCAATAGTGTCGCTAAAATTAGCCTGCCTGGTTAACCAGGCTTCCAGCAAAATGTTTTTTAGATCATGGTCGGTCTGCCCGTCTGTATGCCGCATTTTATCTCCCTGATTCAAAATATATCATACTTGGAATAAGATAACAGGGGAAGCAGGAATTAAATCCTTCCCTGCCGCCCCTGTTCTTAGATCTATTGCGTTCTAATCAGTATAACCGGTTTAGGGCCGGGTGAACATTTACCTCCACCATGCCTGCGAACCTTCGAAAAGTCCCGGTGACAGGGTAAAACAGAGTCCCCTAAAAGGGGAAATCCGATCGGGGCTCTTTTCAGTTCCCGCAGACCGGCTTGGCTATTCTTTTTGCCAGCGCAGGACCGGACTACGGGCCGCCCGGACTTCGTCAAGGCGCCCCCCCACCGTATGATAGGGGCCGGCAGCTACTTTTTCTGCATCTTCTTCAATATCCCTGGCTATTTCTTCCATAGCGCGGGCATAATCATCAAGGGTCTCCTTACTCTCCGTATCGTTTGGCTCTGTCATCAGCGCTTCATCCACAATCAGGGGGAAGTATACAGTCGGCGGATGAAATCCCCGGTCAAGCAAAGCCTTGGCTATATCGCCGGCACCGGCTCCTTTTTTCTTCTCCGGTTTGGCAGATACCACGAATTCATGCTTGCGGATCCGGTCATAGGGTATAAAGTAAGTTTTTTGGAGCAGGCTGGCAAGGTAGTTGGAATTAAGGACGGCATCCGTAGAAACCTGCTTGAGGCCCGCTCCACCCATCATGCAGACATAATTATAGGCCTTGACCACAACGCCGAAGTTGCCGTAGAAGGACTGAACCTTGCCGATGCTGTCCGGTAGATCGTAATCAAAATAGAACCGATCCTCTTTTTTATCGACCAGCGGAACAGGCAGATATGGAATCAGCCGTTCCTTAACCCCGACCGGACCGCTGCCCGGTCCGCCTCCGCCGTGCGGAGTGGAAAGGGTTTTGTGGATGTTGAGGTGCACTACATCGAAGCCCATGTCTCCGGGGCGGGCATAACCCATAATGGCATTCAGGTTGGCTCCGTCATAATAGAGCAGGGCCCCGGCATCGTGCACAACTTTGGCCATTTCAACAATCTCTTCTTCGAACAAACCCAGCGTGCTCGGGTTTGTCAACATCAAAGCCGAGGTAGTCTCGTCCACAACCTCTTTAAGGGCCTCAAGATCAACGTTGCCTCTTTCGTCGGCCGGGATCTGGATTACTTCATAACCGGCCATGGTAACCGTAGCCGGGTTGGTCCCGTGAGCCGTGACAGGAATCAGCACTTTGTTACGATCATGATCGCCCCTATTACGGTGATAAGCCTGGATGACCATCAGTCCGGTCAATTCGCCATGGGCTCCGGCAGAAGGCTGCATGGTAAAGCGATCCATCCCGGTCAGCTCTTTTAAGTGCTGCTCCATGTTGTAATAGAGCTCCAGCGCCCCCTGCACTGTTTCCTCCGGTTGGCAGGGATGCATCAAGGCAAAGCCGGGAAGGGCTGCTACATCTTCATTCACTTTCGGATTATACTTCATGGTACAGGAACCCAGGGGGTAAAAGCCGGTATCGACGCCGAAATTGCGGGTGGATAATTCAGTGTAATGACGAATAACTTCCACCTCCGACAGCTCCGGCAGTTCCAGCGGCTCCTGGCGCAGCATTTTTTTCGGCAGCAGCTCTTCTAAAGACTTCTCAGGCACATCATTGGACGGCAAAGAATATCCCTGGCGCCCTGGACGTCCCATTTCAAAAAGCAACGCTTTTGCTTTTCTCATTTCCATCCCTCCAGTTCCCGGACCAGGGTATCGATTTCTTCGCGGGTCCGTTTCTCAGTGACAGCAAAAAGCATTGTCTGCTCCAGTTCAGGATAGAAAGGAGCAATGTCTACTCCACCCAGGATATCCTTTTGAAGCAGTTTTTGGTTTAAATCTTCCGGTTTGCCCGGCACTTTAACTGCAAATTCCTTGAAATTATGGCCTTTAAAAGCTGCTTCAAAACCATCGAGAGCGGTTATCTTTTCAAAGGCATAAGCAGCTTTCTGCGCACACTGCTCCGCAACTTCCCGCATGCCCTGCGGCCCCATGGAGGCCATGTAAACCGCGGCAGCCAAAGCGACCAGGGCCTCATTGGAGCAGATATTGGAAGATGCTTTTTCGCGCCTGATATGCTGTTCCCTGGTTTGCAGGGTCAGGACAAAACCACGGTTGCCTTCGCTGTCGACTGTTTCTCCTGCAATCCGCCCGGGCAGCTGCCTGACAAACTTGCTCCGTGCAGCCATAATGCCCAGCAGGGGTCCGCCGAATGAGGGCGGGACACCAAGGGCCTGCCCTTCTCCAACCACGATATCAGCGCCATAGTCTGCCGGTGCCTTCAATACAGGCAGAGAAAGGGGATCCACGGACATAACCAGGGCTGCCTTGTGATTGTGAACCAGATCGGCCACACCATCCAAATCTTCAACCAGCCCGAAGAAGTTTGGCTGCTGCAAAATGACCGAAGCAACCTGGTCGTCTATCATTTCCTCCAGCTTAGAAAAATCGGTAAAGCCCTCTTTAATAGGAATTTCTTC
The DNA here is from genome assembly GCA_003554395.1 of Syntrophomonadaceae bacterium. Taxonomy (GTDB): domain Bacteria; phylum Bacillota; class Dethiobacteria; order DTU022; family DTU022; genus B1SED10-74M. Next base: position 6,154 of record PWGD01000080.1, read on the forward strand.
CAATTCCAGGCCCCTGCTGTTAAAGTAATTTTTCAGCACAGCCCTGTAAAAGGGGCTCACAGACTTTGAGACCAGGGCTTTTGAACGGCGGGTAGCTCCACAGCCCATTACCGCCCCTTCAGCTACAGCCGTGCCTCCGTCATACATGGAAGCATTCGCTACATCCATTCCTGTTAACTGGCAGATCATGGTTTGATACTCGAATATTGCTTGCAAAATTCCCTGGCTAATTTCCGGCTGGTAAGGGGTATATGAAGTATAAAATTCACTTCTTCCGGTTATATGCTTGATCACTGACGGAATAAAATGGTCATAAACTCCGGCGCCCATAAAGGAAGTGCAGCTGTTTAAATGCTTATTTTTGGCTGCCAGGGAATTTAAATGCTTGACTGCTTCCAATTCCGACATGGCCGGCGGCAAATCCAGATCTCTTTTCAGGCGCACTTCCGCAGGAATATCGCTGAAAAGATCATCAATAGAATCAACACCGATTACTTTAAGCATCTCGCGCCGATCTTCGTCGGTAAGAGGCAGGTAATGATTACCTCCCATTATTTATTCCTCCTCTTCTTCCTTGATTATGAACTCCTCGTAGGCCGGCTTGTCCATCAAGGCCTCCAGCTGGCTTGCGTCTTTAATTTCAACTTTAAAGACCCAGCCTTCGCCATATGGATCCTGGTTGATTACTTCAGGCTGATCGAGCAATGCTTCATTAACCTCGGTAACTTTACCGTCAAGAGGAGCATAGAGGTCGGCCACGGCTTTAACCGATTCTATTACCGCGGCGCTTTTTCCCGCTTCAACTTCCGCGCCGACATCAGGCAGTTCTACAAACACAATTTCCCCCAGTTTATGCTGGGCATAATCGGACAGGCCTACGACAGCGGTGCCGTTTTCCTGACGGGCCCATTCATGCTGCCGGGTGTATTTCAGGCCATCGATAACTTTGTAATCCATTATTAATCCCTCCTGTAAAATGGCATTTTGGTTATTTTGGCCCGGTACGATCTGGTCCGGATCAAAACATGCACTTCTTCACTTTGCCTGGCTACTTCCGGATCCAGAAAAGCCATCGCTATGAATTTGTCAAGGGTCGGTGAGTAAGATCCGCTGCTAACCCAACCAATTTCTTCTTGATCGGCTTTAACCGGGTAACCTTCCCGCGGTACACCACGTTCCAGCATTTCCAGGCCAAACAGTTTCCTGTTAATCCCTTCCTGCTTTTGTTTCTGCAAAGCTTCCTGGCCGTTAAAAGGCACTGTTTTGTCAAGAGCCACAAATCGGTCCAGACCGGCCTGCAAAGGCGTAAGGTCTTTGCTAAGCTCATGGCCGTAAAGGGGAAGTGATGCTTCCAGCCGCAGGACGTCCCGGGAGCCAAGACCGGCCGGGCGCAGATCCTTTTTCTGACCGGCTTCCCACACTGCGTCCCAAAGGGCCGAAGCTCCGTCGTTCTTGCAGTAAACCTCAAAACCGTCCTCACCGGTATAACCGGTCCTTGAAACAATCGAGTTTACTCCCGCCACCGACACATCGGGCTGAAAGCGGTAGAACTTCATTCCGTCCAGGTCTGCGGCGGTTAACTCCTGCAGGATCTCTTTGCTGTCCGGGCCCTGGAGAGCAATCTGAGCATAGTCGGCCGAACGATTTTGCAACCTGACATCTCCAAAAACATTTTCCTCAAACCACTTATAATCCTTGTCTGCATTGGCTGCATTAACGACCAGAAAATATTTTTCACTGTTGATCCGGTAAACAAGGATATCGTCGACTACTCCTCCATCGGGGTAGCAAACCGGACTGTAAATTATGGCGCCGTCTTTAAGTTTGGAAATATCGTTGGTCAGGATTTTTTGCAGGTAAGCTTCGGCCTCCTTGCCTTCTACAGTAACTTCCCCCATGTGGGACACATCGAAAATAGTGGCCCGCTTGCGGGTATCATGGACTTCTTCGACCAGGCCCTGGGGAAACTGCACCGGTAAAAGCCAACCGTGGTAATCGATGATTTTTCCGTTCAGTGCGACATGCTTGTCGTAAAATGGCGTTTTCTTTGGTTCATCCATCACTATACTAACCTCCTTTCTTTTATTATTTTAAACGGCACATTTAAAAGGACAGAGAATGCCTAATGGCTTTTCCCTGTCCTTATAACCTGAGAGATTGCGACCTTTACCTGGCAATTAAAGGGCTTTCCCCGTCGGGGTCCCGCCTTAAACGGGCGCTCTCCAGAGGCACGTCCTCCGATGGTACTGAAGCCTGAGAGTTTCCCCGCCACCCGCCAGGCGGCAGGTTGCACCTTCGGCGTCCGTTAATCGGAACTCTCCCACCGGGTTCATCCGCATGTTATTCAATTTTACGTATCTATCCTTAATTATTCTTCGACGTCCTGTAAATAAATCCTCTATTCATTACTGAAAAAATATATTATTTTAACTACCCCTGGCCCGAGGAACCAAACAGCCTTATTTTATCTTTCCAGCGGCAAATATATTCTAAAAATGCTGCCTTCGCCGACCTTGCTCTCCACCTCGATCTCCCCACTATGCAGTTCGACCAGCTCCTTGGCAATGGCCAACCCCAGGCCGGATCCTTTTTCACTGCGGCGCCTCGATTTATCTACTTTGTAAAAACGTTCAAAAATAAAGGGCAGTTCTTCCTCCGGTATCCCCCGCCCCGTATCTTTTACTTCTATGATCAGCTGCGAATTTCGGGCTCTTACCATCAAAACCACTACTCCTCCGCTGTCAGTGTACTCGATAGCGTTATCGAGAAGATTTACCAGCACCTCATGAAGGCGGTGGCGATCGGCATATATAACAGGTAGAGAAGGCTCCAGTTCCAGGCTGAGCTTAACACCTTTGGCTTCACCGCGGGGAGCGACACTTTCAACACTCCACCGGGCCAGGTCCCCGACGGATATTGCTCTTCTTTCCAGGGACAACTGCCCGCTTTCAAGGTGGGAAAGGGTTAAAAGGTCATCAACCAGGCGGCTTAAGTGGACAGTATTATCGAGGATAGTTTTTAGGTATTTTTCTTTGTTATGCTCTGGGATATGTCCATCCAGCATCAGCTCGGAATAGCCGCGGACAGAAGCCAGGGGCGCTTTCAATTCGTGGGAAACATTGGCAACCAGGTTGCGGCGAAGCATTTCCAGGCGTTTTTGTTCCTCCAGATATTTTTCCCCCTGTTCCACTGAATAATTGAAGGTTTTGATTAAGCCTCCAATTTCATCATCCCGCTCTTCTTCAATCTTGTATTTAAAATTACCGGCAGCCATATCCAGGGCGGCACGGTTTATTTTTTGCAGGGGCCGGGTTAATGTCTTTGACAGGGAAAAAGACAGCAGGGCGGCAAAAACCACGCCGACAGCGCCGGAATAGAGGACCAGGCGGCTGATATGGGCTATCGTTTCTTCAATTCCGCGCAGGGGCACACTTAAAGTAACCGCTCCGATAACCGCCGGTTGCTCTTGATCCTCATTTTCAATTTCAAGCCCTAAATCCTCATAGGTAACCGGGGCGGCAACCAGGAGCCTCTGCAGGACAGGGCCATAAACTTTTTTCGAAAGCATGTTTCCTTTAAAAATATGTTCTATTTCTCTTTCTTCCAGGCCTATACCCTCACCCTCTTCCGGGCCGCCATCATTTTCAGGCTGCTCGGGATCAAAGGTTAATAAATTGGTACGATTGTAATTAAGAACCCTGATTTTGGCGTTCATGGAGTAAGCAAGGGTTTCGGCTGTTTTTTTGACCCCTTCAAGATCATTTTCAATCAAATCTTCACCAATCAGGTAAGCGGCATCCTGGGCCTGAGCAGCAAGCTCCCATTCCCGGGCGCTAAAAAAATAATCTTCGATCAGGTAGGTCAGGAAAATGCCGATGACAATTAAACTCAGCGCTACGATCAGCAGGTGGGAAAGCATTAACCTGCCAAAAAGAGTCTTCGGTTTGCGGGGAAATTTAAGCATCTTACTTCACCTCAAACTTATAACCGATTCCCCACACGGTATGTATGTAACTGTGCTTCTGATCATATTGATGGATTTTACTGCGAAGTCGTTTAACATGTTCATCTATAGTGCGGGTACTGCCGGCCGGGTTGTCAAATCCCCAGACAGTTTTCAGCAGTTCTTTTCGGGTAAAAGGTTTGCCGGCATTTTGGGCAAGCAGAATCAGCAAATCCAGTTCTTTCGGGGTAAAATCTAATTCTTTTCCCCTTATCCGGGCAGTATATTTATGCAAGTCTATTTCCAGGTCCCCATATTCCACCTTCTCATGGGCCCTGTTATAATCTTCAGTCCGGCGGAGCAGCGCTTTTACCCTGGCCACCATCTCCCGGGGACTGAATGGTTTGGTAATATAATCATCGGCGCCCAGTTCCAAACCTAAAACCCGGTCCACTTCCTCACTCCGGGCCGTCAGCATAATGACGGGCACGCTTTTAAATTCACTGCTCCTGATTTGGCGGCAAATGTCCCACCCGTCTTTTTCAGGGAGCATGATATCAAGCAGGATAACGGCATAATCTCCTGCTTCAATTTTTTTCATCCCCTCTTCACCATCCAAAGCGGCATCCACCGAAAAACCTTCCGCTTCAAAGGCGATCCTGACTAGATCGCACACATTTTCATCATCATCGATTACCAGGATCCGTTCGCTCATCAAGCTCACTCCCTTATCTAATATTGTTCGCATTTTAAAGGTCAATTCCTGTATTTGATCGTAAATTATCCCGGCTATATAAAAATAAAGGTGCCGGGCGGGGATTTTTTGCCCTGCCCGGCACCTTCTTAATTCCGGCTTCGCCACGTCAACATCAGCTGCTTGGCCGATCAGGTTTTCCTGAACTAACAACCGTCCATCTTGTTAAGGTGCTAAAGCTCTTCCTCTTCTACCGGTTCTTCAAAGTCATCAATTTCCTCAGGGGTATCACAGCCTACCATCGCCAGCGAACCAAACATGAGCAACACGACTGCAAACAGCGTCAATAATCTCTTCATCTTAAACTCCTCCTTAGTTTTTGGTTGCCGACTGCTTCTCTAATTTAGAGCGGCTATCCTGCTCATATTGGGATAATTTGCATAA
>PWGD01000088.1 GCA_003554395.1 Syntrophomonadaceae bacterium
AACAAGAAGAAAGATTGGAAAAACTACTTGAAGTGGTAAACATGAATATGGTGGCAAAAAATTTTTTACAGGCAGAATACAAAGCCCTGGTTCTTCTGCAGGACATACAAAAAATCATCGGCGAGGCCACCGATGAAATCTTTGATGAAGAATTAATGAATATCATGGGAGATAAAGAGGCAGATGATCAGCAATAATCAGTCCTGATCTCCCATTTTCAATTAAAACCCCTCTACCTGACCACCATAACGGGCCGGGTGGTTCCCGATAACTCCTGGGGACCAGGAGGTTTGTGAAATTATAATACCGTGAGGGCGGCGGGAAGATCGCTTAGTTTATCAAGAACCAGATCAGGCTTTTCAGGGAGCAGTTCTTCAGGCTTGCTTTGGCCACCCAGCAATATTCCGCTTTTTACCCCGGCATTTCTGGCAGCATAAAGATCCGAAAGGCTGTCTCCAATATGAATAGTTTCATTTTTATCTACCCCGGCCCAGGACATTGCCTTAATTATACCTTCGGGGGAAGGTTTTAAAAAACTGACGTCATTTCTGGTTATAACCATTCCGAAGCGATCATGAAGATCCAATCGATCCAGCATTTGTTTAACACAACTGCGCCCTATATTGGAAACCAGGGCCAGCTCAAAATCTTCTAGAGCAGCCAGGGTTTGGTCTAGATCCGGGGCCGGAACCCAGCGGGAAGCCGCCTCCAGGTCATAACGATCGTATATTTCATCTACCAGGGCCAGAAGAGATCCGTTCCTGAAACCCCACCGGGGGCTCATTTCCCGGACCAGGTTGTAGATAGCCGCATAATCAAGGCCGATCAAAACCTCTTGGGGGATATTTTTTGCCAGCAGCATCCGGGTGGTTTCATCTACCGCTTCTTCCAGGTTCCATTGAAAATCTACCAGAGTCCCTTCCCAATCTAAGGTGATTAATTTCACAGGCCGAACATCCCTCCCGCTTTGATCAGAAATAAGGGTGACTATCCTGCCGCAGTTAAGTTGATTGTAACCCTACAACTATGAATTCATGGCAAAGTCGTCCCGTCCGATCCAAAATATTAATCCAAAAATTCATAGGCATCAGTGAAATTGAGCTCCAACATCAGGACCCCGGCCAGAATACGCTCGCAGTTTCTATCAATACACTGCATACCGCCGGATAATTTCTTTAAACGTTCCGTTTTTTCCCTCAGCTCAGCTATGATAGCGGCTATTTCATTAAGTTTATCTTTCTCAGCAAGCATTTTTAACACCTACTTTCGCAAATCTTTAAAGCGGGACGCCTTGACCAGGTACCGGGGCAGGGTTCCATGCTCATGAAACTCAATATGGTAAGAAAGACCTGTTTTCAAGCGAAGCAGCCTGGATAATTCCTGGAGAACAATAGTCCTGTCAGCACCGGATCCCGGTACCAGTTCAACCTTAAGGGTGGCCACGTCCATATCTCCTTTTTTGGTGAGCACGAGTTCATATTCATCTCCCAGTTCTGAGATGCTGCGGACCACTTCTTCCACCGAAACGGGACTGAATAGGACCCCTTTTACCTTGGTAATGTGATCTACACGTCCCTGGACTCCTCCTTTTAGGACCCTGAAAGTTCGTCCGCACCCGCACGGTTCTCCCCACATTCCCACGTCCTTGGAATCAAAGCGGATGCAGGGCTGGGCATGACGGTCAAAGGCAGTTATGATAATCTTGCCCGGCCGTTCGGGCTCCTCGATGAGCCGCCCGTTTTCCAGATCAACCAGCTCAACAAGGAAAAAAGCTTCGTTGACATGAACTCCTCCCGGCCGAGAGGTGCATTCATATGCCCAACCGCCAATTTCGGTGGCCCCGACATGATCGTAAACTTCGGCGCCCCAGGCCTCTTCCATCCGCCTCTTGGTAGCGGGCACACTGGCCCCCGGTTCACCCGCACAGAGGATTCTTTTAATATTAAGCTCCCGGGGATCCATCTTGAGCAATTCCCGGCAGCTGTCTGCCATACCGAGCACGTAGGTGGGGGTAGCCATAAAAGCAGTGGCCCTGATTTCTTTCATTTTCAAGAGCCGTTCTTCGGTATTAAGGACCCCCCCGGGCACAACCTCGCAGCCCACTTTCTCGCAGGCATAATGCCCCGCCCAGTAGGCAATAAAAACATTATAACCGAAGGGTATAAAGACCCGGTCGGTATTCCTGAAGCCCTGAGCCCATAAAATATAAGCCCAGCACTCGTTCCACCACTCCCAGTCCTCCCAGGTGTCCGGCTGGTAAACAGGCTGACCGGTGGTCCCACTGGTCTGGTGGTACTCAGTCACTTTTTCCAGAGGCACGCAGAGGCTCTCTCCATAAGGCCAGGGTTCTTTGGCCTGCGCGGTCCGGTAATCTTCCTTTTGCAGGGTGGGAACCTTGGCGACGTCGTCCCAGCTCTGCAAATCATCGGGCTGGAAACCAGCTTGATCGTAAAGCCGGCGGTACATTTTGGAATTGTTGTAACCCCACTCCACAATCCGTTTAAATTTTTTAAACTGTAACGACCGCAGCTTTTCCCGGGGCAGCGTTTCCAGGACGGGATTCCAGTAGCGGTCACTGCTTTTGACTTCCATCAATGCACTTCCTTCCACCGTAGTCAGTAAATAAATAGCGCTGCGCGTTGACAATTGAAAACCCCGCCATGAGATGATCTCAAGTTACATACCATGCCAGCGGTTAAAAAGGTTATGGTTGATCTGGAACTGATCCAGCACTTTCCCCACCGTCTGGTTGATCAGATCATCTATTGTCTGCGGACGATGATAAAAAGCAGGCATGGGGGGCAAAATAACGCCGCCCATTTCAGCCACCCTGGCCATCAACTGCAGGTGCCCCATGTGCAGCGGGGTCTCTCTGACGACCATCACCAGCTTCCTTTTCTCCTTCAAGGTTACATCAGCGGCCCTGATTAAAAGGTTCTGATTAAAAGAATTGGCCACCCCGGAGAGACTTTTTATAGAACAGGGCGCGATAATCATGCCGTCTGTATAAAAAGAACCACTGGAAATTGAAGCGGCCATATTACAAATATGATGGACCTCGGTGGCCAGTTTTTCAACCTGCCTGACGGCGTATGGTGTCTCCATTTCGATATTTTTTTTCGCCACCTCGGTAGTTACAAGATGGCTCTCTATGCCCAAATCGTTCAATACTTCAAGGGTTCTAATACCGTAAATTGAACCGGTTGCTCCTGAGATGCCGATAATCAGTCTCAAGCTATTGCTTCCTCCTTTGCAATATTTCTTCAGCGCGCAGTGCCGCTTCTTCTGTAAACATCAAACGACGGTAGCGTGGACTGCCGGGGCCATCAGGGGAAGTGGTGGCATCAAACCCTATCTTGGCCGTTTCTCCGTTTTTTACTGATGGATCGATGCTGTAGCCTTCCAGCCCGGGAAGGCAGACCAGATCTTTTGTTCCCTGGAAGCGGGTAGCCAGGGCCCAGAGCACTTCCCGGGGATTATGGATATCGATATCCTCGTCAACTACCACCACGTGTTTTAAGCGCCGGTCCAGGTTTAAAGCGAGGTGGATTAAACGACGGATTTCACGGTTGGAAAGCTTGGGAGCCACCTTGATCACACCCTGAAAAGTAAGGGCGCCGGGAAGAAAAGCCACTTCCAGCACTTCCGGGATGAGGCGGTTTAATTCCTGCCACAACTCGGCGCCGCTGAAAGCAGAAAGGATAACCTCCGTTTCCATTCCCCAGGGCATGATTACAGAAAGGATCGGTTCCCGCCGGCAGGTTACAGCCCGGACCTCAATGACCGGACTTTGAGCCTGGAAATAATATCCGGTGCTTTCACCAAAAGGCCCTTCTTCTTCCCTGACCCCGGGCAGAATCTCGCCTTCAAGGATGATCTCCGCCAGGGCCGGGATGGACAGGTCAACGCTTGTAGCAGGAGCAAGAGGCACCGGCCGGCCGGCCATTGCTCCGGCCAGATCAACCTTGCTCTTGAGGTCTTTCTTGATTGTAACCGCAGCCGCCACTAACTCCGCCGGATGCAGGCCCAGGGCGACGGCCACGGGCAGCGCTTTGCCGTCCTGTTCCGCCCGCTTGAAGTAGTCGGACAGGGGGGGGCTGGCCAGGAAAACTCCAAGCCTGTTTTTGCCTTTTAATTGCAGCCTGTGAATTCCGGTGTTTAAAACCCCGGAAACAGGATCCCTGGCCATGAGCACACCTGCCGTAAGATAAGGGCCCGCATCCCCGGCATGAAAGATAGGGGCGGGCAAAAGGGCCGGCAGATCGAGATTTTCGGTGTAGACTACTTCCTGACAGGGAACATTACCGCTGACCATTTCCGGTTCCAGGGTTTTGAAGCGTTTATCCAGGTAAGCATCCCGCAGTCCTGCAGTGTCACAACCCAGGGCCAGGGCCAGCTTACGGCGGCTGGCCAGAAGATTGCCGACAATTTTTTGGCCCGGGAAACCAATCACATTTTCAAAAAGGACCGCCGGGCCTCCCTGCTCTGCCAGCACTTTACTTAAAACAGCGGTGACTTCATACTGCGGCTTGATGGCATCTTTAATTGCCAGCAGCTCGTTTTCTTCTAATAAAACGTTGAGAAAACTTCGCAAGTCTACAGCCACCGTTCCGGGATCCTTTCTACTGGGTTTAAAATCTTAATTGAATAGGGGATCTCATGAACTTGCCCCCGGCCGAAGCGGATTTGTAATTTATGTTCATATTTTTCTTGATCAGCAGAAACGAGAGCCGAAACATTTTTATAACAATATTTATGGGTTCCCGCTGCCAGATCTCTTAGGGCCAGCTGCACTTCTTTTTCTTCCGGCAGATCCGCAAGGCTGTTTACAAATACATCGTAATGAAACATCAACCATCCCTCCTAGAAATTTTACCTGGGCTTAAATCCGTATTTTTCCCAGTTATTAAGGACTTTATCCTGTATTTCCTTTGGATAAACATTCTTAAAGGAAACCAGGCTTGGCACCTCACTGAAAGGATCCCAATCAAGGGGGAAAGTGCAGTCGAAGAGAACCTTGGGGCCAACTGACTTTTTCCGTTCAGCAGCGCTGAGGAAAGGATAGAGGGGTGTCCCCACACCCTGGTAGACGTGGATCCCGTTGATGGGATGGCAGCGGGTGCACAGGGCATGAATAATCTCATCAACGTTGTAGATATCAGTCTTATCGTCCACCACCAGAACCATATGGAACCAGGGCCCCAGTTTACTGCCGAAAACAGCCTGGGCAATCTGGGTGGCAATATTAGTGTATATTGCTTTAACGCCGACCACCACCAGGTGGTGGGTCGATTCGGGCAGCATATAAACTCCGGTGATGGGAATGCCCTGGTTGCGCAGCAATTTATCCATTTCCAGCCCCAGGGTGAAAGACCGTAGCAGCTGCCCTTCATCAGTGGGGACTCCCATATTGGAAATGGTTGTAATCGGATCATTGCGGTAGGTGATGGCTTTGACCCGGTAAACTGTGCGCAGGTCCCGCGGAGAGGTGCGGTAGCCGGTGTATTCACCGAACGGCCCTTCTTCCAGGGATACATCGGGTAATATTTCACCTTCTATAACAATCTCTGCATGAGCAGGCACTTCTAAATCCACCGTTTCGCATTTAACCAGCTCCACCGGCTGTTCCATCAGCATTCCGGTAAATTTCGTTTCCGGGATCGGAGAAGGCGCTGAAGCAGCCACCGCAGAGAGGGGGTCGGGGCCGATCACGGTAGCAAAGGGCATGGCTTCTCCCCGGGGCTTGTACTTTCCGTGAAATACTTTTCCTCCATCAGAGAAAGGTAAAAGAGGGCCGGTCATGGTCTTGTGATCATATACCATCTGGCGGTACATGCCCCAGTTGACATCGCCGTTGTCCGGATCTTTGGTCACCACAAAATGCCAGGTGCAAAGATAGCGCCCTCCGTCCCCATCATGGACCATGGGACCGGGAAGGCTGAAAAGGTCGGCCTCAGGGCCGATGATAATATTCTCTTTGCAGGGGGCCTGCTCCTTTTCGATCAAAACCGGTTCTACGGGCGAACGGTTGGTTCTTTTCAGATATTCTGCGGCAATTTCGGGGATACTGCTGTCCGGATCCAGGCCCATGGCCAGGGCCAGTTTGCGGTGACTGGTCAGGGGCGCTCCCAGGTAGCGGTGCCCCGGGTAATCCTTTATTTTGTTCATCAAGGGGGAAGGAGCTTTTTCTTCGCATACCTTACGAACGATGGCCCCTGCTTCCAGATCCCAGTCCACCTCCTGCTCGATGGTGACCAGTTCACCTGCTTTTTCCAGGGCCTCAATAAACTCGCGATTATCCTTAAATACCAAGTTTATCCACACCTCCATATTTTAAGGTTCTTGACTTTATTTTTACCAACCTTTACTGGTTACTTTTTCGCAAAACTGATCCCACTTGTCCTGGGCAACCAGGATCATTTCCGCCAGTTCCCTGGCCACCCCTTTTCCGCCCGCTTTCTCCGTTACCCAGTGGGCCACTTCCAAAGCCTGGGGTTTCGCATCCGAGGGAGCAACCGCAAATCCAACCCGCCGCATCACCCCGAGATCTATGACCTCATCACCAACATAACAAACCTGATCATCGGTAATACTTAATTCCTCCATTAATTTTTCATACTGCTGGATCTTCTCCTTGGTTTCATAATAGCGCTTAACGCCAATATCCTGCATCCGGGCAGCCACAGTCTTCGACTTACGGGTAATTATGGCAACCTCAATACCACAAAACATCAAAGCGTTGCTTCCGAAGCCGTCTTCATGGCAGAAGGCCCTCAGGCGGCCACCTTCTTCGTTGTACAGGACCGTATTGTCTGTCAGGACTCCATGGACATCAAAAATTACCAGTTTTACTTTTTTTGCCCTCTCAACCGCATCTTCCCAGTTTTTACCAAACGACACTGTATTTCCTCCTTTTTTGAAGTTTTCGGCTTGCCTTTTCTGCAGACCGCCCGAGGACAGCCAGCCTTTTAAAATCCATACTCCTGCCAGCGGGACTGGACTTTTTTAAGCACTTCTTCTTCCAGGACAATTTCTCTGGGTTTATTTTCCCATTCATAAGGGGTTGTGGCGTCAATTAAAATACGGGAAGTAATCAGTTTGTTGGAGGCGGGGTCTAAAGAGGGATCTAAAGGAGTAGAGCGCCCCCGTTTGATTAATTCTGTGTCGCGCACGGGGTCATAGCGAACAGACATGGCCCACAAAACCCTGCCTATATCGTCTGCCTTAATATCATCATCGACAACAATCACCCCTTTTATGCCATAGCTTCCGGTAGTGCTGGCAATGATCGCATTGGCAACCTGGGCGGAATGGCCGGGATAGCTCTGCTTTACCGAGGCAATGGCCCAGAAACGTCCTGCAGATTCGGGGGGAATATAAACAGATTGTATGCCGGGAATACGCATATTCTCCAGATCGGACCACAGGGAAGCATTGCGGGTAAAAGCCAGCAGCATATGGATATCAGTTACGGGACGGCCTACGGATGTAGCCCACAAGTGAGCATTGTTGCGATGGAGGACGCGCTTGACTTCCAGGCAGGGCTTCTTGATAACTTTGTCAATTTCATCCGTATAATAGCCGGTATACTCGCCAAAAGGCCCTTCGGGTTGGAAGTTATCAGGATCAATCTCACCTTCCAGGACAATCTCGGCCGTGGCAGGAATAGGCAGCCCGCTAAAATCGCTGACAATAAACTCGACCGGTTCTCCACGGATAGATCCGACAACATCATACTGGCTGACACCTTCCTGCTGCAGGGCTCCGGCCATAAACAGCAGCGGGTCGCAGCCAATCACCGCCGCCGCCGGCATTTTTTTGCCCATCTTTTTATATTTCTTTAAAATCCTTTCTCCCCGTTTGCCGGGCAGAATCTGGACGCCGCATCGCTTGTTGTCAAGCATTTGCATGCGGTAAGTACCGAGATTTATTTTCCCCGACTCCGGATCCTTTATGACCAGGAAAACCGCCGTGCCAATATAGCGGCCCCCGTCCAGGGGGTAAAATTTAGGCACCGGAAATTTTTCCAGGTTTACCGAGTCCACATCATCAATATTTTCCAGTACCGGCCCTGTCGAGGTTTCCCGGGCAGGGATTACTTCGCCCAGGGAAAACTTCATCCATTCTTTAGAAAGATCACACATTGAAAAGGTTTCCTTCATACCCATGGCAATAGAAAGGCGCCTGGAGGTTCCAAAAGCGCCGGTTAAAACGGGTGAACTGTACCCTTTCACATTTTCAAAAACCAGAGCCGGGCCCCCCTTCTCCTCGTTGAGCTTGGAAATATGGGAAATCTCCAGGTCCCAATCTACCTCAACTTTAATCCGCTTCAATTCACCGATTTCTTCACACTTCTCGATAAAATCCCTAAGGTCCATCATTTAAACCTCCTGATCATAATAGTAAAGAACTGCATATTAATAGTAATGAGGGGGCTTCCTATATCCTCTTTTGGTCAAGATTTAATAAATCTTAACAAAAAATAGTGCCAAAGTCAATAGAATTGAAATTACTATGACTATTCTAAGAAAAATACAAAACTGTTTATATTCAGCTATATAACAAAATAATTTATTTTCTCTCTTGACAAAATATTGTATTTATATAATAATTTTAGGCAAACCAGACACTAACTGATCATGGAATAATTCACTTAAGTATGCTGCCCCAGTAAAATTGAAATTTCCTGGTTCAGATAAAGATGATCGCCTTTATTTCAATGTTTAGGATATAGAAGCATTTGTTGTTTTTTTGCTTTAACAACAGGATTTTTTATTTCTACACCGGGCCCAAGCACCCCGGGAAAAGATTTTTAAGGGGGTATGTCATCCGGTTAAAAAAGTTTCCAGCCATAGAGAGGTTTTGTTTCTTTGTATCAACTCATAAGGAGGAAAAATGATGGCCAGCGATAAACAATTTCCAGATCCTCATCAATACGTTGCCGAGGAAATTCCGCCGGAGTTGGAGGGTTGGGAAGAAATGTATCCTCCCCACTTTCTCTTCGGTGAAGACCGAAAAGATTGGGAAAAAAAAGAGTTCTGGTATCTGGATAAAATTCACGCCCCCTACCCGATGCCGCCCCTGGACCAGATTTTCCAGCAGGCCTGGCAGATTTCTCTTTCTCAACACACCACTCGCATATTCTGCATTCCGCCTGCCCAGGGAGTCGCCCACCGCATGGTTGGCTGCTACCAGTACATCTGCGCAATCGAACCGCCGCCGGAAGAAATAATCAAGGAAAAAGCCGAGCTGTTCCAGGCTCGTGCTCATTACCCGGTAGAAAACTATGAACAGCTCTGGCAGGAATGGTTGACCCGGCTGCAAGCGCTCGGTGGAGAATTGGAAGCGATTTATGTCCCGGAAGAGCTGCCCAAGTACCTCCCCGCCGAAGATGTCTTTCCCAACCCCTTCAAGGGTTATGCTCCCTCTTATGAACTCATAGAAGCTTTTGATCAGGCTGTTAACTGCATGTATAAAGGCTGGCAGTATCACTTTAATTATTTAAACCTCACTTACCTCTACTACCTGATGTTTTTTGATGTAGCCAAAAAATTGTTCCCTGACATCAGCGACAGCGCCATCAGTAAAATGGTGGCCGGGGCGGAAGTATCCATGTTCCGCCCGGAAGAGGAGCTCTGCAAGCTGTCCAGGCTGGCTCATGCTTATCCCCGGGCAAGCGATGTTCTGAAAAAGGAAGCTCCGGCAGCAGAAAAGATGGAGGAACTGAAAAAGTTTGACGAGGGGAAAAGATGGCTCCAGGAAATGGAGGCTCTCAAAAAACCGTGGTTTTATATCTCCTGCGGAAGCGGATGGTATCACTACGAGGGCAGCTGGATCAACAAGCTGGACATTCCCTTTAATTATATTAAAAACTACCTGGAAAGACTGGACCGCGGCGAGCGGATTGAGAGGGCTTATGAAGAGATCAGCGAAGCCAGGGATAAACTGGTTGCCGAGTACAGCAAGCTAATTACGAGCGAAGAAGACAGAACTACGTTCTTCAATGCCTACAATGATTGCCGGACTATTTACAAGTATGCTGAAGACCACCTGTTCTGGGTTGAGCACTGGTTCCATACCATCTGGTTCGATAAAATGAGGGAAATAGGCGCTGTGATCGCCAAATTCGGGGCGATCCGTGAAGCGGATGATATTTTTATGTTCAACAGGCTGGAGGTCCCCACCCTCATTGAAGACGTAACTACCTCATGGTCCCTCGGCGAAGACATCCCCATGATGAAATGGTCGGAGAAGGCAGAAAAGCGTAAAAAAATACTGGACGCGGCGGCCAACTGGTCACCTTCTCCGGCGCTGGGTCCGGCCCCGTCAGAGGTTGCCGAGCCCTTTACGGTAATGCTGTGGGGTGTTACCACTGACAAAGTAGATGAATGGCTGAAAGGAACCACTGTTGAACCGGACAAGGTTACCGAAATTAAGGGATTTGCCGCCTCGGCCGGTCTTGCTGAAGGTGTCGCCCGGGTCCTTAAAAAGGCCGAGCATTTGGATGAACTGGAGGCCGGTGAAATAATGGTCTGCCCCAGCACCAACCCTTCCTGGGCCCCGGCTTTATCAAGGGTTAAGGCTGCGGTAACCGATATCGGCGGATTGACTTCCCATGCGGCCATTGTAAGCAGGGAATACGGTGTGCCATCAGTAACCGGAACCGGCATAGCCACCTCGGTCATAAAAACAGGAGACCTGATCAAGGTTAACGGTGATGAAGGCACAGTGGAGATCATCAAAAAGGCGGACTAAACCTGCAGCTTTTTTATATTAGAAGCCTTTGGTGCTCCGGGAAAAATACTTGTTCTGCCGGTTAAAGCAGGAGAAAGGTGTTGATTATAATGGATTATGTCCTTGATTATAGTGAAATTAACAAAAGTTTCTTAAACAGGGTCGGCGGCAAAAATGCCAACCTGGGGGAAATGATCAATAAAGGGATCAGGATCCCTCCCGGTTTTGCCGTTACCACAGACAGCTACCTTCTCTTCCTCGACAGGGCAGGTATTGGAA
>PWGD01000021.1 GCA_003554395.1 Syntrophomonadaceae bacterium
AGAAATAGATCGGGGGCCGGCTTGGATTTTTCCACGCTGCCGCCGTGGGCAAAAGCGTCAAAATAAGAAGCAATGCCGAGGCGATCCACGACCAGGGGGGCATTTTTGCTGCCTGAAGCCAGGGCCAGCTTAAATCCCAGCTCCTTCAATTGCTGCAGCAGCTTTTCTGCGCCCGGAAGCAGATCCTGTGCCGTGATTGACTCAATAGACCGGCGGTAGTAACCGTTTTTACGATCCATAAGCTCCTGCATCTTTTCTTCAGGCAGCTTCCGCCCCTTTAGGACCAGCTCCAAAGAAGCACGCCTGGATACGCCCCGCAGTTTTTCGTTATCCTGCCGGTTAAAAGGCAGACCTTCCTCTTCCGCCAGGCGCTTCCAGCCCAGGTAATGGTACTCCGCAGTATCGGTTAACACCCCATCCAGGTCAAAAATGAAAGCCTTGATATTTTTCAACGCGGGTTTGGGGTCAGCTTTTAAGCCCCCTTTATTTTGCTTCATAAAAAAGCGCTGCCTCGGTTTCGCGATCGAAAAGATGCACGTTTTCTACCTGGAATAAAACTTTAACCCTGTCATGAACCTGGATATTGAGGGTGGGATCCACCCTGGCAATGATCGTATTCCCGTTCAGGTCTAAAAACAGGTAGGTTTCAGAACCTAAAAGCTCAGTAACCTCAACGGTAGCCACATTATCTTCCTCTCCATCAGCCCTGGTTACATCCAGGTGTTCCGGCCTGATTCCCAGGATAACATCCTTTTCCCCGAGCCGGTCATTGTTTTTCAGGCTGGTGACCATTTCCGGTTTAAGCTCTACTCTGCCGCCCTTAAAGTCGACCGAAACCTTGCCGTTGCTATCGCTCAGGCCGGCCTCGATAAAATTCATCTGCGGCGATCCGATAAAACCGGCCACAAACTGATTGATAGGATCCTTGTAAAGTGTTGTCGGATCGGCAATTTGCTGGACCAGGCCGTCTTTAAGGACCACAATTCTTGTTCCCATGGTCATAGCCTCGGTCTGGTCGTGGGTCACATAGATAAAAGTGGTAGCCAGGCGCAGGTGCAGTTTGCTTAATTCCGCCCTGGTTTGCACTCTCAGCTTGGCATCAAGGTTGGAAAGAGGTTCATCCATCAAAAACACCTTTGGATCCCGGACAATGGCCCTGCCCAGGGCCACCCGCTGCCTCTGCCCACCGGATAGTTGTTTGGGCTTCCGGTCCAGGAGATCTTGCAGGCCCAGGATGCTGGCCGCATTTTCGACGCTTTTCTTGATTTCTTCTTTCGGCATCTTGCGCAGCTTCAGGCCGTAAGCCATATTATCGAAGATGGACATATGCGGGTAGAGGGCATAGTTCTGAAAAACCATGGCTATATCACGGTCTTTTGGCGAAACATCGTTTACCAGTTCATCGTCGATATAAAGCTCTCCGGAGGTTATTTCCTCCAGGCCGGCAATCATCCGCAAAACGGTCGATTTTCCGCAGCCCGAAGGCCCGACCAAAACAATAAACTCCTTGTCCTCAATTTGAAAATTCACATCTTTTACAGCTACAAAACCATTGGGGAAAACCTTGTTAATGTCAACCAAATTTAAACTGGCCATAGCATCCACCCCTTTAACTTTCTTATATTATTAATTAAGCGAAACGACAACCTTTTCTCCCCCTGAAATTTTAAGATCCTGTCCCCGGTGCCGGAAAGTGAGGATGTCTCCTTCGAGCAGGCTGTATATAGCTTTATCATCTTCAACCGCGACTGCCAGCCGGTTATTCTGAAAAATTATGCCAAACCGGTAGCCCTGCCAGCTTTGAGGCAGGTACGGTTTAAAGCTCAGCTTACCATTGGTGGTTCTCATCCCGGCAAATCCATAAACCAAATTCATCCAGGATCCGGCCATATTGGCCATGTGCACCCCAAAGGGGGTGTCCTGCAAAATATTGTCCAGGTCAAGCCTGGCCGTTATGTCAAAAAAGTATTCCGCATCTTTATAATATCCCAGTTCAGAAGCCATTACCCCGAAAATGGCTGGAGACAAAGACGAATCATGGGTGGTAATCGGCTCATAATAGTTGTAATCCCGGCGCTTCTGCTTCAGGCTGTAACGATCGGAAAGCAAAAAGTGGGCCAGGATAACATCGGGCTGTTTACAGACCTGGTAACGGTATATAACCAGCGGATGGTAATGTAAGAGCAAAGGATACCTGTCGGCCGGCGTGGCCGTAAAGTCCCACACTTCCTTGTCCAGGAAACCATCGTCCTGGGGATGAATCTTTAAGGCTTCGTCATAGGGAATAAACATATTCTCCGCAGCCTGCTGCCAGGCCTGGAGTTCTTCTTCACCCAGCTTAATCTTTTCGGTCAGCCTCCTATAATGATCAGGAAAATCCTTTTTTAGCCTGCGGGCGGTGGCGCAGGCATAATCAAGGTGCCACTGGGCCATCAGGTTGGTGTAAAAATTGTTGTTGACCAGGGCTGTATATTCATCGGGCCCTGTAACCTCATTATAGCAAAACAGGTGGCCTTTCCGGGGAATATAAGTCCCTAAATCTTCCCACAGGCGGGCGGTTTCAAATACAATCTCCGCCCCGCCTTCCAGCATCAATGAGTAATCGCCGGTCATTTCCACATACTTGTTAACGGCATAAGCCACGGCGGCATTGATGGGGTACTGGGCCGTTCCGGCCGGATAATAGGAAGATCCCTCTTCTCCGGCTATTGTACGCCAGGGATAGAGCGCTCCCCTGGGATGATCGAGCATCCGGGCCCTGCTGCGGGCATGATCAAGGATACTGTAGCGGTAGGCCAGGAGTTTGCGTGCTTCTTCAGGCATCAGGGCCGCATAGAAGGGAATCATATATATTTCGGTATCCCAAAAATAATGCCCGTCATAACCTTCGCTGGTTAGCCCCTTGGCTCCGATCCCGGTCCTGCCGTTGCTGCCGGCAGCCTGGAAAAGGTGAAAAATGTTAAAGCGCAGGCCCTGCTCCTGGAAAAGATCCCCTTTGACCTCAATTACCGCCTTATCCCAGAGCTTATCCAGGCGCTCTTTTTGTTCCTCAACCAGGGCCTCAAACCCTATTTCCCGGCCCTTAACGGCCATCTCTGAAGCGAGTCCGGGCAAATCCGGGGCCGGATGATCCAGGGAGGTGTAATAGGCCGCATATTTTTCGAGACAGGCGCTGGCTTCTTGCTTTAATTCCAGGTGGTAACTGACGGTGATCCTATGCTGATCCTGTTCTACTTCCTTAAAGACCATCGGCACGCCCGAAAGCCGGTGATCCATGGCACAGGCCAGCTGCAGCCCGGAACGCTTTGTTTCCTGGAGCATAACAAGCGGTTCTTCCCGGGCCATGATCCCGGTTACAGAAAGGCCGAGTCCCCCCAGGGTGGCAGAAAAACGGGGATCTTCTTCCTCATGAGTATGATTGTCTACATCTCCGTCCATGGAGGAGCGGATGTTGACCCTACCGGAAAAGTTTAAGGCTTTAAGCCGGTATTCAAAGGCCAGCAGGTGCCGGTGCGCAAAGGGCACCAATCTTTTCACTTCAATCTCGATTTCTTTGCCCCCCGGCGATCTCCAGACCACATTTCTGACCAGGCAGCCGGTTTTCATATCCAAAAAGCGATGGTAGTTTAAAATTGTGCCGGCGACCAGGCTAAAGCGCTCATCTTCCAGGTCCAACTCTATGATCTTGCTATTGGTTACATTGAGCATAGTCTGCGTATTGAGCGCATAACCATATCCCGTTTCAGCGTGGGGGATGGGCACCGACTCATAGAAGCCGTTCAGGTAAATACCGTCTATAGATCTGCACCCGCTACCTTCCAACCCTTCTTCAAAACTGCCCCGGATCCCGATATAACCGTTTCCCAGGGCAAATATAGTTTCGCTCAAAAGATTATTTGCCGGGGAAAAATCATTTTCTGCTATGATCCAGCGGTCACCCGGGTAAACAGGAGGGCGTTTATGTTTTAGCTGCTTCACAATGAGAAATCAGGCCCCTTAATATAAAGTCGGTTTCCGATCAATATCTTTGTCCCGGTGCCGGCTTGAGAATTCTCTTGCCCGGGGCCTCCAGGCCCCGGGCAAGAGCCTTGCTGCAACTCTTAATTAAGGCATAGCCGCTTACTCAGCATCAAAACCGGTCAGATCCATCAGGTCGATTTCCAGTTCCTCGAAAGCATCGGCAGCGTTTGTATCACCGATCAATACATCATACACGGCATTGTAAAACAGCTCCGATACAGCCGAGTACTGCGGTGCGGTTACCGTCGAGGGACGGGCCACGGCATTGATGAAAACATCATAAAGGCTGCCAAAGAAAGGCGCCGCTTCCAGGACTTCGGCATCTTCGTAGAGATCCATGATGGTCGGGTTAAAGGTCCCTTCAACCGCCCTGTATTTCTGCCCTTCGTAAGAAGCCATGTAAAGGGCGACATCAGCAGCAATCTCGGGATTCTCGCTGTACTGGCTAACAGCAAGCTGCCAGCCGCCGAGGGTGGCCGCCCCGGCTCCGCTTCTGCCCGCCGGCAGGGGCGATACATCAAAAAGGTCCTTTACAGGGCTGTCATCAGCCTGGCTGGTTGCATAAGCATAGGGCCAGTTGCGCATAAAGGCGGCATTACCGGCATGCCATACGGCCCGTGATTCTTCTTCGGCCATAGTGGTTACACCGTCGGGAGAGATGGTGCCCACCCAGCCGGCAGCCTGATCAACAATCTCGATAGCGTTGGGATTATTGATGGTAATTACGCCTTCCGGGCTGATAATTGTCCCTCCGTCGTTGGAGGCAATCCATTCCAAAGCATCGCAGGTCAGGCCTTCATAGGCCCTTCCCTGCCAGACAAAGCCCCAGAAATCGGGGTTTTCGGCCCGTTCGCCATCCTGGATAATCTGGGCTGCTTCTTCCAAATCATCCCAGGTTGCCGGAGGATCGAGATCGTATTTCTCCAGCAGGTCGGTGCGGTAGTAAAGCAAACCGGCGTCGGTGAACCAGGGGATGCCGACCAGCCTGCCGTCAACGGTATTGTTTTCGACAATGGCCGGGAAGTGATCGCCGGCTACTTCATCGGCTCCGTGTTCATAGAGATCGACAAAGTGCTCAGCCAGGTCTCCGGGCCAGATTACGTCAATCTGATAAACATCGACTTCGGAACTGCCTGCTTCAAAAAACTGCAGGTATAGTCCCAGGCGGTCTTCGACCATGTCCGGAGTATCGAGCACTTCAACCCTGACTCCTTCATTTTCAGCGCTGTACATTTCCGCCAAATCCCGGGTCAGCTCCAGCTCCATGCCCACAGCACCGGCAGCCACGGTAATCACAATTTCATCGTCATCATCAACTACTTCTTCCGCTTCTCCACAACCGGCAGCCAAAACCAGGCTCAAAACCAGCAGCAGAGCAACACCAAGTAACCATTTTCTTTTTAGCATTTTTATTCCTCCTCTTTAATTATAAGCAGTGATTGGAAAAAACAGCCAACTCTATGCAGGCATCCCTCCCGTCAATAAATTAACTTCAGCACGCCAGTAATATCATCCCTTGACCGCTCCGGCCGGTAACCCCGTCACAATGCGGCGCTGGAAAATTAGCACCAGGACCACCAGGGGTACTGTAACCAGGCTGGCTGCAGCCATGATTTCTCCAAATGGTTCCTGGCGGGCCACCGCCCCGGCAAAATAGGCGATCGCTACCGGGACAGTCCGGGCCGTAGGGTCAATAGAAGTAAAAGTCAAGGCAAAAAGGTACTCGTTCCAGGCGGCAATGAAAGCCAGCAGCCCGGTGGTAACCAGGGCCGGGGCGGTCAGGGGCAGCAAAATGCTTTTAAAGGTTTGAAAAGTCGTAGCCCCGTCCACCTGGGCCGATTCCATCAAAGCATCGGGCAGCTCCTTAAAGAAAGAAGTGAGCACCCAGGTTGTAAAAGGCAGGGTAAAGATCATATAGGCAAAAATCATACTGACCCTGGCCGAGAGCCCCAGGGCAGTTATGACCGCGTAAAGTCCGGTCAGGACCGTTACCTGGGGAAACATGGTCATGGCTAAAATCAGGTAGAGGGCGGGCCTTCGTCCGCGGAAACGGAGTTTCCCCAGGGCAAAGGCGGCAAAAGAACCGGCGATCAAAGCCAAAACGGTAGTGGAAGTCGCTACGATAGAGCTGTTGGCCAGGCCCCGTAAAAACTGGCCGTCCCTGAGAACGGCAGAATAGTTTTGCATGGTTGGCGAAAACTCCAATGTGGCCGGGTCCCGGGGAATCGCCGTGGCCGGTGCCATGAAAAGCTGTGACTCGGTTTTCAGCGAAGAGTTGACCGCCCAATAAAATGGGAACAATAAGTAGACAAGGATAAAAATAATCATAAAGTTAAAACCAAATCGTTTCAGCACACCAAAAGTTCCGGAGCTTTTTTTCATTCCTGATCAACTCCCAGCATCTTAATATAGGATATGGCAAACAGAAATATGAGGATAAAAATGATAACCCCGATGGCCGAAGCAAGGCCCATATTTCGGTTACCGATCAGTTGGAAATAGTTATAACTGGCCATGGAATACTGGCTCTGGCCCAGCATGACCTGGAAGATATCAAAAACCCGCAGGGCATCGAGGGTCCGGAAAATTAAAGCTACGACGATGGCCGGTTTTAACAGGGGCAGGGTGATGGTTATAAACTGCCTGATTTTCCCGGCTCCGTCAATTTCAGCCGCTTCAAAAATGTCCTCGGGCATAATCTGCAGGCCGGCCAGCAGCAGCAGTGCCATAAAAGGTGTTGTTTTCCAAACGTCAACAGCGATCATGGCCGGAAGCTGGTAAGTGCCGGAGGCCAGAAAAGCAATGGGGCTGTCGATCACCCCCATCCAGTCAAATAAAGCATTGAACATCCCTATCCGGCTTGGGGCCAGCATCCACTCCCACATCCTGGCGGAAACAACCGTGATTACTGCCCAGGGCACGAGCATAGCTGCGCGCATGGACCCCCTGAACCTAAATTTACTGTTAACCACCAGGGCGATGGCTAAACCCAGGACAAGCTCCAAAAACACCGACACTACGGTAAAAGTTATCGTGTTGGAAACTGATTGAATAAAACTGGGGTCAGTCGCCCCCACCACATAGCGATTGCCAAACAGGCTGAACTGATTAAATTCCCGGTAGCGGCTCGGTTCGCGGGGCAAAACATCCAGCGGCCTTTCATATACCTTCTGGCCCGTTTCCGGATCGATCATTATTTCGCCGGTCGCTTCATCGATCACCGGATCCAGGGTGGTAATATGGACGCTGAGCAGTTGCTGATAATTGTCAAAGCCGATAAAATTGGTTTCCTGGCCACTGGCAAAAACACGATCAGTAAAACTGGTGTAAAAAACCTGGGCCAATGGATAAAAGGCGATGATGGCAATAATGAGCAGGGCGGGTAATAGTAGCCTGAACGCGAGCCTTTCTTCTCTTTTTGCCAGGTTTGACATTTTGACCTTGGGCGATGAAACCTTACTCTTGGAAGAAGCGTTATCATGATTTGAAGTCACCTGTTCCCCTCCTTTTCAAATTTAAATTTACTCGGCCTGGACCTGCTTGCGAGTTTTGAACAGCCAAAAATAGACTTACTCCGGTGTCGGCAGCGGTTTATAAGCATCTTTGGCAGTACTGTCCCTGAGGACAATTTCGTGGGGCAGAACGATCTCCCACTGATCAATCTTTTTTCCTTCGATCAAATTAATGACCATTTCTGCGGCCAAACGGCCCATTTTATCTATCGGCTGGCGGACGGTTGTCAGTGAGGGATGGTAGTAAGAAGACATGGGCACATCATCAAAACCGGCCACTTCAATATCATCGGGAATTTTTAGCCCCTGATCAAAAATGGCCTTCATCGTACCGAAGGCCATCAAATCGCAAGCTACAAACAGAGCTTCCAGGTTTAAATTTTCCTTTATAATTTCCCGCCCAATCCGGTAACCATCCCGCGCATCGAGGGTTCCGGTTTTTACAAAGTCCTCATTAAAAGGCACCCCGTGATCCTGCAGGGCCTGCCGGTAACCATCAAACCTTTCCTGGCCGGTATATTGATCTTCAAGGGGCGCCCGGATCATGCCCCCCCGGGTAAAGCCTTTCTTGAGGAAGTAAGAGGTAATATCATAAGCCGCTTTGCTGTTATCGATGCGAATGCCGACCAGGTTGCTTTCATCATAGCTGACATTGACCAGGGAGATCGGGACTGAGGCTTCTCTCAAAAAGGACTTGTGTTCTTTCTTCAAGCGGGAAGTTAAAAATACGATACCGTCCACTTGCTTGTTATGAAGCATCAGCAGCAGTTCGATCTCTTTTTCGGCAGAACCGTGGGAGTTGCATATAATTATGTTATAGCCATGATTAAAGGCGATCTTCTCAATTCCCTTGACCAGGACCGAGACAAAAAGATTGGCAATGTCGGTGATAACGACCCCGATAGTCCTGCTCTTTTTGAAAACCAGGCTTCTGGCGGTTGAATTCGGTTGAAAATCCAGCGCCTTAATAGCCTGAAGCACCCGTTCCCGCGTTTCAGGACGCACCGGCTTGGAATCGTTCAGCACACGCGAAACGGTTGCCTTGGAAACCCCTGCTATTTCAGCCACCTGTTTAATTGTTGCCGCCATGGGTCACCAACTTTTACGGGTTATATATATTATAGGAAACCGGTTTCCCCATGTCAAGCATTTTTTCAATTTTTTTTCAACTGGTTATGTTTAATAAGTCTATTTGTAGGGATAGGTTTACCTGAAGGAAAAGTTTTACAAAATCAATCCTTTAATGGCCGGGGCTATGGATTTAAAATAAGATCGAAACTGGTGCTTCATAGACCCCACCTAGCGGTGGAATCCCCAAAAAAAGCGGCGCAACAGCCTCGGTTGCGCCGCCAAATCTATATTAATGAGGGGGTTATATTCATTATGCCTGATCTACGTTACCGCATTATTACAGTTATGTTTAAATCATATTAAACTTAAGGCTGCTTTCTATCAGGTCCTCATTACTAATCCACAGTTTAACCTGTTTTTCGATCTGATCCCGCGCCTGCCGAAATTTATTTAGTTTATCTTCTTCTTTGCCTTCCGACGCGGCAGGATCATCAAAATGCCATCTGATCCTTTGACTTATTCCCGGAAATGTAGAAGGGCAATTATCTTCAGCGCTTGAACACACTGTAATAAGGTAGCTGAAATTTTCTCTGCCCAGGTAGTCTTTTATATGTTTGGAATACTGTCCATCCATACTTATTCCTGCTTCTTTCATAACCATTTTTGTCAGGGGATGGATGCCCTGGGGATCCAGCCCGGCGCTGTTTGCTTCATAAATATTGCCGGCATAATGCCGCAAAAAAGCTTCGGCCATCTGGCTGCGTGCTGAATTGCCCGTGCACAGGAAAAGCACTTTCTTCTTTTTCATCATCCACCTCTTTCCAGCTATTAATTCAGGTTCCTCTTTTCACCTGTAACCAAAAAAATCACTTCTTCGGCAATATTAGTGGCGTGATCGGAGATTCGCTCCAGCCAGCGGCCGACAAATAGAAGATGGGTGGCCTGGGTGATGGTTTTGGGGTTTTCCATCATGATGGTTAGCAGTTCTCTAAAAATCTGTCCAAAGAGCTTATCCACTTCATCATCATCTGTTCCTACTTCTACCGCCATTTCAACGTCCTCTCGCACATAGGCATCCAGCGACTGCTTGACCATTTTCTGACTTAATACAGCCATGCGGGGAATGTCAACCAGGGGCTTAATAAATGGCTGATCTGCTATCCGGAGGGTAATTTTGGAAATGCTGGTGGCATAATCGGCCATCCGTTCCAGGTCGTTAATCATTTTAAAAAGGGTAGCTACCCGGCGCAGATCTTTGGCCATGGGCTGCTGGGTGGCAATCACCTCCAGGCATTTTTCTTCGATTTCCTGTTCCAGCTGATCAATCCTGTCGTCGCCGGCTATAACAGCCCGGGCCAGGTCCATATCCTGTTTTTTTAAAGCCTCGATGGAGCGGCCGATAGCTTCTTCCACGAGGCTGCCCATAAATTGCAAATGATCCTGGAGCCAGCTCATTTTTTCGGCAAAGACGACCTTGTGATCGCCGGTTTCTGACCTGTTCATTGCTTTTCTCTCCTTCAGAATAAAGATCTTGCCTTGCATCCTACCCAAAACGTCCGGTAATATAGTCTTCTGTCCGTTTATCCTGGGGGTTGGTAAATATCCGGGAAGTCTGGCCCCATTCAATCATCTCTCCCTGCAGGAAAAACCCGGTATTGTCAGAAATGCGGGCAGCCTGCTGCATGTTATGGGTGACTATGATGATGGTATAATCTTTACAAAGGTCCCTGACTAAGTCTTCAATGCGCTGGGTGGCAATCGGGTCGATGGCTGATGTCGGTTCATCCATGAGCAGAATGCGCGGTTTAACCGCCAGGGCCCGGGCAATACAGAGCCGCTGCTGCTGCCCTCCGGACAGGGCTAAAGCCGGTTCATTCAGGCGGTCCTTAACTTCCTCCCACAGCGCCGCGCCTTTCAGGCTGGTTTCTACAATTTCAGTTAAAACAGTCTTGTTTTTTAAACCGTCAATCCGTGGACCATAAGCGATGTTGTCAAAAATACTCTTCGGGAAAGGATTCGGATGCTGAAAAACCATGCCTACTTTTTTTCGAAGATTTACTACATCGGTATTCGGGGCATATATGTTCTCACCGTGAATAGAGACCTTACCCTCCAGCCTGGTTCCCGGAATTAAATCATTCATGCGATTGAGCACTCTTAAGAAAGTAGATTTGCCGCACCCCGAGGGACCGATTAAGGCGGCTACCCCTTTTTCCTGAATCTTCACCGAAACATTAAATAAAGCCTGTACAGATCCATAATAAAAGTTCAGGTTTTCTGTTTGTACTTCACAGTACTCATTTTCTAGATCTGCAGGTAATTTAGCCGGTTCATATCCAGTATTTTCCTGAATAATGGTTTCATCTACTGTGATATTGGCTTTTGTATACATCATTTTTATAAAGCTCCC
>PWGD01000060.1 GCA_003554395.1 Syntrophomonadaceae bacterium
ACCAAAAAAGCGTCTATTTTAAAATAGCTCTTGGTTTTGTTTTTTTTGGACTGCTGGTTATTGCCATCCTCTATGCCCTTTCGGTCGGTTCTTACAGCCTTCCCGTATCGGATGTGGTGAATATTCTCCTGCTCAGGGAAGCGGATCTTACCGCATTTAACGTGATCTGGAACATCCGGGTGCCCCGCATCATCACTGCCGTAGCAGCAGGGGCCGGCCTTTCGGTGGCCGGAGCCGCCATGCAGAGTATCTTGAGAAATCCACTCGGTTCACCTTTTACACTTGGTATTTCGAGCGCTGCTGCATTTGGAGCCGCTGTTGCCCTCGGCTTTCTCGGCGCAGGGGTCATGACTTCCAGCGCGGCGGAAGCCTCTATCATGATCAGTAACCCCTACCTGGTTACTGTCTGCGCTTTTCTCAGCTCATTGATTGCCACCGCGGTTATCCTGATGCTGGCCCAATTGAAAGGCGCTACGCCTGAAACCATGATCTTAACCGGGGTGGCCCTCGGCTCTCTTTTTACCGCCGGGACCACTTTGATCCAGTACTTCTCTGATCAGGTCAGGATTGCCGCGATCGTCTTCTGGACTTTTGGCGATGTGGGGAAAACCGGGTGGAACGACCTGGCCGTGATCGCGGTCGTTACTATACCGGCCATCATATACTTTATTTATAACAGTTGGAACTATAATACATTCAAAGCCGGAGATGAAACGGCCAAAAGCCTGGGCGTTAACGTGAATCAGGTCAGGCTTTTCGGCATGCTCATCTCATCGCTCTTAACGGCGGTTATTGTCTCTTTTATCGGTATTATCGGTTTTGTGGGCCTGGTTATCCCCCACATAGTTCGCCGTTTTGTCGGAGGCAATGAAATCTACCTGGTTCCCCTCTCCGCTTTGGCCGGCGGCCTGCTGCTGCTTGGCGCGGACACCCTGGCCAGGACCATCATTGCTCCTGTCGTCTTGCCGGTCGGCATCCTGACCTCTTTCCTGGGAGCTCCCCTGTTTATTTACCTGGTCGTTAAAGGGAGGAGTTACTGGTGAAAATAACTGTCAACGGCCTTACTTTCAGTTACAACAGCAGGCCCGTCCTGAAAGAGGTGGATCTGGAGCTAAAAGAAGGCGAAATCCTGGGCATTATCGGCCCCAACGGTTCCGGTAAAAGCACCCTGCTTAAATGCATCGACAGGATCTTAAAACCCAAAGGCGGTTCGATTTACCTGGACGGAAAAGAAATAAACCGTTTCCCCATGCCTGAACTGGCCAGGGTACTCGGCTATGTGGCCCAAAGAGAAGAAAACCGCTTTCCGGTAGACGTGTTTGATGCCATATTAATGGGGCGGAAGCCCTTTTTGAACTGGAAGCCATCAAAAAAAGACAGGGAAAAGGTTACGGAAATCATTGAAATCCTTAAGCTGCAGGATATTGCCATGCGGGACATCGGCTCTATCAGTGGCGGGGAAAGGCAGAAGGTAATCATTGCCAGGGCCATTGCCCAGGAGCCCCAGGTGCTGCTGCTAGATGAACCGACCAGCTACCTCGACTTGAAGCATCAGCTGGAAGTAATGGATATACTTGAAAATCTATCTAAACAGGGAACATCTTCTGTGGTTGCTGTCCACGATTTAAACCTTGCCGCCAGGTATTGCGAGAAGCTGGTTTTGCTCGAGGAAGGCCGGGTTTTTGCCGCCGGAGGCCGGGAGGTACTGCAGCCCGAAAATATCGAACCGGTTTACAAGGTTAAAATCTGGACCTACGAAAAAGAAAACCGCAAAGTAATTCTTGCCGATCGCCCCCTTTAAGAGAAGCACAGCTTGCTAAGCCGGGCCCAATCTGACCCTGTAGCAGAGGGACGGAGGTGTTGCTACATAAAAATTTGCCTGTAATTCTTTAGCCCCATTCAAGTTAAAATGATTTCAGGACATTGTGTGAACAAGTATGGGGTTCCTTCGCTTCGCCCGCTATGCACTTCGTTTGGTAGCAATTACGCCGTCCCTATGCTACGCCCGTCCCTATGCTACGCCTATGCTACACGTTTATTCCCCGCACCAGGCCCGCTACGCTACCTCCGGTCAAAATCCTAAGAGGGCAGCACAAACCGGTAGTGGCTTATAAACCATTCATTGCCGTCCCGGAAACCGAAAAATTCAGCGCAGGAAAGAAAGAAAAGCCGCCAGTAGTTCCACCACTTTCCTGCTTCTTCAGGGCCGTATGTTTGATGGAAAATCGGCATGATCACATCTTTCTGGCGATCCATTTTTTGCAGCCAGGCTTCCAGAGTTTTCTGGTAATGACTGCCCGACAGGGCCCACTGTTTTTCAAGGTGCAGCGCTCCGGTAAAGTAATGTAAAAGATCCTGGCTGGGCATGGTTCCGCCCAGGAAGAAATAGCGGGTCATCCAGTCCCGCTCCGAGCGATTTTCATAGAGGAAGGGGTGGCTACGGTGGGAAAAGATGTGCACGAAAAGCTTTCCGCCCGGTTTGATAAAAGAGGCCACTTTTTTCATCAGGGCCTCATAGTTGCGCATATGCTCAAACATTTCCACCGATACAACACGGTCATATTTTTGCCCGGCTTCAAAATCATTGATATCAGCCGCCTGGACCATCAGGTTGACCAGGCCTTTTTCTACGGCCCGGGTTCTAATGTATTCGATTTGGGAGCGGGAATTGGAAATAGCAGTAATCCGGCTGGAAGGATATTTTTCTGCGGCATAAAGGCACAGTGTTCCCCAGCCGCAGCCCAGTTCCAGGATCTCCTGTCCGCCGGAAAGTTCAGCCCGCTCGCAGGTCAGGGCAAGCATTTCCTCTTCTGCCCGGTCCAGGTGACGGGAAAGCTCAGGCCCGGAGATCTCCTCCGGCCAGTAACCACAGCTGTATTTTAAACGGTGGCCCAGCACCGTTTCGAAAAATGTCGGAGGCAATTCATAATGCTGCCAGTTGGCATCAGGAGTGTTAACAGCTATGGGCTGTTGCTTGAGGTTTGCAACAAAAGCGTCAATATAGGCCAGGTGCTCCTCAATATCGGTGATTGTTTCTTTCTTGAGCTTGTTTTTTAGAATACGGCGCACGGCAAACCGCATCAGAGCATCGGGCACGATATGCCTGCCCAGCAGGTGGTCTAAATTCATGATTCCTCCCTGAAATTTAGTTTATCCCTATTAAATTAAAGGGATTAATAGCGGATGTATTTTAAAGTGGCAGGAACAGGGTAAAGCTGCTCCAAAGAACTCCATTTTGCAATATTAATAATCAGGCAGCATAGAAATTACCTGCTTCAGTATTATTGGAACAACCCGGTACGGAACCGCACCGGCGGTAACCTGGTCTAAACAGCCGGCCAGATACAAATCAAGGTCCGGGCAGTAAAATAACCAGGTCCCGGTGGAACCGGTGTGGCCGATCACGGCGGGGATGGGTTTGAATGATGTAAAAATGGGCGGCAATTGAAAGCGCATTAGACCTAACCCGTATTCTATCGGCCAGCCCGGTGAACGCAGCCGGGCCGGGTCTAGGGAAAACCCAAACCGGTTCCAGCGCTTCTGCATCAGAGAAAATACAGCAGGATCCTTGAAAACATTTCCTTCAACCAGGGCCCGCATAAATCTTATTAGATCTTTCGTGGTGCTGTAAAAATCCCCAAAAGATCTTAGGGCAAGGGGAATGTCAAGAGGCTGGTCTTTAAACCACAGGGTTGTATGCTTATCTACCGGTTCTAAAGGAGATTCTCCAGGCAGGTAGCTGTATTTCAATTCAAGGGGCTTAAATAACAATTCCTCAAATGCTTTCTGCTGATCCTTTCCGGTCATTTTTTCGATAATAGCTATCAATAAACGGTAGTTAGTGTCAGAGTAGCGGGCAACAGGTTTTTTTGCTTCTGGGTCCTGGGGCGGAAAATGCGGCTTTAGCGATTCCCGGGCTAAATTGATACAAAACTCGGTTGAAAAGGAAGTATCACCTTCCTTGAGTATTTTTTCAACCAGGGAGATTCCACCCCTGGGCCGTTCTTCGATGTAGTCAGGAAGGCCCGAAGTATGGCTGAGCAGGTTGTATATGGTAATCCGCCGGGAATAATCGGTGCCCTTTAGAATATGTAGGTCTTCGATCAGCTCAGGGGGGAGATAATCGGCGGCAGGACGCCAGATATCAAGACAACCTTCTTCCTGTAACTTTAAAATTGCAGTGGCAATAAAAGTCTTGGTAATGCTGGCAACCATAAACGGCGTATACGGTTGAAGGGGGGTTTTATCCGCATCTGCAGAGCCGGCTGAAGCGGACCAGAAAGTGGAACGGTCGCCTGTTTCAATGGCCATCAATGCGTGATGGATATTTTTCATGGCCATCAGGTTCTCGAGTATCTTGAAAAGCTTGGAAGACAAAGCTTCACTAAGCCCGCCTTGGTCTATGGCTATATGATATTTACCTGATCCGCTTACCTTCAAGTGAATCGTTCCTTTACTGGAGAATCATTATAATGATACTTTTGTTTTTGGACTGAAGTGTTGAGACCACTTTAACAGCGAGATAATAATATCACAAAAACAGATTTTTGTAGACAGGAAAAATAAGAAAAGACTTGAAAAGGTTTAATTCGACGCTCATGGAAAAGCTGCAGGGCGGCCTCCAATAATAGGGCCTGGCAATGGATAACGGGGCTTAAAAAGAAGGTTAATTTATGTAACAGATAGCAAACAACAAGCAGGTAATAAGCAAATGCTGACTGGAGGGAAAAAGGGGGGGGCAGAGCACTGCTGCAGGGTGCCGGCGCTCTAGATGCGGAAAAGACCAGGTATAAGGCCTTTAGCGTTGATAATTAACTAAAGCAATAGCTTCTTTAACGTGCATTACATTTATAAGCAATTTCACATCAGAGGTATGAAAGTCCAGGTCCCCGCTGACAAAAAGGTCCGGCTTTGCTGCCATGGCTGCGGCTAAAGCGATCGCATCTTTAGGATCTCTGATTATTTCCCGGGCCTCCTCGACTGATTCTTGGGAGGGCATGGGGGTTGCTTCTACCTGAAGGAGCTGCAGCAGGTCATCAAAGAGTTTCTCAAAGCCGGGGAATCTCTGTTTCAAAATAGCTTTTGTTTCCAGGACCACATATTCATTGACAATGAGGATTGCCTTATTGAGGTAGATGTCATGAAGCAGTTTACGTTCATTGCCCCCAAAGACCATGCCCGCAATTAATGTGTACGTATCAAGCATTATTCTAATCATCGGTAGAGCTCTTTGTTCATTTTTTCTCTCAAAGTTTCAATCTCCCCGCTCAAATCCTCCTCGGTATAGCCCCTGGCTCTTGCTTCATGTTCCAGATCCTCAAAAAGAAGGCCGAGGGGTGAAACCGGTTCTATGATGATCCGGTTATTTTCCACATAAATTTTAAGCTTTGTCTGTGGCGTGATGCCCAGCTCTTGGCGTACGGGTTTGGGAATAGTAATCTGGCCGCGAACGGTGGGGGTGATCTTTCTGGCATAAACCATTATTATGCTCCTCTCGACCTGGATTACTACCTCATCATATCAAGAATCCCAGTTACTTGCAATAAGAAAACTCCGATCCCCCGATCGCAGGCACTCCGGCCTCTGCTGCGGCTAAAAAAAGTTGGCTTTTTGCAGCAATATTTGATAATATGCAGAATAAATTAGGTAAGCGTAAAAAAGCTTTTTGAGGAGTGACCGATTTGATATCAGAAGAACAGGCCAAAAAAGACTTTATCGAGGTGGGCAGGCGCCTTTATATGAAGGGATTCGTTGCCGCCAACGACGGCAATATCACGGTTCGAATTTGCGACAATGAAATACTCTGCACCCCGACCGGGGTCAGCAAAGGTTTTATGGAGCCGGAGATGATTGTCAAGGTAGATCTTCATGGCAACAAAGTTGCCGGTGAACTGGAGCCCTCTTCTGAACTGAAGATGCACCTGGGGGTTTACAGGCATCGTCCCGATACCCATGCGGTACTCCATGCCCATCCCCCTGCGGCAACAGCCTTTGCCGCAGCGGGAAAACCCCTTGACAAGCCGGTGCTGCCGGAGGTCATAATCACTTTGGGAGCTGTGCCCCTTGCCAAATACACCACCCCCTCGACAGATGAGATCTCCGCCAGCGTCAAGCATTACCTGTCAAATCATGACGCGGTATTAATGGAAAACCATGGAGCTTTGACCGTGGGCCCTGATCTCTTTAACGCCCTGCTCAAAATGGAAATCATTGAGCATTTCGCCCAGATGAGCATATATGCCCGCCTGCTGGGCGGAGAACAGGAATTGCCGCCCCGGGAAGTGGAGAAGCTGCTCCAGATCCGCAAGGACATGGGAATAAGCGGCCGGCACCCCTGGGTGTGATGCAAAACGGGAGGGTAGCGCGGGTAAGTATTGCCCCGCAGCGCGGGGGACGGAGGGGTTGCTACGCCTTATAGGCTTCCTGCTTCACCACCGTTGATTGCTGGCCAAATATCTAATATCTTCAAGATAATGATTTAATAAGCATAGAATTGATGTTAGCAATGTGGTATCTGAACAATAGGACATTTATTTCTTAAGAAGGAAACTTTTGAGGAAATGATTTGACGCCAGGAAGCAGATTTTAAACCGGTTTTAGACTAATTTTACAAAAGCCCTGGAGAAATACTCCTAACTAACCGGTTCCACGCTGTCTAGAAAACGCATTCTTGCAGTGTGATGGTGAAGTAAGAACCAATCCTCCCCACTAAAGCTGCGAATTATAGCGGTGCGGCTTTTCCTTCATTGTAAACTAACTTTCCAGATCAACCTCCGGATTATCTGCTTCCACCAGGTAGCTGCGACAGCGGGCCTGCAAAAGCTGTTCCAGCTTATCTTTTAATTCGTCTCTCGCCGTGATGACCCGGTCCCGGGTGACCCCCTGGAAACCGTCTAGGGGGAAAAATATGCGGGTTGAATCGGGGGTGGTTTTAGCCTTTTCTCCCTGGCGCCAGATCCAGATCCGGGTTCGCACTTCCAGATCATCGCTGTAAACCGGTTCACCGGGAGGAACCTCTTCGGTCGTATCGCTGCCAAAAGCAGTAAAAAGGTCCCCCTCCCGAGAAAAGCGGATCTCTATATTCCCTGCCAATTGATCCAGGTCATGGGCTCCCATGGGGACCATATGCTTTATGGACAGGGCATTTACCAGGTCCACTACGTTATTGATGCTGGGAAACTCGGGTTTTTTGGACACCCGCTTTAACAGGGCTTCTATGGAAGAAGGGTATTTATTGGGGTTGATATCAAGGCTCCGGAAAGCTTCCCTCCAGACGGCGATTTCCGGCCTTTCCTTCAGGCTGCCCTCTTGAAGGAGCCGGTGGGTTTCCTGGACTGAAGTCTGCAAAAACTGCTGGATTTTTTCCACCGGCTCTTTACGGTATATTCCTTCCCCCACGACCACTCCCACGCAAAAATCAGGAAACTTTGTAAAAATATCTTTGCCGACTATAAAACGCATTTTCCGGCTCCTTTCCTTAAGAGATGTGCTGGGTTCAAAACTTTTACTTTGAGTCAGATCACTTCCGATCCATTTAAGATTCTACCTGGTATCATATCATATTAATATAAGGTAAGAAGAAGTCTAAAAAATCCCGGTGTTGTTTTTAAAGCCACTCCGAGACCTCTAATAGTCAAAATCTTTAAGCCTTACTTCATGACCAGTTTTGCAGTTGTGATTCAAAAGATGTCGCATCGAGTAATCCGTCCTCTTGCGCAACCTCTGTAGCAATTACCCCGTCCCCTTGCTACATACCAACTGCTTTGATCCTTACTGCTATTTCATTTAGGGGCAGGTATTTTCCCGCTGCCGTAGAAATAATTTACAATTCACATTATTAGGACTGGTTTTACAATCCAGGCCTTGTCAAGGTTTTGCTCTGGGCCGGGTCTTATAAGAAAACCAGGGCAGAGCATAAAAAAGAAAGGTGTGATTGATGGTGGAAAGCAATGAGCGGCTGGAAAAGGCCAGGGCTTTGTTTGATAATATCCCGAGAATATCCCTGGGGTTTTTCCCTACCCCCCTGCACAGGTTAAATAACATCTCTGAGCGCTACCAGGCAGAGCTTTGGATCAAGAGGGACGATCTGACCGGACCGAGCATCTTTGGGGGTAACAAGACCAGGAAACTGGAGTACCTCCTGGGTAAGGCCAAACAGGAGGGCAAGGATTATGTAATTACCTACGGGGCCACCCAGTCCAACCATGCCATGCAGACCGCCATTGCCTGCCGTAAAGTGGGTTTGAAAGCGATCCTCTACCTGGTGGCGGTGGTTCCTTCCGGGGAAGGAAGGCCGCTGGGCAACCTGCTGCTGGACCGGGTCATGGACGCCGAGATCCATATCGAGCCCTGCCCTTCAGGCGATGCCGGTGAAGCGATGGAAAAGGCCCGCAGCGCGGCCTCAGGCCGGATGCAGGAGCTGGAAGCGGAAGGGTTCAGCTGTTACGAGATCCCGACCGGCGGCGCCAACGCCACCGGTTCGCTGGGCTATGTGCAGGCCCTGATGGAACTAAACGAACAAATCCGCCACCAGCCCGACCTCCCCGGTTTCGATTATATTTACCATGCCACCGGATCGGGGGGAACCCTGGCCGGAATCCTGGCCGGTAAAGAACTGCTGCGGGAAGATTTTGAGCTGATTCCCGTAGACGTGGGCCTTGTCAAACCCGGCTACAAGGAAAAGGCTGCCGCCCTGGCCGAAGAAGCCCTGGGTC
The DNA here is from genome assembly GCA_003554395.1 of Syntrophomonadaceae bacterium. GTDB lineage: Bacteria > Bacillota > Dethiobacteria > DTU022 > DTU022 > B1SED10-74M. Next base: position 8,715 of record PWGD01000060.1, read on the forward strand.
TGCTGGGAATGGAAGCGGCCATCGAAGCTGATTCCTTCCGGATCGAAGATCGTTTCACCGGGCCGGGCTACGAAATTCCCTCTAAAGAATCGAGCTCCGCCCTTAAAGAGCTGGCTTTAGAAGAAAGCATCCTGGTGGGGCCTGTCTATTCAGCTAAAGCCTTTGCCGCTCTGCTGGGTCACCTGCAAAGCGGTGAAATTGAGAGAAACAAGCGGGTCCTCTTCTGGCATACCGGCGGAGCTTCGGAATTGTTTGCCGAGGCCCAGATAGTAGGGGACGATATCATCAGCTAGACCGTTCTTCCGGCGGTTTTCTTCACTAAAACTAAAACGAAAGGATGATCTTCATGACTGAAAACATTCTTAACCAGCAGCAGGAAGAATTGTGCAAAACCAGCAGGTGGGATTTTTCCGATCTAAAGGCGCTTTTTATCAACTGCACCCTGAAAAAAAGCCCCGAGCTGTCACACACCGAGGGCTTGATTAAAGTTTCACAGGCCATTATGGAAAAAAACAAGGTGGCGGTGGAATTAATCCGGGCTGTTGATTATGATATCGCCAGCGGGGTTTACGCCGATATGACCGAACACGGCTGGGATAAAGATGATTGGCCGCAAATATACAGAAAAGTGCTGGAGGCAGACATTTTAGTTTTAGGCACGGCCATCTGGCTCGGTGAAAAAACCTCGGTTTGCCAGAAGATCATTGAACGGCTCTACGGGCATTCCGGCGATGTTAACGATGAAGGTCAGTACATTTTTTACGGGCGGGTCGGCGGATGCCTCGTAACTGGAAACGAAGACGGGGTTAAACATTGTGGAATGGGCATTCTCTATTCGCTGCAGCATGTCGGGTATGTGATTCCGCCCCAGTCTGACGCCGGCTGGCTGGGTCCGATCGGGCCGGGCCCATCGTACCTCGATCCCGATTCAGGCGGACCGGAAAATGATTTTACCAACCGCAACACCACTTTTATGACCTGGAATTTGCTGCACCTGGCCCGAATGCTCAAAGATCAGGGCGGCATTGCCGCTCACGGTAACCAGAGAAGCAAATGGGCTGCCGGCTGCCGTTTCGATCATCCCAACCCTGAATACCGCTGAGCCAAGGAGATGTTAAGCAGGACAATATAGATGACATCAAGGGAAAAGGACAGGAATTGAACCGGATAGAAATGGAATAAATCCTGAAAAAAGGCGGATGGACCAAATGACTGCTGTACGCAGTGAAGTTCCGCAGGCGTTGAGAAAATGGTTTCTAATTCACTTCGTGGTTGATATTATATTTGCCATACCGCTGATGTTCGCACCGGTATATTTTCTAAGCAGCCTGGGCTGGCAGGTCGTTGATCCGGTGGCGTCCAGGCTGGTGGCGGCAGCCCTCTTTGGGATTGGAATTGAATCTTTATTGAGCTATAAAGCGCCGGTGGCGACTTATCAGGGGATGCTAAACTTAAAAATAATCTGGTCATTTGCTGCAGCAGCCGGATTGATACTTTCCTTGCTGCAGCATAGCCAGGGTGGGCCCATAGCTTTATGGCTGCTGCTGCTGGTATTTTTATTTTTTAACGCCCTCTGGGTATTTTGGAAAATCAAATTAGGCCGTATTTAATGAGCCGGGCCTGCATTTTTTTTAATTGCTGCCAGGAAAGGCAGATCGGCGGGACAATCAATATCTGCCAGTTTTTCAAGCTCAGCCAGGCTCAGCCTGGCCCCTTTGGCAGCCGCTAACGTTTGCCTGTAGACAAGGTCACTGCCCCATTTAATGCCCGAGAATAGTTCTTTGACAACCTTTTTTAAACCGATCAGGTAATAACCACCGTCTTGAGCGGGGCCTAAGACCAGATCTGAACTATCAAGAAGGTAAAATGCCTGCTTGATATGCTCTGTTGTCAGTCCGGGACAATCTGTGCCGATTACAACTACTTTTTGCTTATTCTCGGCAAAAGCTTCCGTGAAGGCATATTGCAGTTTCTCGCCCAGGCAAGTCCCTGCTTGTTTCCGGTATCGCAGCTGTTCACCGAGCCAGTCTTTCATGAGCTGAGGGCTGCCACCTGAAAAATGCACTTCAACTTCCCCGCTGAAAGCCCTGGTTTGGGCCAGAGTTAGCTTGACCATTTTCCGGTGAAAAATTGCTGCTCCTTTTTCTCCCAGGGCCGGTATAAGCCGGGTTTTAACCCGGCCTGCTTCGGGGTAGCGGGTAAAAATTATCAGGC
>PWGD01000026.1 GCA_003554395.1 Syntrophomonadaceae bacterium
CAATGTGAATATGGAAATTGAGCTGATTACCCCGATCGCCATCGAAGAGGGCGTGCGCTTTGCTATCCGCGAAGGCGGCCGCACCGTCGGCGCCGGAGTAGTCACCAGTGTTCATGAATAATGATCAGGGGTTATTAAGTAAAAATAATAATAATGATTTAGCGATGAAGCAAAAGGTTGCCGGCGGGTTAGGCCGGGGAATTTTTGCGGAGCAGCTCTGATTTAATCAGGCGATAAGGAGGATTTGTCCATGGACAACCAAAAAATCAGGATCAGATTGAGAGCCTATGATCATCAATTGCTGGACCAGTCTGCCGGTAAGATTGTTGAGACGGCGCGCCGCACGGGAGCCGATGTAGCCGGGCCTGTGCCTTTACCGACAGAAAGAAGCCTTTACACGGTTATTCGGGCGCCGCATAAATATAAAGACTCCCGGGAGCAATTCGAAATGCGCACTCATAAACGTCTGATCGATATTATTGAACCGGCGCCAAAGACGATCGATGCTTTGATGAGGCTTGATTTGCCCGCCGGTGTGGACATTGAGATTAAGCTCTAAGCGACAGACGGGAGGTGCCTTAAAATAATGGCTAAAACAATATTGGCGCGCAAGGTGGGAATGACCCAGGTCTTTGATGAGCAGGGCCGGGTGATTCCGGTAACAGTTCTGGAAGCTGGCCCGTGCCGGGTGGTCCAGGTTAAAAGCATGGACAAAGATGGCTATAACAGCATCCAGCTTGGGTTTATTGATAAAAAAGAAAACCGGGTGAACCGTCCGCTGAAAGGGCATTTTAAACAGGCCGGTGTTAAGCCCCTTAAATATTTACGGGAAGTCAGAGTGGATGATGCCAGTGCCTACAGTCCCGGACAGGAAATAAAAGCGGACAGTTTTTCCGCCGGCGATTATGTCGATATCAGCGCTACGACCCGGGGCAAGGGTTTTGCCGGCTCCATTAAAAAAATGGGATTCAGCAGGGGCCCGAAAACGCACGGTTCTCACTATCACCGCGGTCCCGGTTCCCTGGGCTCAGTCGATGCAGCCCGGGTTTTCAAAGGACGGCCCCTTCCCGGCCGGATGGGCGCCTGGAGGCGCACGGTCCAGAACCTGACGGTTGTGGAAACCGACGGTGAAAAAAACATCTTGCTGGTTAAAGGTTCTGTGCCCGGCCCCAGGGGCGGCCTGGTGGAAGTCAAAGAAGCGGTTAAAAAGAAAGTAAGCGGATAGCCAAAGGAAAGGAGATGCCCCCAATATGCCTAAAATATCGCTTTACAATAAAGACGGCGAGCAGGTGGACGAGATAGAAGTCCAGGCCAGCCTTTTTGGGGCGCCGTTGAATAAAGGAGCTCTCTATCAGACGGCTGTCTCGCAGGCGGCAAGACGCCGGCAGGGTACGGCTTCGAGCAAAGATCGCAGCGAAGTAAGAGGCGGCGGCGACAAGCCCTGGCCGCAAAAAGGAACAGGACGAGCCCGCCACGGCAGTGTTAATTCGCCCATATGGGTCGGAGGTGGAGTGACCTTCGGTCCCAGACCTCGCGATTATAACAAGGCCGTGCCTAAAAAGATGCGCCGCGTCGCCCTTAAATCTGCTTTAAGCGACAAGTACAACGAAGGCAAATTAGTCGTTGTTGACGACTTTGCGATCGACGCTCCGAAAACAAAGCAAATGGTGGCCCTGCTGGAACACCTGAAAGTGGAGGATGGAGTGCTGGTAGTGAACGCTCAGCCTGATATCAATGTCATCAAGGCAGCCCGTAACCTGCCCAAAGTAAAAACTATCTTAGCCCGGCAGTTGAATGTGTTGGATATCCTTAACCACAACTACCTGGTTATGAGCAGGGATGCGCTGCAGCAGGTTGAGGAGGTGTTTGGCGGATGAAAAAGGATCCCAGAGATATAATTATCCGTCCGTTGATTAGCGAAAAAACGACTGAACTAATGGAAGATAATAAGTATACCTTTGTCGTATCCGGCAAAGCGAACAAAATTGAAATTAAAGAGGCCCTTGAAGCAATTTTCGGCGTTCAGGTCAAAGCGGTGAACACAGCCAACTACAAGGGCAAGATGAAACGTCTGGGGCGTTTTCCGGAAGGGAAACAACCCGCCTGGAAAAAGGCGATTATTACACTGGCCGAAGGCAGCAAGCCGATCGAGCTGTTTGAAAGCCGCTAAGAAGGAGGGAACACTGTAATGGCTGTTAAACGTTTTAAACCCACCTCACCGGGGCGGCGGTTTGCCACCGTATCAACGTTTGAAGAAATAACCAAGAAAGATCCGGAAAAGTCGCTTTTGGCGCCGCTAAGTAAAAAAGCCGGACGGAATGCTTACGGCAGGATGACGGTCCGTCACCGGGGCGGCGGCCATAAGCGCAGCTACAGGATTATTGATTTTAAACGCGATAAAGATAACGTTCCGGCCAAAGTAGCGGGGATCGAGTATGATCCGAACCGGACTGCCAATATCGCCTTATTGCATTATGTCGACGGCGAAAAGCGTTATATCCTGGCCCCAATGGGGATCCGGACCGGTCAGAAGGTTATATCCGGTGACAAAGTTGAAGTAAGACCCGGAAATGCCATGCCTCTGCGCTCCATACCGGTGGGAACATTTGTGCACAACATCGAGATGAAGCAGGGCGCCGGCGGACAGCTGGCCCGGTCAGCCGGAACAGCCGCCCAGCTGGCGGCCAAGGAAGGCAAGAAGGCTCACTTGCGGCTGCCTTCAGGCGAAGTGCGCCTGGTTCCGCTGGACTGCCGGGCTACTGTGGGGCAGATAGGCAACGTGGAACACGAGAACCTCACTATCGGTAAAGCAGGCCGCAGCCGCTGGATGGGCATTAGGCCGACCGTCCGGGGCTCGGTCATGAACCCTTGCGATCACCCCCACGGCGGCGGTGAAGGCAGGGCGCCGATTGGCTTGCCCAGGCCGGTTACTCCCTGGGGCAAACCGACCCTGGGATATAAAACCCGGCGGAAAAAGAAAGAATCAGACAAGTACATTATGCGCCGTCGTAAGAAGTAGCTTTGGGGAGAGGAACAGCCGGTTTTGGCAGGAAGTTTTTCACCTGAAGGCTGAAAGGGAGGTTGTATAGATTGTCGCGTTCACTGAAAAAGGGCCCTTATGTAGAGGCCAGCTTAATGAAAAAAATTGAACGGATGAGCGAAAAGGGAGAGAAGAAGGTAGTTAAAACCTGGTCCCGCCGTTCTACTATTTTCCCTGAAATGGTTGGGCATACAATCGCGGTTTATGACGGCAGGAGACATGTGCCGATTTTCATCAGTGAGGATATGGTCGGACATAAGCTGGGCGAATTTGCCCCGACCCGCACTTTCCGGGGGCATGGGCACCATACCGAACGCTCTACCACCATTAAGTAGGGCAGAGGAGGCAGGATGATTTATGGAAGCAAAAGCAAAAGCTCGCTATGTACGCGTTGCGCCGCGCAAAGTGAGAGCAGTCATTGATACAATCAGGAATAAAGATCTTGACGAAGATTTGAGCATACTGCGTTACACGCCGCGAGGCGCGGCTAAACCGGTAGCCAAGGTGGTAAATTCCGCGGCGGCTAATGCTGAATTTAATCATGAGATGAAACGGGGCCTGCTGTATATCGATCAGGCTTATGTCGATGAAGGCCCGACCATGAAAAGGGTCCAGCCGCGGGCCAGGGGAAGGCGCAACCTGATTTTTAAAAGGACCAGCCACATTACGGTCATAGTAAAAGAAAGAAGGGGGGTTTAAACATGGGACAAAAAGTTAACCCCATCGGTTTCAGGATCGGAATTATCCGTGACTGGGACGCAAGATGGTTTTCCGGGAAACATTATAAAGACCTGCTTTACGAAGATTTAAAGATTCGGGACTTTATTCAAAACAAACTGGAAGGATCATCTGTATCGCGCATCGAGATTGAAAGGGCTGCCAACAACGTCCGGATCAATATCCATACCGCCAAACCGGGGATGGTCATCGGCCGGGGAGGGACCGGAGTTGAAAATTTGCGCAAGGAACTGGAAAAGCTGACGGACAAAAAAGTACACTTGAATATAATGGAAATCAAAAAGCCCGAGATGGATGCCATGCTGGTAGCGGAAAGTATAGCTTCCCAGCTTGAAAGGCGGATTGCTTTCAGGAGAGCGATGAAGCAGGCTATTTTCCGGGCCATGCGTAACGGTGCCAAAGGGGTAAGGGTTTCCTGCAGCGGCAGGCTTGGCGGCTCCGAAATGGCCCGCAATGAGACTTATCACGAAGGGACAGTCCCTCTGCAGACTTTGCGTGCAGATATAGATTACGGATTTGTGGAAGCCAAGACAACTTACGGACGCATCGGGGTCAAAGTATGGATCTATAAGGGCGAAATACTGCCCCCGAAACCCGGTGAAGACAAATCTGCAGAGGAGGTAGGCGCAAATGTTAATGCCTAAGCGGGTTAAATACCGCCGCCAGCACCGCGGCCGGATGAAGGGGCGGTCAAAAGGTGGCACCATGGTCCAGTTTGGCGAATATGGACTGCAGGCCCTGGAACCTTCCTGGGTTACCAGTCAGCAGATTGAAGCGGCCCGTATCGCCATGACCAGGTCTATTAAGAGAGGCGGAAAAGTGTGGATTAACATTTTTCCCGATAAACCGGTAACTGAAAAACCGGCCGAAACCCGGATGGGTAAAGGTAAAGGCTCACCAGAATACTGGGTAGCCGTGGTCAAGCCGGGCCGGGTCATGTTTGAACTGGCCGGGGTAGACGAAGAGGTAGCCAAAGAAGCTCTCCGCCTGGCTGCCAATAAATTGCCGATTAAAACCAAGTTTGTAAAACGAGCTGAGTCGGGTGGTGGATCCGAATGAAAATAAAAGATGTTCATGAACTTAACGAGAAAGAGCTGGAGGATAAAGTCAAAGAGTTAAAAGAAGAACTTTTTAACCTGCGCTTCCAGCAAGCCACCGGCCAGCTGGATAATGTGATGCGCATTAAAGAGGTCCGCCGTGATATTGCCCGGGTTAAAACCGTGCTCCGGGAACGGGCCCTGAGCTGAGTTTGAAGAGGAAGGGAGGCCCATCGGTTTGACTACAATCAAAGGTAAAGTGCGGAACGGTCGGGTGATTAGCGACAAAATGGATAAAACAAGGGTTGTGGCAGTGGAAAGAGTAACCCGTCATCCGTTATATGGGAAGATTATTCGTCGGACTAAAAAGTATAAAATGCATGATGAAGCAAACGAGTCCCGAGTAGGCGATATAGTCAAGATCATGGAAACCAAGCCCATCAGCAAAGATAAAAGATGGCGCCTGGTGGAAATCACGCGGAAATCGAAGCTGTAGGATTCTCTTTTCGAAAAGCCTGTCGGGAAGGGATGAAAGGAGAGGCAACGATGATTCAAACTGAAAGTATTTTAAAAGTAGCTGACAACTCGGGAGCAAAAAAGATCCTGTGCATCAGGGTCCTGGGCGGATCGAAGCGCAAAGCGGGTCGGATCGGCGATATCATTATCGGTTCCGTAAAAGAAGCTACTCCGGGCGGAGTAGTAAAAAAGGGCGATATTGTCCGGGCGGTTATTGTCCGCACTAAAAGCCGGTTAAACCGCAGAGACGGGTCCCATATAAACTTCGATGAGAATGCAGCTGTCATAATAAATGAACTGAATAATCCGCGGGGTACCCGGATTTTTGGCCCCGTTGCCCGCGAACTGAGGGAGAAAGATTTTATGAAAATTGTTTCCCTCGCTCCGGAGGTTATTTAACAGTTCATTGCGGAGGTGGAGAATAAGCGGTGGAAACAAAAAAATTGCCTATCCGCCGGGGGGACAAAGTACTCATCCTTTCCGGCAAAGATAAAGGTAAAAAAGGTAAAGTGATTGCCACTTATCCCCGCCTGGGCCGGGTTAAAGTGGAAGGAGTTAATATTATCAAGAAACATGCCAAGCCGACCCGCAGGGTTCCCCAGGGGGGGATCAGGGAGATGGAAGCTGAATTTCCGGCTTCGAGAGTTTTACCCATCTGTCCCTCCTGCAGCAAGCCGACCCGGGTGGCCAAGAAAACTCTTCCCGATAACAGCCGGGTCCGGGCTTGTCGGAAATGCGGCGAATCGCTGGATAAGTAAGGAGGGTTAAAGCGATCAATATGTCACGAATGAAGCAGAAATACCTTGAAGAAGTAAGGCCCGCCCTTGTGAAGCGGTTTGCATACAACAATTACCTGCAGGCGCCGCGGATCGATAAAATAGTAATTAACATGGGCCTGGGTGAAGGTAAAGATAACCCGAAAATACTGGATGCAGCGGTTAACGATCTCTCGATTATAACCGGCCAGAGGCCGATTATAACCCGGGCGCGCCGCTCGGTGGCCAGCTTTAAAGTCCGTGAAGGTAACCCTATCGGTTGCAAGGTGACCCTGCGCGGGATCAGAATGTATGACTTTCTGGATAAACTTTTTAGCGTTGCCCTGCCCAGGGTCAGGGATTTCAGAGGTATATCACCCCATTCCTTTGACGGACGGGGTAACTTTACCATTGGTGTAAAGGAACAGTTGATTTTCCCCGAGATTGAGTACAGTCAAGTGGAAAGAGTGCTCGGCATGGATATAACTATTGTAACCACGGCCGAGACTGATGAAGAAGCACGCGAGCTTTTAAGCATGATGGGCATGCCGTTCCGGGCGGCCTAGTAAAAGCTTTAGCGTTATTTTAAGGAGGGAAAGGATGGCCAAGAAATCGTTAATTGCCAAGGCCAAGAGAAAGCCTAAATTCTCGGTCCGTGCCTACAATCGTTGTTACATTTGCGGCCGCTCCAGGGCTTACTTGCGGAAATTCGGCCTGTGCCGCCTTTGCTTTCGTCATCTGGCCAACGAAGGGAAAATTCCAGGAGTAAAAAAAGCCAGCTGGTAGATGATGAAAGAATGAGAGGAGGTTGTTACTGCCTATGATGACAGATCCGATTGCCGATATGCTGACACGGGTGCGTAATGCCAATAATGTCCGGCATAAAACTGTAGAAATTCCTGCTTCAAATGTTAAGCGTTCTATCGCTGCCATTTTAAAGCAGGAGGGATTTATCAAGGATTACGAGTTTATAAAGAATAATAAGCAGGGCATCTTGCGGGTTCATCTCAAGTATGGTCCGAACCAGGAGAAAATTATCAGCGGCCTGAAAAGGATCAGCAAGCCCGGTTTAAGGGTGTATGTAAAAAAAGATGAACTGCCCAAGGTTCTGGGTGGGCTGGGAATAGCAGTTATTTCCACCTCCCAGGGATTGATGAGCGATCGCCAGGCCCGCGAGACGGGCAGCGGCGGTGAAGTATTGTGCTATATCTGGTAGCATAGCGAGGAGGATTACCGATGTCTCGAACCGGTAAAAAGCCTGTTGCTGTACCGGAAAATGTCCAGGTACAGTTTGAAGGAAATCATATAACCGTTAAAGGCCCAAAAGGGCAGCTCTCAAAAGAGCTGCACCGGGAGATGATGATCAAACAGGAGGAAGGCTTAATCCATGTCAGCCGTCCTTCTGAGAGCCCTCAACACAGGGCTTTGCACGGTTTGACCCGAACCCTGATCGATAACATGATCAAAGGGGTGACCGATGGTTACAGCCGCAGCTTAGAGCTGGTAGGGGTAGGTTACAGGGCGGCAATGGATGGAAAAAAACTGGTGTTGAACATGGGATTTGCCCATCCGGTTGTTTTTACTCCCGGTCAAGATATGGAAATAGAGGTGCCCAGTCCCACCAAAATCATTGTAAAAGGTATTGACAAGCAGCAGGTAGGCAACCTGGCCGCGGTAATTCGCAGGACCTATCCGCCTGAACCTTACAAGGGCAAGGGCATTCGTTACGAAAATGAACAAGTCCGCCAGAAAGCTGGTAAAGCGGGTAAATAGCCGCCTGGAGGTGTAAACAGTGCTTAAAGCAAAATCACGTCAAATCAACCGGAAAAAACGCCACCGCAGGGTCCGGACCAAGGTTTTCGGGACACCGGAACGTCCCCGGTTAAATGTTTTCCGGAGCAGCAAACATATCTATGCCCAGGTAATTGACGACCAGGCGGGAGTAACCCTGGTTGCCGCCTCCAGCCTCGATTCAGGGCTGCGTGCGGATCTGAATCAAGGTGGAAATCGCGAAGCCGCCCGCAAAGTAGGGGCGCTGCTTGCTAACCGCGCTAAGGACAGGGGCATTGAAGAAGTTGTTTTCGACCGGGGCGGTTACCTCTATCACGGCAGAGTCAAAGAGTTGGCCGATGGGGCCCGCGAAGCCGGTTTAAACTTTTAGAAAGGGGGAATTGCACGGGTGTCAAAGATCGAACCAACACAGGAACTGGTAGAAAAAGTAGTTCAGGTCAACCGTGTAGCCAAAGTTGTTAAAGGAGGCCGCCGTTTCAGTTTTAGCGCGCTGGTAGTTGTAGGCGACTATAACGGTGTGGTTGGCGCAGGCATGGGGAAAGCCGGCGAAGTGCCGGAAGCGATCCGCAAGGGAATTGAAAATGCCAAGAAGAACATGATCTATGTGCCCATGGCCGGAACTACCATAACTCATGAGATTACCGGCCGTTTTGGAGCCGGGAAAGTCCTATTGAAGCCTGCTTCTGAAGGTACCGGCGTGATTGCCGGCGGGCCGGTCCGTGCGGTCTTAGAGCTGGCCGGAGTAAGGGATATTTTAACCAAGTCCCTGGGCTCCGATAATGCCATCAATATTGTAAATGCAACCATGGAAGGCTTGAAATCGTTAAAACGGGCTGAAGAAGTAAGTTCTTTGCGCGGTATTGAAGTTGAGAAGCTGCTCGGGTAAGGAGAGTTGACAGTTATGGCAAAAAAATTGCTAATCACCCTGGTTAAAAGCCCGCTGGCCCGCAACCCCAAACATCGGCGCACCGTCAAGGCGCTCGGTTTGAAAAAGATCGGCCAGACGGTGGAACATAAAAACACGCCGGCGATCAGGGGCATGGCTGACAGTGTAGGTTATTTACTAAATGTTGAAGAAAGCAAGTAACTGGAGAAGCGTTATTGAGGGAGGTGTAGCCGATGCGTTTACACGAATTAAGGCCTCCTGAGGGAGCCAGGAAAGCGGCCAAACGTAAAGGAAGAGGAATGGCTTCAGGGCTGGGCAAGACTTCCGGCCGGGGTCAAAAAGGGCAGAAAGCCCGGTCAGGATCGGGGATTCGTCCCGGTTTTGAAGGAGGGCAGATGCCTTATTTCCAGCGTTTGCCAAAGCGCGGTTTTACAAATATCCATAAAAAAAGATGGAATATCGTTAACTTAAATGATTTGAATAACTTTGATGAAGGAACAGTAGTCACACCGGATCTTTTACTGGAAGCCGGAATGCTAAAAAATCAGAGTGATCCCCTGAAAGTGCTTGGCGATGGTGAACTGGATCGTAAGCTGGAAGTCAGGGCCCACCGGTTTAGCAAACAGGCCCTGGCTAAGATTGAAGCGGCCGGTGGAAAGGCAGAGGTGATTTAAAGTGCTTGAAACAATTCGGACAGCCTGGCGAATCAAAGAATTAAGGGAAAGAATTCTTTTTACCCTGGCCATGTTTGTGGTTTTTAGAGTTGGATCGGCCATCCCTGTGCCAGGCGTGGATGCCACCATTTTGACAGAGTTTTTCCAGGAGGATACCATCTTCGGTTTTGTCAATATTATCGGCGGTGGCAACCTGGCCAACTTTACTATTTTTGCCCTGGGCATCATGCCTTATATTAACGCTTCCATTATTATGAACCTTTTAACGATAGTTATACCCAAGTTGAAAGAATGGAGCCAGGAAGGGCCCGAAGGCCGCAAAAAAATGACCCAGATTACCCGTTACGGGACCATTGTTATCGCCCTGATCCAGGCTTTTGGTTTGTCGACGGTGATTGCGGGGGAAGCCGTGATAGACAGGACCACCCTTTCATACATCACCATTATCATATCGTTAACCACCGGGACCGCATTCTTGATGTGGATGGGCGAGTTGATCACCGAGAAAGGGATTGGCAACGGTATATCACTGCTCATCTTTGCCGGTATTGTCGCCGGTTTCCCGATGGGCGTGGCCATGATTGCCGAGCAGTACCGGTTCGGTGAAATTAACATGCTCATGATTTTCCTGGTGGCGGCAATTCTGCTGGGCCTAATTGTGGGTATTATCGGCCTTGACCAGGGGCAGAGACGGGTTAACGTGCAATACAGCAAGCGCGTGGTAGGCCGTAAGATGTACGGCGGACAGGCCACGCATATTCCAATGAAAGTAAATCAGGCGGGAGTTATTCCGGTTATTTTCGCCTCGGTAATCCTGAGCTTTCCGCAAACGCTGGTCAGTTTTATCCAGCACCCGGTAGCCCAGAGTATTGCCGCCAGCCTCGGCTGGGGCACCAACCTGAACCTGATTTTATATATGACCTTGATTATACTGTTTACGTTCTTTTATACTGCAGTCCAGTTTGATCCTTTCCAGATAGCCGGCAATATCAAGAAATACGGCGGCTTTATACCCGGCCTGCGGCCGGGGCGCCCGACAGCCGATTACCTGGCCAGGATAACATCGCGGCTGACCACGGCGGGGGCATTTTCGCTGGCCTTTATCGCTGTGTTCCCCATTATCCTGGAGCGTTTGACCGGGGTCAATATAATATTCGGGGGCACCGGTTTAATTATTGTGGTCGGTGTAACCCTGGAAACGTTCAAGCAGATTGAAAGCCACATGTTGATGCGGAGTTATCGCGGATTCATGAGATAGAGAAGGATTATGATCAAGCTTAAATCGTCAAAGGAAATTCAGTTGATGCGGGAGGCCGGGAAAATCGTGGCCGAAACCCTGGAGCTTCTGGAGAAGACGATAAAACCGGGGGTTACTACAGCGAAACTGGATAAAGTAGCAGAACAGTGTATTCGAAAGCACGGCGCTGACCCGGCCTTTTTGGGTTACAATAACTTTCCCGCCTCAATATGCGCCTCAATAAACAATGAGGTTGTGCACGGTATTCCGAGCTTGCGCAGACTCAATGAGGGCGATATAATCAGCATTGATGTCGGTGTTTACCGAAAAGGTTATTGCGGCGATGCCGCCGCCACTTTTGCGGTGGGAAAGGTATCGCCTGAAGCGCAAAAGCTGATTGATGTAACGCGGGCATCTTTGGATAAAGGCATTGAGAAGATGCAGAGCGGCAACAGGCTTTCCGACATTTCGTATGCCGTCCAGGCCCATGCCGAACGAAATTCAATGTCGGTTGTGCGCAATTATGTCGGTCACGGTATCGGTGAGCAGATGCATGAAGAGCCACAGGTTCCAAACTTCGGATCACCGGGCAGGGGGCCTTTACTGCAGCCTGGAATAGTCCTTGCTATTGAACCGATGGTTAATGCCGGCAGCTGGGAAGTAGAAGTGCTCGCTGATCAGTGGACTGTGGTCACAAGTGATGGCAGCCTTTCCGCTCATTTTGAGCATACGGTGGCACTGGGTGCAAACGGTCCCGAGGTCCTCACTTCTTCCAGCCTTTCTTAAGGGGGCAGAGTAGTGGTTGAATTAAAACCGGGACAACTGGTTCGTTCTTTGGCCGGCCGTGACAAAGGAAAGCATTACCTGGTGCTGCGGGAGCTGGATGAGAAATATGTGTTTCTGGTTGACGGGCGCAGGAGGCCTATAGCCAGGCCGAAGAAAAAGAACAAAGCTCATCTACAGCATTATGAGCGCGGAGCAGAATTTGAGGGATTATCGAAGCCCGAAGAGGCAACTGATAACCAGATTATTGAATCTTTAAAGAAGCTGGCGCCGATAACCGGGGATTCCGAAGAGGAGGTTTGATCAGGTAACATGAGCAAGAAAAAAGATGTCGTGGAAGTGGAAGGCACTGTAGTAGAACCGCTGCCGAATGCCATGTTCCGGGTTGAGTTGAAAAATGGACACAAAATTCTAGCTCATGTGTCGGGCAAGATCCGGATGAATTTTATTCGCATTCTGCCGGGCGACCGGGTTCTAGTAGAATTATCGCCTTACGATTTGACCCGGGGGCGCATTACCTACCGTTATAAGTAAGGAGGTTCGCTGTTATGAAGGTGAGGCCCTCAGTAAAAAAAATGTGTGAAAAATGCAAGATAATCCGGCGTAAGGGCAGAGTTGTCGTTATCTGTCAAAACCCGAAACATAAGCAGAGGCAGGGCTAGGTTTTCATTATGATAGATATTGTTAATGATGGTCCGGCCGGGGGTACTATGCTCAAGGAGGTGTTAAAGGATTGGCCAGAATTGGAGGAGTTGACTTACCGCGTGATAAAAGAGTAGCGATTGCACTGAGCTATATTTACGGGATCGGAAAAAGCAGAGCAGCGAATATCCTGTCCCATACCGGGATCAGCGCCGATACCAGGGTCAGGGATTTAACCGAAGATGAACTGGGCCGGCTGCGTGAATTTATTGATAAAAACTACAATGTCGAAGGCGACCTGCGCCGGGAAGTAGCCCTAAATATCAAACGCCTGGTTGAAATCAACAGCTATCGGGGGATCAGGCACCGCCGCGGCCTCCCTGTCAGGGGTCAGAAGACCAAGAATAATGCCCGGAGCAGAAAAGGGCCGCGCAAGACTGTCGGCATCCGCCGTAAGAAGTAAGCATATTTAAAGAAGGGAGGAATTAGTTTACCTTGGTTAAGAAAAAAACTACCCGCACCAAGCGTCGTGAGAAGAAGAATATTGAACGCGGGGTTGCTCATATTAAATCGACTTTCAACAATACCTTTATCAGTATTACCGATACTGACGGCAACAGTATTTCCTGGTCCAGCGCCGGCAACGTCGGTTTTAAAGGATCGCGGAAATCGACCCCCTTTGCCGCCCAGCTGGCTGCTGAAACGGCCGCCAAAGTGGCCATGGATCATGGAATGAGGCAGGTTGAAGTTTATGTCAAGGGACCGGGGGCAGGCCGGGAAGCAGCGATTCGCTCTCTGCAGGCGGCTGGCCTAGAGGTTAACGCTATTAAAGATGTAACTCCGATTCCCCATAACGGGTGCCGTCCCCCGAAAAGGCGGAGAGTATAGTTATTTATTAGAAGGAGGTGTAATATCACCTAAATGGGACGTTATACAGGAGCAGTCTGTCGTTTATGTCGCAGGGAAAAAGAAAAGCTTTACCTGAAGGGAGATCGCTGCTATTCTGATAAATGCGCGGTTGTGCGCCATGCTTATCCTCCCGGGGAGCACGGCCAGGCCCGTCAAAAGTTTTCTGAATATGGCCAGCAGCTGCGCGAAAAGCAAAAAGCCCGCCGTATTTACGGGGTTATGGAAAAGCAGTTTCGCAGATATTTTAAAGAAGCCGATCGCCGCAAGGGGGTTACCGGTGAAGTGTTGCTCCAGCTTTTAGAAAGCCGGCTGGATAATGTTGTATTTCGCCTGGGCCTGGCCCGCTCCCGCAATGAAGCGAGACAGCTGATCAACCACGGCCACTTTGAAGTTAACGGCCGTAAAGTTGACATTCCTTCCTTCCTGGTTAAACCGGGTGATCTGGTTGCAGTCAGGAATAACAGGAAGAACAAAGCGGTCTTTAAAGAAATAGCGGAAACAGGAGAACAGCAGGGAACATTGGACTGGCTGGAAATTGATCATGAAAAGCTTTTAGGCCGGTTTCTCAGGATTCCTCAGCGGGATGAAATTGACGTACCGTTAACCGAGCACCTGATTGTGGAGCTTTATTCCCGGTAATTAAATTTGCACCCTCAATATATTAAGCAAGGAGGGTAAACAGGAAAGATTATGATTGAAATTGAAAAGCCCAAAATTGATTATGTAGAAAAAGACGATCAGAGTAATTATGGCTGCTTTGTCGTGGAGCCCCTGGAAAGAGGCTACGGCACTACCCTGGGCAATGCCCTGAGGAGGATACTGTTATCTTCTCTGCCCGGTGCGGCCATAACCAGTGTTAAGTTTGATGGAGCCTTGCACGATTTTTCTACTCTTCCCGGGGTCCTGGAAGACACGATCGAGATCATTCTTAACCTGAAGGCGGTTTCTCTAAAAATACATTCGGATGAACCGCAGACTTTAACCATCGATACCGATCAAGCCGGAGCAGTCAAAGCCAAAGATATCAAGGTCCCTTCTGATGTAGAGATCTTAAACGAAGAGCAGCATATCTGCACCCTGGAAGAGAACGCCAGACTATACATGGAGATGACGGCCGTTACCGGCAGGGGTTATGTTCCGGCTGAACGGAATAAATTACCGCAGCAACCGATCGGGGTTATTCCTGTAGATTCTTTGTTCTCCCCGATCCGGAAAGTGAATTACAAGATCGAAGATACCAGGGTCGGCCAGATTACCGATTACGATAAATTAACCCTGGAAGTGTGGACCGATGGCAGCATCAGGCCTGATGAAGCCATCAGCCTGGCCGCAAAAATTTTGAGTACCCATATTGAGCAGTTCGTTAACCTCACCGAGCAGGTGGACGAAGTTGAAATCACATCCGACCGCAGGGAAGAGGACCTGGAGCGCATCCTTGAAATGACCATAGAAGAACTTGACCTTTCGGTTCGCTCATACAACTGCCTGAAACGGGCCGGGATTAACACCGTCGGCGAACTGGTCCGCAAGCCTGAAGATGAAATGATGAAAGTTCGCAACCTGGGCAAGAAATCGCTGGAAGAAGTAGAGCAAAAGCTGGACGAGCTTGGCCTGGGCTTCCAGAAAAGTGGAGAATAATGGTTCGAGTAAGTCTTCAAGGAGGATTTAGAGAATGTCATACCAGAAGCTGAGTCGAAAAAGCGGCCCCAGGAGAGCCCTCCTGAGGGGCCTGGTGACCTCGTTTTTGAAAACAGGAAGCATGGAAACTACCGCCGCCAAGGCTGCTGCTGCTAAGCCGCTGGCTGAAAAAATGATTACCCTGGCAAAAAGAGGAGATATCCATGCCCGCCGCCAGGCCCTTGCTTTTTTGCTTGATGAAGATGTGGTTACAAAACTTTTTGAAAAAATTGGCCCGAAGATGGAAGGCCGCGAGGGCGGTTATACCAGAATAATCCAGAAAGGGCCCAGGCGGGGAGATGGAGCCCATATGGTTATTATGGAGCTTGTCTCCGAGTAATCGAAATGCATGGTCAATCTTCAATCATTGTGGAATCCAAGGATGTGGAGTTTTACTATTCAGGCGAAGAGGAAACGGTTTGGCCTGCTCTTTCCGGGATCAGTTTTACTGTTAACCAGGGTGAATATGTGGCCCTGGTTGGCCCGAACGGTTCCGGAAAAACTACTTTATTAAAGCTTTTTAATGCCCTTTTAATTCCCTCCCGCGGAGAGGTGTTAGTTAAGGGCATTTCTACAGCCAATGAAGATACCCTGCCGGAGGTCCGCCGGACCTGCGGCATGATTTTTCAGAATCCTGATAATCAGCTTGTTGCCACCACTGTGGAGGAAGATATTGCTTTTGGCCTGGAAAACCTGGCTCTTCCGTCGAGAGAGATACAGAACAGGGTTTTAGAGACGGCCAGGCTGCTCGGCCTGGAAAAATTGCTTAAACAGCCCCCGCACTTACTATCCGGGGGAGAAAAACAAAGAGTGGCTATTGCCGGTGTTCTGGCCATGGAGCCGAAGTGCATCTTGATGGATGAGCCGACGGCCATGCTCGACCCGGCCGGCTGCCGTGAAGTGTTAAAAACAGTAAGAAAGCTAAACCGGGAGCGGGGCCTTGCTGTAATTCATGTTACCCATTTTCCGGAGGAAGCAGCAGGGGCCGACAGGATAGTAGTTTTAAATGAGGGGCAACTGATTGCCGACGGTGCTCCGGGGGAAGTGCTGACCAATCTTCCCCTTTTGCACAGCCTGGGCTTACGGGGGACTGCAGCCGTAGAGTTGGCCGCTTTGCTCCGTGCGGATGGCTGCCCCCTGCCACCACAAATACTGCATAACCGGGAGCTGGTGGACAGCCTATGTTCATTGGAACAGAACAGCTGACTCATACATATATGCCCGGGACCCCCTTTGCTACCGAAGCGCTGCATAATATAAGTTTTGGTTTCCGGCGGGGCGAATTCGCCCTGATCATCGGCCCGTCCGGATCCGGAAAGTCTACTCTGATCCAGCATTTAAACGGCCTGCTCCGGCCGACTTCGGGGCGGGTGTTGTTCGAAGGAAAGAGTGTCGGTTCTGACAAGCACGAGCTGCTCCGCCTCAGAAGGCGAATCGGCCTGGTTTTTCAGATGCCCGAAGAACAATTTTTTTCCGAAACCGTATTCGATGAAATTGCCTTCGCGCCGCGCAACCAGGGTTTGCAAGAAGAAGAGGTAGAAAAGCGGGTCATGGAAGCCCTGGAAAAAACCGGTTTACAGGCCTCCGAGCTGAAAAATCGGCACCCCTTCCAGCTCAGTGCAGGGCAAAAAAGACTGGTCGCTATTGCCGCCGTGCTTTCTTTGAAACCGGAAGTGCTTATCCTTGACGAACCTACTGCCGCCCTCGATACAACCTGCCGGAAGAATTTGTTCAACCTCCTTACAGGGTTAAACCAAAAAGAGGGCTTAACGGTAGTTATATCGACTCACCACCTGGATGAGGCGGCCGCTCTTGCCAACAGGGTCCTGGTATTGCAGCAGGGGAAATTAGTGATGTCCGGTTTGGCAGCGGATGTTTTCGGCAAACGTGAAGAGCTTTATGAGCTGGGGTTAGCTTTGCCCCCGGTGACCGAAATTATGCACGGCCTTGCCGACAAGGGTTTGCCTGTCAAAACTGCTGTATATACCCTGCAGGAAGCAAGGCGGGAGATAAGAGCCCTGAAGAGGCGGTATAAATCATGAACCGCAGCATAACCATGGGCCAGTATATTCCCGGTAACAGCATTCTTCACCGCCTTAATCCGCGCTTGAAAATAATTGCCCTGGTCCTGCTCCTGGTCTTCTTATTTCTCCTTGATACTTTCAGCGCTCTGGGAGCCAGCCTCGGTCTGGCCCTGGCCCTCTTTGCCCTGGCCGGGGTGCCCTTCAGCTACCTGCTGCGGGGGTTGCGCCCTGTGCTTTATATCGCTCTATTTGCCCTGATTATCTACTTTTTTTTCACTTCCGGTGGAGTGGTCCTGTTCAGAATCGGCTTTATTACGGTTGAATCTGAAGGGGTGGAGCAGGGCCTGTTTATTGTGGCCCGCCTGGTGGTCCTGGTTCTCTTTTCACTGCTGTTGACCTTGACTACCACCCCGTTGTCTTTAACTCATGGGATGAGCTACTTTCTGAAACCGCTGAGCCATATCGGTTTGCCTACGGAAGAAGTGGCTATGATTATGGCTGTGGCCCTGCGTTTCATTCCCACCATTATGGAGGAAAGCCAGCGTTTGATGCGGGCCCAGCTGGCCCGCGGAGCAGATTTTGAAACGGGATCGATTTTTCGAAAGGCCGGCAGCCTGGTGCCCCTGATTGTGCCTCTTTTTGTCAGCGCTTTCCGCCGGGCGGACGAACTGGCCCTGGCCATGGAAGCCCGCGGTTACCGGATCGGGGCCAGGAGGACCAGGATGCATGAAGATGTTATTATGCTCAAAGACTGGGCGGCCCTGGCTATTGTTATTATCTTGATCGCCCTGGCCTTAACTTTTGACCTTTAAAGCATGAAGCACAGGTTGGATTAATGGGGTTAGTTTCCAGTCATCCGGTCATAACAAGAGGCCTGAGGGACCGAAAACATAGTAGTCCGGCCCCGGTTGAGGCCTAAAACTGCTTAAGGAGACATGCTGTTTTGCATAATACCCTGCTGCGTATTGCTTATGACGGCACCAACTACAGCGGTTTTCAGATCCAGGAAAATGCGCCCACGGTCCAGGAAGCCCTGGAGCGGGCCCTGGGCACAATATACAAACAGCCGGTGCGCATTACCGGCGCGGGCCGCACTGATGCCGGTGTTCATGCCCTGGGGCAAGCTGCCAATTTCAGGGCCCCCTTTCACATTGGTGGTGGAAATCTTCCCAGCGCCGTCAATGCCCTCCTTCCCCCCGATATTGTGGTTACCGGGGCTGAAAAGGTTGAGGAAGGCTTCCATGCCCGCTATGACGCGCGCAGGAAATTATACAGCTATACTATTGACAGGGCCCCTTTTCCACAGGTCATGAAACGTCTCTACTGCTGGCATCTGCCTGACTGGCTCAACCTGGACCTGATGAGAGAAGCGGCGCTGCTTTTCCAGGGAAGCCACGATTTTTCAGCCTTCCAGGTCTCGGGAAGCCCGGTTGCCGATACCTGGCGGACTCTATACAGGGTTGGGCTGGAAAGCCGCCCTGAAGAGCAGTTGTTAATTGTATCCTTTGAAGGGAGCGGGTTTCTTTACCGTATGGCCCGCCTGATTACCGGTTCCCTGGTTCGGGCCGCCCTGGGAAGGCTCGAGTTAAGAGAAATTAAAAAAGCTTTGCAAAGCGGCGACCCGGATGCCGCCGGGCCCACAGCGCCGGCTGCCGGACTCTGCCTTGAAAAAGTGTTCTATGATCATGATTTGTAAACCGGTACGGCCATAGCGGAAAATATTTTAGCCAATAATTGCCTTAAACAGGGGTTTTTAGCTTGACAGGGCAGGGCCGGTATATTAAAATGTAGGTTGTGGCTTTACTGGAAGAGGTCAAAGGAGAGAATAGAAATGCGCACGACATATATGGCAAAACCAAGTGAAATAAAACGAAGTTGGTATGTTATCGATGCCGCCGGACGCCCCCTGGGAAGGGTGGCTACGGAAGCGGCAAGGCTGCTTAGAGGCAAACACAAACCGGAATTTACTCCTCACCTGGACACCGGAGACCATGTCATTATTCTCAATTGTGAAAAGGTGATTTTAACCGGGCGCAAATTGGAACAAAAATTCCACTACCGCCACTCCGGCTATCCGGGTAACCTTAAGAAAGTTGATTATGCCACTTTGATGGATAAAAAACCGGATAAGGCCGTTTTCATGGCCGTCCGGGGCATGCTTCCTCATAACCGCCTGGGGCGGGCAATGCTGAAAAAACTACGTGTTTACAGGGACAACCAGCACCCTCACCAGGGCCAGCAGCCGCAGATCCTGGGAGAAGGGCCGGAAGACAAGAAGGAAGGGGGCCCTGACTCTTGAGCGAAGTGCAATATATGGGTACAGGACGCCGCAAAAAGTCTGTTGCAAGAGTCCGTTTAATACCGGGCAGCGGCAGGATTGTCATTAACAACAAGGAAATGGATGACTATTTCGGTTTGGAAACCCTCAAACTGATAGTCAGGCAGCCGCTGGTCGCTACCGAAACCGAAAGTGCTTTCGATATCATTTCAAAGGTCGAAGGCGGAGGTTTCTCCGGCCAGGCCGGAGCGATCAGGCATGGCATCGCCCGCGCTCTGCTGCAAGCTGATGAAGGTTACAGGCCGGTTTTAAAGAAAAACGGCTTTTTAACCCGCGATCCGCGCATGACAGAACGTAAAAAGTACGGCTTAAAAAAAGCCCGCCGTGCGCCACAATTCTCCAAGCGGTAAATATTTAATCCTCCAGGAAATAAATCAAGCCCGCTGCAGGATCGGTTTTCCGGTACCCGCACCGGGCTTAAATGTGTGATAGTCCCTTTCCCCGATTAAGGCCGGAGGACCCGGAACTATAACCCGTTCTGACCGTGGGCTTTGTGGTTTTTATATATAAATAAAGGGCGGTTTCAATACCTGGTTCCCCTGATCCTGATATAATGATCGAGCTTGCTATCGAGCATATTCCACTCTGCTTTACTGTTTGCCAGGTCGGAATCATCCAGGTCTTTGATTACCTTCCCGGGAAGGCCCAGGACCATTTTTTTAGCAGGGATTTCCTTTTTCGGCGCAACCAGGGCCCCGGCCCCAATTATGGCCTGATCATGGATCACTGCTTCATCCAGGACTTTGGCCCCGATCCCAATGATGCAGTTTCTGCCGATTGAAGCGCCGTGGATTATGGCCCCATGGCTGATTATGGCCCCGCTTTTTATGGTCACAGCAGTTCCTTTGCCGGCCTCAATGATGGCGTTTTCCAGGACCATCACTCCTTTTTCCAGGATCACTTTTCCTTCGTCGGCCCTGATTATGGACCCGGGCCAGATGCCTACTCCATCCTGCAGGACGATGTCACCGATCAGCGTAGCCGTCAAGTCGACATAAACTCTTTTGCCGAGGACCGGTTTTTTCCCCTTATATTCAACCAGGTTCAAGAAAAGCCCTCCTTAGGTTTTGATTAATTGAACAGAAGGTTTTGATTAATTGAACAGAAACTGTTTTTAAAAAAATATCGCCTGATAAAAGTTTTTTTATGCTCGGTTTGTAGTCCTTTTTCGATGTCTGCCCTAACTTTTCCTTTAAAAATCCCGCCCTATCTTCTCATCATGCTTTTTAAAAAGGACAACAAACCCGTTTACCCGGTGATGGCGGTGTTTGAAAACAACCTGATCGGGGTCCAGCTGGGCTGGTGGCTGACAGCTGCGGTTTCGGCCAGCCGATCCGGATCCGGCGCTTCTGAGAAAAGAACTCTTTTCTGCTCTAAAGCATCTGGACAAAAGGGCCGATTAATAATAAACTATCATTAAATATCAGGCCGGGTCCGGCAATAACCCTTTTAACAAGGGCCGGATGTTATAAGATATGGAAAGCTCAAGATAAAGAGCAATAGCCATTAAAACAAAGCAGGGATTCTTTAAAGCGCCCGGATCGGCTCTATCCGGATTTCTTAATCAGTTGTCAAAAAGGGCGATCTAAATTATAATGAGTTTAGGACAACCAGGTCAGATCAACAGACTCGCGACTGGCAGGCTGTAAAAATTGTTGGTAGGATCCTATGAAGAAGAAGGTAATAGTAATGAAAGTTCAAAAATACATTGAAGATAAACTCAAGCAGGGCGCTGTTCATATAACCCTGATCGATCCTTCCCGCCAGGTGCCTGAGGCGGCCGGCCGGTTGGCCGAAACTGCCCAGGATGTGGGAAGCGATCTGATTTTTGTAGGAGGCTCAACGGGGGTCACCCAGCGGGCCCTGACCGAAACCGCGGAAGTGGTTAAGCAAAGGACTTCCATACCGGTGCTCTTTTTCCCCACCGGCACCGAGTCGATCTGCTTAAACCTCGATGGTTTTCTGTTCTTGAGCCTGTTAAACTCCCGTAATTCTAAATTTATCAGCGGCACCCAGTCTAAAGTATCGTCAGTTTTAAAACGGCTGGATGTTGAGGTTTTATCGATAGGCTATATTATGGTTGAACCCGGAATGAAACTGGGCGAGATCGGGGAAGCCGACCTTATTGCCCGCGATAATTTCTGGCAGGCGATAGGATATGCCCTGACGGGCCAGTACATGGGCATGGGCTATATTTTCCTCGAAGCCGGCAATGGAGCGGCACAGCCGGTTCCGGCCGGGATGATCAGGGCCGTTAAACGGGAACTGTCCGTGCCCCTGATTGTAGGCGGCGGTATCCGCACTGCTATCGATGCCCGCCGGGTTCGCCAGGCCGGCGCTGATATCGTGGTCACCGGAACTGTAATCGAAACCGCCGGTTACCGGGAGCGCCTGCGCTCCATCCTGAGCGCCCTGAAAGAATAAACCGGGAGCCTTTGCCGGTAAAGGGCGTTTATAACCGGCCTGTCCCGGTTTTAAAAAGCTGATCCTAAAAATTAAAATAGGTTTAATGAATTAATGACACCGTCAAATCCCCTTTTCTCAGTAAGAAAGAGAAAAATTGGGGATTCTTTTTTTACTTCCTTCATGGCCGCAGAGCTATTCAAGATGACCTTACCTGGCGCATTCTCCGCCGCGGCCGGTAACTGTTTCCAGGGCGTGCTCCAGGACCGGGGCAATGACTTCCAGGCATTCGGCAACTGCTTTCGGGCTGCCGGGCAGGTTGATGATCAGGGTGGAACCGCAGGTCCCTGCCACCCCCCTGGAAAGCATAGCCCTGGTTGTGACCGCTGCTGTTTCCCGGCGGATCGCCTCGGGGATTCCCGGCACCTCCCGCTCGATAACTGCGCGAGTTGCTTCGGGGGTAACATCGCGGGGACTTAAGCCGGTCCCGCCGGTAGTAAAAATTGCATCGACCCCGCCTGAGACCATCTCCCGCATCTTGTCGGCCAGGGCGGCCTGTTCGTCGGGTACAATAACTGTTTTGACAACATCGCCCCAGGGCAGCAGTAGTTTTTCTACCGCCGGCCCGCTGGTATCTTCCCGCAACCCGCCTGCTCCTTTGTCGCTGGCGGTTATAACACCAAAGCGGTATGAGGTTTTGAGTTCCAGGCTGTTGCCGGCCTCGATCCTTCCTTCCCGGAGCACCTCGGTAAAAATTCCTTCGCGGGGCATAACGCAGTCCCCGGCCTGGTAGTAGATGGAGCAGCGATCGTGGCATTCCTTTCCAATCTGGGTTACCCTCAGGACCGCTTCCGGGCCGGCCTGAAGCCTGGTCCCCACCGGCAGGTTAACCAGCTCGATACCGCGGGTGGTTAAATTTTCAGCAAAGTCCCCCGGGCCGACATCAAGGCCCCGGGCAGTCATTTTAGCAATACTTTCTTCAGCCAGGAGGCTGACCTGGCGGTGGGCAAAGCCGGCGTGGGCATCGCCTTCAAGCCCTTGATCTTTGATCAAAAAACTTTTTCCGATATTTTTTTTGCGCTCTCCCTTGTTTGGGCTGGTGCATACGGCTACAATTTCAGGCATCAGTACTGCTCGCGGCGGTAATAACCGGAGCGCCCTCCTTTCTTTTCTATCAGGCGGATATTTTGGATGGTCATATTTTTATCCACTGCTTTACACATATCATAAATGGTCAGGGCGGCCACACTTACCCCGGTCAGGGCTTCCATTTCTACCCCCGTCTGGCCGGTCAGTTTAACCCTGACCCCGATCTCAATTTTGGCCGGGTTGCCTTCAACCGGATTGAAGTCGACTTCCACCCCGGAAATACCCAGGGGATGAGCCATGGGGATCAACCTGCCGGTTTCCTTGACCGCCATTACGGCCGCCACCTGGGCCACACCGAGCACATCGCCCTTGGCCATGCTTCCTGCCGTAATCCGGGCCAGGGTTTCCGGGGCCATGTTTATTTCGCCCCTGGCATAGGCTTCGCGTCCGGTCTGGTCTTTTCCAGATACATCGACCATCCGGGGACGGCCGGACCGGTCGAAATGGGTCAGGGCCCCCTCGCCTTCCGCGCCAGGTCCGCGGTTTTGCTCTTTTTCTCCGGTAGTGGCAGCTCCGTCGACTCTCTTTAGCGCTGCTCCGAGAAACTCGCTGCATATAAAATCGGCCAGGGCTGTATGATCGGCAATATCGATAACCGGCACTCCCACTTCCAGATCCCGGAGGTCGGTGACCAGGGCGATCGTATTGGGCAGTAAAAGCGGTTCCGGGTTAAGATCGCTCCGGATGACTTCGATTTTGGGGTTTCCAGTCTTTTTATTGCCTTCAACCAGGATCAAATCCAGATCTTTTAAAAAATCGGCAGCTGCTTCATTGCCGCTTTTGCCGGGGCTGGAACCGATTAAAATATAACTGTCCGGGGTAGTCATGCCCGCTACGTCAGCTCCGGCTTTGGCAAATCGCCAGCTGTCTTTGCCCGGCAGGTCGAGGTCATAATGATTAAGGTGGCCTTTCAGGACGGCTACTTTAAGGCCGCGCTGTTTCAACTCAGGCACCAGTTTTTCTAGTATGGTTGTTTTGCCCGTTTTGGATCGGGAAGCAACCAGGTGAATTGTTGGCGGCGGCAAATCCCCCCCTCCTAAAAAATTTTGCAACCAGACACGGGGACGGTTCTCCGATCTGATTTGCCTTTTAAATGCTTAATTCCCTGTTTGATAGACCAGACAAAAGAACAGAGCCCGTGTCTGGTGTTCCCATGTCTGTTCCCATGTTTGTGATCGACCAGGCAAGAGAACCATCCTCCAATCTGGTATTTTTATCCACCCGTTTTGGACATACTGCGCATGGCGCCGGGGTTGACCGTGCCGCAATTGCCACCGGCGGCCATCTGGTGCTCGACCGGCTTGCCGGAAAGCACCTTCCTGATCAGTTCCTGGAGGGCTTTTTTGTCATTTAAAACCGGCTGTACCGGCTGCTCATCCTGCCAGTAGAGGCAGGCTTTAAGCGAGCCCTCGGCGGTCAGGCGGAGACGGTTACAGCTGCTGCAAAAGTGCTTGCTGATCGGATGAATCAGGCCGATAGTCCCCTTGCCCCCGGGGATGCTGTATGACTCGGCCGGCCCGGCCCCCCCGGGGAGGGGAATCGGGCTTAAAGGCAGGCCGGCTTTTTTCGCCGTTGCTTCGATGAAACTGAGCGGCAGGTAATGGTTGCTGTAAAAGTGATCATGATCGCCGATCTGCATGTATTCAATAAAACGGATGTGGAGGGGTTTCCCCCGGGCCAGCTGTAAAAAGTCGACAACTTCGTCGTCGTTGACACCCTTAATCAGGACAGTATTCAGTTTGACCGGGTGCAGGTTGTGCCGGAGAGCGGTTTCTATGCCGTTCAGGGCATCTTCCAACTTTCCGCAGCGGGTAATCTTGCGGTACTTGTCCGGCTGCAGCGTATCGAGACTGATATTGACCCGGTTCAGCCCCGCCTGTTTCAGCCCGGGGGCATACCGGGGCAGGAGGGTGCCGTTGGTGGTCATGGCCAGATCCCTGATCCCGGGAACAGAGGCGATCATCCGGATTAGCTCAACCACATCTTTCCGGACCAGGGGTTCACCGCCGGTGATCCGGATTTTACTGATTCCCAATTCCGCCCCGGCGGTTACAACCTGCAAGATATCTTCATAGCTTAGAATGGACTCGTGAGCAGCCTGTTCGATACCCTCATCACCCATGCAGTAAACACAGCGCAGGTTGCAGCGGTCGGTGACCGAGATTCTCAAATAGTCATGTTTTCTTCCCTGTCCGTCTTTTAAGGTCATAGTATAGGTCTCCTTTGCTACAATCATTCTGCTTCCTGATCCATATTTCCAGGGCAGCGCCTACTTTATTCCCCTGTCTTTTCCATAATCCGCCCGGCGTCCCTCATACTGTAGCCTCCCAGGGCTTCGACCTTCTCCCGGAAGCGGGGATCGGCGATGATCGCAAAGAGGATTTCAGCTTCTCTGCTCCGGTAGAAAGAATCGCTCATTAAAAGGTCGTACCTTTCCTCGGCCAGGGGGACAAAGTCCAGATCAAAGGCCCTGGCGGCAGGCAAAATACCCAGGCCGGCCTCAGCGGTTCCGGCGGCTACTGCAGCGGCAATATTTAAATGAGTGTGCTCTTCGCGTTCGTATCCGTATATTTGATCCGGGGAAAGGCCGGCTTCCTTAAGTAAATGATCAAAAAGAATGCGGGTCCCGGCCCCCTTCTGGCGGTTGATAAAACTGACCCCGGAACCGGCCAGGTCGCCCACCGTTTCGATGCCGTCGGGGTTGCCCCGGGGCACTATCCAACCCTGCATCCGGTAGGCCAGGTTGACCAGGGTAACTTCTGCGCCGGGGAGTATTTTTTCAATGTAAGGCCAGTTATAGTCTCCGCTCTCGGGATCAAACAGGTGCACTCCCGCCAGGTGGGCCTGCCTCTTTCCTACGGCGGCAATTCCACCCATACTGCCCAGGTGGGCTGAAGAAAGGCTTAAATAGGGGTCGTGCTCTTTCAGGGCCGTAGCCAGCAGATCGATAATCAGATCGTGGCTTCCTGAGGCCAGTAAATTATAGCGCAGTTCGGCCTCGGGGCGGTAAAGCTCAATTTCCACCCTTTCATCCTGCTCATGGCCGAGTGAATTGGCGGGGACGACAAGCAGGCCGTCGGCCCGGACCAGGGACATGGTCACTCCTGCTCCCCGGGTAAGCGGATTAGCAATGTAGCGATCGCCCACAAAGCCCACCGTCATACGGACGAATTCTTCTACTCCCAGTTCGGAAACCACCCTCCGTCCGAGGGTTACCGGCATCCTTTCCCGCCGGGGGAGGGGAAGACCGAAATAGCGGTAGATCAGAGGCTGGACAAACCATTCCAGGCTCAGGTAGGCGGATACCGGGTAGCCGGGCAGGCCGACCACGGGCTTCTGGCCGATCTGGCCTAGAATGGTCGGTTTACCGGGCCGGGTTGCTACACCGTGCAAAAAGGCTTCTCCGAGCTCTTCAATGGCCGCATAAGTAAAATCCTTATCTCCGGCCGAGGACCCGGCGTTGATGATGACCAGGTCATATTTTTCCACCGCGCCGGACAGTGCCTGCCGGATCTGATCAGGATCATCGGGCACCTTCGGTTGAATCTCGGCTTCTGCGCCCCACTGCCTCAAATAGGAGGCTATAACGGTGCTGTTAAAGTCGGGGATGCTGCCTTTCCTGCGTTCATGCCCCGGATCGATAATTTCTGATCCGCTGGGTATGACAGCAACCGCGGGTTTTTTAAGGACTTCAATTTCTGTTATGCCTCCAGCCAGTAGCGCTCCCAGGTCCTGGGGACGGAGGCGGTGCCGGGACGGTACGATTAACTCGCCGGCCACCACGTCTTCACCGACAGCGCGGACATGCTGCCAGGGCGTGGCCGGGGCCAGTATTTCCGCCCGGCCGTCTTCATGGAACTGGACTTCTTCCACCTTGATTACGGCATCGAAGCCGGAAGGAAGAGGTTCCCCGGTGTTGATGCTGTCATAATCGTCCTCCGGCTTAAGCTGCAGCGGAACCTGGTCTGAAGCTCCAAATGTTTTTTCAGACTGGACGGCGATTCCGTCCATGGCCGCGGCATGATACCCGGGCATGGAAAAACGGGCAAATACGGCTTCTGCCGTGACCCGGTCCAGGGCTTTTTTTACGGCATATTTCTCGGTTTGGCAGGGTATATTTACTCCGGCCAGAAATTTTTCCAGGGCTTCCAGCCGGGGAATGTTGCTCAAATAAACTTTACGCAAAGGGCACCTCCTGCAAAAATCTTAGTCGGATCTAATCCCATATTTCTATTTCCACACTTTCACCCGCGCTCAGGCCTTCTTTTTCGGCCGGGATGACCAGCAGCCCGTCCGCTTCAGCCAGGGTGCGCAGCATGCCGGAGCGGCCGAAGACAGGGACAGCATTGAACCCTTCCCCGCTGTTTGTAAGCTTTACCCGCACATAATCGGTCCGGCCGGAACGCGAGGAAATATTACGGGTCAGGGCTGCTTTAACGGTAGGCCTAAATCGTTTTCCTTCCCGCCCTGCCAGGCGGTCGATGATGGCCCCGCCGAAAATTTTGAAAATATTCAGGGCGGAGACCGGGTGCCCGGGCAGGCCGAGGACGGGTTTGCCGCCGCAATTGGCCAGCAGGGTCGGTTTTCCAGGTTGAATAGAAATTCCTTCCACGAGCAGGCCGGGTTGGCCCAGTTCCTGCATGGTCCGGGCGGTATAGTCGCGGCTTCCCACCGAACTGCCGCCGGAAAAAACCAAAATATCCACTTCTTGCAGCATGGAGCGGCTCTGTTCCAGGAAGGCATCAAAGTTATCGGGCAGGATGCCGCCGTATTTAGGCTCAGCGCCTGCCTGCTCAGCCAGGTAGAGCAGGGAAGGGGCGTTGCTGTCCCTGATCTGACCCGGTTTTAGTTCGGCCCTGCTGTAGTTGACCAGCTCATCTCCGGTGGAGAAAAATCCCACAACCGGCCGGCGGTGCGCCTTGACTGCGGTAATGCCGAGAGAGGCCAGCAGGCCAATTTCCGGAGCCCGCAGCCGGTGGCTTTTGGCTAAAGCCGGATCGTCTTTTTTTAAATCCTCCCCGCGGTGGATCACATTTTCCCCGGGCGCTACCTGGCGGAAGCACTGGATCATGGCCCCGGTCACATCGGTATCTTCAATCATGACCACTGCATTGGCTTCCGGGGGGAGCATGCCCCCGGTGTGCACCAGGCAGCACTGGCCGGAACCGATTGAGGGAGCAGGTTGCCCCATCGCTACTTCACCGACACATTCCAGCACGGCGGGAATTCCTTCTCCGGAACCGAAAGTATCTTTGGCGGCCACGGCATAACCG
The DNA here is from genome assembly GCA_003554395.1 of Syntrophomonadaceae bacterium. GTDB lineage: Bacteria > Bacillota > Dethiobacteria > DTU022 > DTU022 > B1SED10-74M. Next base: position 27,873 of record PWGD01000026.1, read on the forward strand.
TCCACCGTTGAACGGTTGAAGTCGGGAATGTTTTCGGGGGCGTAGATGTCTTCGGCCAGGCAGTAGCCCCCGGCTTTTTCCAGAACCATTTCTTCGCTTTTCAGCGGGACAAAATGTTCGGCAATTATTTTTAAAACATGGTCAGGGTCGGTTACCCGCATTAACTTCATTTAAACACCTCTGTTATAATAAACAAGCCGCGCCTCCTCTACAAGAAAACGCGGCCTTTTTGGCACAGTCTCCTTTCCAAATACGGGAGGCGGGGGGATTTCTCCCCCAACCCAGGCCTTCCCCCATTGCTGTCATCAGCTGTAGGTGAACAGGCTCGGAGTTTAATTATGATTTTCTTGTAATATTATAACATATTTTGCTCAGTACGGGAACATCAGCAGACCCAGGAGTTCGGCTGCAACACCGTAAGAGGTCTCTTTCTATTTCCAACCCCTTATTACCTACTTAAAACCTACTTAAAGTTTAAACTGCCAGATCCAGGACCGCCCCGGCGGCAATAATATCAAGGAATTCAGAAAAGGTAAGCCGTCCGTGGGTTCTGATTGTCTGGGCTTCCATGGGGGGATGATGGGGTAATCACCCCCGAAAGTAAAAGCGCCCACTTTCAGGAATGTGAGCAGGATGGTTTACAACGAGATCGTGTTGTCAGGGTCAGTTTTTGGGGATGGCTATAAAAATCCCTCGCTTTACGGGGCCGCTATTTTTTTATTTTTGAATCGATTTCGTTCTCGGTGGGCAGCCTTTTGTGTTCCAGTTCTTCAAAGACGCGCATTACTGCCTGCAGGGAAAGGACCAGGTTTTCGCGCTCAGAAGGATCGAGGCGCTGGGCCAGGTTATTAAAGCGGAAAGAGCGCCTTTCGAAAACCAGGCGCGAAAGCTGGCGGCCGTAAGAGGTCAGGCCGACCCGGACCACGCGGCGGTCTTTCTCATCCCCGCGGCGTTTAACCAGGTTCAGATTTACCAGGCGGTTGACCAGGCGGGTCGCTGCGCTTTCAGCGAGGTAAATCTCGGAGCTTAATTCTCCCATAGTCAGGCTGTCGTGGAAATAGAGGACAAGGAGGGCATTGATCTGGCTGGGAGTAATTCCCAGGCCGGTCAATTCCCGGCTTTCTTCCGTATTCAGGTAATGCATCAGTTTAGGGAATATGGCCTGGATGGCGGAGGTAAAATTTTCTATATCCCTGTAATCTTCCTGCATGAAAAATACTCCCGTTTTCAAAAATTTTAGGGCATATTTTAAAAAGGCAGCCCTGGTCCTATTCTGGCGCGGTCCATTTTTATATTGATAGATTATGCTACAGGCAAAAATATGTCAAGTGAGTCCGATCGCTGCCGGTTAACAATTGTTCGCCGCAATATGATTTGATATACTAAAAACAAAGACTGTGAAGCGATAGAGATTTAACAACTATCAACCGGGCCGGAGCTCTAACGGCCGCTGGTTCTATCTGCCGTTAAAGTTTTCCGGGCCAAAGGCAGGTGATGTTCAATGCTTTCGATTGTCGGCATTGCCCCGCATCCCCCCATTATTATACCTGAAATTGGCCGTGGGCAGCTGCGGGCAGCTGCAAATACTGTGGATGGAGTGAAGCAGTTAAGCAGCCGGATCAGGGAAAAGCAGCCGGAGCTGATCATCATGATCACTCCGCACGGCCAGGTGGTGAGAAAGGGGCCTGCAGTCCTGGCCGGGACTAAATTGGCGGGAGATTTCGGCCAGTTTGGCTTCCCGGGCCTGAAAGTCGAGATGGAGACGGACCGGGAGCTGGTTGACCTGCTGGTAGAAGAGACGGCTAATTTGCCGGTTAAACCGGTCCTGCTCGGCGATCATGATCAACAGCCCCGAAGCGGCAAAACTCTTGACCACGGAGCCATGGTTCCCCTCTACTATCTCCGGGAAGCAGGGATTTCTGTTCCCGGCCTGCATATCACTGTCAGCTTTGATCCCTACAGTGATCTTTACCGCTTTGGGCAGGCGCTCAGGAAAGCGGTTGATAAAAGAGGAGCCCCCACGGCGGTTATTGCCAGTGGCGATCTGTCCCATCGGCTGAAACCCGGGGCCCCTGCCGGTTACAGTCCCCGGGGAAAGGAATTTGATCAACTTTTGGTGGACCTGATCAGCGCCGGCCGGGTTGACGATATTCTCAATATCGATCAACGCCTGATCGAGGAGGCAGGAGAATGCGGCCTGCGTCCGATCATCATGGCCCTGGGCCTGCTTGAGGAATCCGGCTTCAACCCGGAAATATTATCTTACGAGGGCCCCTTTGGAGTCGGTTACCTGGTAGCGGCCTTGCATCCCCGCGATCAAAAATCAGCAGGAGCAGAGAAAGGGGGATCGGTCTGATGTCAGAGCAGGATTTAAGCCTTCATCCGGCTGATCTGGCCCGTAAAGTATTACAATATTACCTGAAGGAGGGGAAACTGCCCCAACTTCCTGAACCCCTGCCGCCGGAATACCAGGCCAGGGCCGGTGTTTTTGTCTCCCTGAAAAAGGGGGGACAGCTTCGCGGCTGTATCGGAACCTTCGAACCGGTCCGCGAGAACCTGGCTGAAGAAATTGCCGCCAACGCTGTTAGCGCTGCTGTAAGGGATCCCCGTTTTCCGCCGGTAAATGAAAAAGAACTGCCGGATTTGGATTTATCAGTTGATATTCTGGGCCCTGTGGAAAAGGTGGAGAGCAAAGATCAACTTGACCCTAAAGAATATGGAATAATTGTCCGCAGGGGGTCGCGCAGCGGGCTGCTGCTTCCCGACCTGGAAGGAGTAGATACTGTCGAACAGCAGCTCGAAATTGCCCGCCGCAAGGCTGGAATAGTCCCGGGCGAAACAGCCGAACTATATCGTTTCAAGGTAACCCGCTATCCTGAAAAGAAGGGCCGGGACTTTTAGGCGGGTATTAAATTATTAATGTTCAAGGGGAGAATGATAAATTGTACAAAGCGCGGTTTTACCATAAAAAAGGCGATAAAATTGAATGCCTGCTTTGCCCCCGCGCCTGCCGGCTGGCTGAAGGACAGACCGGCACCTGCGGAGTGCGGGAAGTTAAAGAAGGCGAGCTGTACAGCACCAATTACGGCTGCCTGGCCGCGGTAAATCAAGATCCGATTGAAAAAAAACCCCTCTACCATTTTTATCCCGGTCATTCCATTTTATCGCTGGGTACTTTCGGCTGCAACCTGCTCTGCTCATTTTGCCAGAACTGGACCCTGGCCCGGGGAAACCCGGAGCAGGCCCCGAAAAAGATGAGCCCTGAAGATGTGCTGAGGATGTTGGAAAAGGGAGGCGGCCCGGATAGTCTGCCCGGAGTAGCCTACACATACAACGAACCGTTAATCTGGTACGAATTTGTTTACGACACAGCGCGCCTTATTCATGAACACGGCTATAAGAATGTCCTGGTAACCAATGGTTACATAAACCGGGAACCGCTTGAAGAAATTCTTCCCTTTATCGATGCCATGAATATCGATGTCAAAGCTTTCAATGATAATTTTTACGGTGAATACTGCCGGGGCGAGAGGGGCCCGGTTATCGAAACTGTAGAAAAAGCGGTTGAAGCGTGCCATGTTGAAATTACATGCCTGCTCATCCCTGACCTTAACGATGATCCGGGCGAACAGGAAACCTTTGCCCGCTGGCTCGGCGGCTTAAACCCGGATTTAGTCCTCCACTATTCACGCTATTTCCCGCAGTATAAACTTGATCAACCTCCCACACCGGTGGAGGTCCTGGAGCATTCAAGAGAAATAGCGCGTAAGTATTTACGCTACGTGTTCCTGGGCAACATTGATCTGCCGGGCGCCTCCGACACCATCTGCCCGCATTGCGGCAACCTTTTAATAGCCCGCAGGGGTTACCGGGTCCGCCTGGCCGGCCTGGATGGCTATTACTGCAATAACTGCCGCAACCGGATCAACCTGGTCCTGCCCGCAAAACAGCAAAAAAATGATAGGCAAAACTGAGCCCATGATGGTAAAATAGAGATGGTGGTAACATTTCGGTCTGGCTGCAGGTATTTATAAAGAGGGTATCGAATAAGAACTCAATACAGGTAATAGTAGCATTCCTATCCCACCTGGAATATTTAAAGAGGGATTAAACAAACAGTGGCTATACTGGATCGTATCCTAGCAGCAATTCTTCAGCTAAATGTCGAGTGGCGCGATATAATTGATATCATTATCATGGCTTATGTTTTTTATCGCGTTATTCTGATTATCCGCGGCACCCGGGCTGAACAGCTGGTTAAGGGCTTGATAATACTGCTTGTGGCCATGGGGATCAGCGATCAGAGCGGCCTTGATACCCTCAACTGGACCCTTCGTCAAACCATGACAGTCGGTTTAATTGCCATTCCAATTGTTTTTCAGCCTGAACTGCGCCGGGCCCTGGAACAGCTCGGACGGGGTAAAATATTCAAAAGCACCTACTGGAGCTGGAGCACTAAGGACTTTGAAAATATGCTGGACGAATTAACGAAGGCCATTCCCGTCCTGGTCAAAAGACGAATCGGAGCTTTAATCGTCATGGAACGTTCCACCGGTTTGAAGGAATGGGTGGATACGGGGATCGCGGTAAACGGCGTGGTAACCGCTGAACTGCTGGTCAATATCTTTTTCCCCCGCAGCCCCCTTCATGACGGGGCGGTTATCATCCGCGGCGACCAGATTATTGCCGCCGGCTGCTACCTGCCGCTTACCGAAGATCCGGGCCTGAGCAAGGAACTGGGCACCAGGCACCGGGCCGGAATCGGCATTACAGAGCATTCAGACGCGGTGGCGATCATCATATCAGAAGAGACCGGTATCATTTCTGTTGCCCATGACGGAGTTTTAACCCGCTACCTGGATGAGAAAAAATTGCGCAGAATACTGACTGATCTGTGCAAGCCTGAGCGCACCGACGGCTTCAGTTTGTGGTCATGGAGGAATGGTAAATAAATATGGAAAAATTCTTACGAAGCAACAACTTTGCCCGGATTTTAGCTGTTTTCATGGCTTTAATCCTGTGGCTATTTGTCACCGGGGATAAGATTACCCGGACTACCCCTGCCCGCCAGACCTGGCAGGAAGTGCCCCTGCGGGCGGAAAACCTGGACCAGGACTACGTGATTACCGATATGCCCTCTTCAGTTGATCTAACCCTGGAAGGTCTGCCGGAAAACTTTGAAGATCTGACTATTCAGGAGCTGGATGCTTTTGTCGACCTTTCCGGAAAAGGACCGGGCAGCCATCTGGTCAGGGTCCAGGGCCGATCACCGCGCGGGCTGAGCCTGGTTTCATTTGAACCGGAGCAGGTCAGGGTGGTCATTGAAGAATATTTATCCGACAATTTCCCGGTTGAGATAGAGTTTGTCGGCGAACCGGCCGAAGGCTGGCAGCTGGTCGATTATACGCTGGAACCGGAAGATGTAATGATCGGCGCTCCGGAATCGAATTTTGAGCAGGTGGAGCGGGTAATGGCTATTATTGACCTAAACGGGATGAAATACGTAGAAAGGGTTGATCTACAGCCCGCCGCCTATGATGAAGAAGAAACCCCGGTCTTAAATCTGCTTATTGACCCGGAAACAGTTACGGTCAGGGTTGAATTTGAACGGGTAGAGCCGGAAGTGGAAGAGGAAGAAGATGAAGAAGAAGACGAAGATGATGAAGAGGATGAAGAATAACCGGAGCTTTGCTCTGATTTATGCAGCTGTGAAGGCAATTATTTTTTGCTAGGGAGGACTGTTATTGGAAAAACTATTTGGCACTGATGGGATCAGGGGGGTAGCCAACCGGGACCTAACCCCTGAACTGGCACATAGAATTGGACGGATTACGGCCTGGATGCTGGGCCGGGAAAATGAAAATCCCCTGTTTGTTATTGGTCGAGATACCCGCCTTTCCGGGACAATGTTGGAAGGATCCCTGGCAGCGGGTATTAATTCTATCGGGGGCGATGTGCGCCTGCTGGGAATCGTTTCCACACCGGCAGTTGCCTACCTGACTAAATCTCTTAACGCTGCTGCCGGGGTGGTCATCTCGGCTTCACACAACCCGATTGAGGATAACGGCTTAAAAATATTTTACAGGACCGGATTTAAGCTGCCCGATGCACTGGAGGAGGAAATTGAAAAGCATTACCACAATGATAAAGATGAACTGCCCCGCCCCGAAGGATCAGCCCTGGGACAGGCATTTCACGACGGAGATGCCGTCGATAAATACCTGGAATACCTGAAAAGCAACTCTTCTTCCCTGGAAGGGCTGCACCTGGTAGTGGACTGTGCCCACGGAGCCGCCTGTAGGGTATCCGGCGAGCTCCTTCAGGAGCTGGGCGCTGCGGTCAAGATGATCCATGACGATCCCGACGGAAGCAGGATCAACGTTGACTGCGGCGCCACTGATACGGCGGACCTGCAGCGGGATGTGGTCGCTGCCGGCGCCACCCTGGGCCTGGCTTTTGACGGCGATGCCGACCGTCTCATAGCTGTCGATGAAAAAGGCAATATGGTTGACGGCGATGCCATTATGGCCATCTGCGCGGTCGACCTGGCGGAGAAAAATCAACTCAAACAAAAGACCCTGGTGGCAACTGTTATGAGTAACGGCGGTCTGGATATTTTAGCTGAAAAGCACGGTTTAAAGGTGATCCGCACCAGGGTGGGAGATCGCTACGTGCTTGAAAAAATGGTGGAAGGCGGGTTTAACCTTGGCGGCGAACAGTCCGGGCACATAATATTTTCAGATCACGCCACTACCGGGGACGGCCTGCTGACGGCCCTGAAACTGCTTAAAGTGATCCAGGAAAAACAGCAGCCCCTTTCAGAGCTGGCTTCCCACCTGGAACGACTGCCCCAGGTTTTAGTCAATCAAAAAGTAACAACCAAGGAAGGATGGTCCGAAAACCGGCGCATTAAAGAGGCTATTGCTAAAATTGAGCAGGAACTTGGCAAACGCGGCCGTATCCTGGTCCGCCCCTCCGGCACGGAAGCAAAAATAAGGGTCATGCTGGAAGCCTCCCTTCCCGAAGACACATTAAAGGAATACGCCCAGTCCCTGGCTGAAATAATTGCCAAAGAACAATCATAATGCACAGTGTCAAGGGGACGGGGTTGTTGACAACTTTTCTTGCCGTCCCGCTTGACATTCTATTTGAGATCAGTTTTCAAAGAGGCATTTTTCGAAGATCAACTTGATCGAGCAGGACAAAGCTGGAACTAAACGGAGGATTAATATATGTGCGGTATCGTCGGTTATACCGGCAAGGGCGAAGCTGGCCGGGTTTTAATTGAAGGTTTAAAGAAACTGGAATACCGGGGCTATGATTCTGCCGGGGTGGCTTTACATGAAAATGGAGAGCTGATTATTACTAAAGCTGCCGGTTCAGTTGCCGACCTGGATGAAGTGCTCGATGATCAATATAAAGCGGTCAGGATGGGGGTCGGACATACCCGCTGGGCCACCCACGGCGCGCCGACCGATTTAAACGCCCATCCCCACAGCAGCGCTTCGGGTGATATTGTTGTCGTCCATAACGGGATCATTGAAAACCACCGCGCCCTTCGCCGGCGCCTAACCGAGGAAGCCGGCTACAGCTTTCGTTCGGAAACCGATAGTGAGGTCTTGGCCCACCTGATTGAATATTATTATGAGGGGGATTTGCTGGAGGCGGTCCGTAAAGCCATGTCGGAAGTTGCCGGATCATATGCCCTGGTGGCTGCCAGTGCAAAAGAGCCGGTTCGCCTGGTTTGCGCCCGCAGAGACAGCCCCCTGATTATCGGCCTCGGGAATGAAGAAAACTTTGTCGCTTCAGATATTCCCGCCCTGCTTGCTCATACCCGTAAAACTTTTGTCATTGATGACGGGGAATTTGCTTCGCTTACTCCTGATAAAGTCGAGGTTTTCAACGAAAAGGGGCAAGCGATCAAAAAGGAGATTCTTGAAATAGACTGGGACATAGAAGCTGCAGAAAAGGGCGGTTATGATCATTTCATGCTTAAAGAAATTATGGAGCAGCCTGCCGCGGTCAGGGAAACCCTGCGCCAGAGGGTCGATCTTGCCGCCGGAAAGGTTGACCTGACAGAATTAGATCTCTCCCCCGAAGAGGTTAGCAGTTTGGAAAAGATCTATATTGTGGCCTGCGGGACCGCCTACCATGCCGGCCTGATCGGCAAACTGGTCATCGAAAAACTGGCCGGTATTCCCGTCGAAGTGGATGTGGCTTCGGAATTCCGTTACCGGGATCCGCTATTTAACAGCAACCAGCTGGCCATAGTGATCAGCCAATCAGGGGAAACTGCCGACACCCTGGCCGCCCTGCGTATAGCGCGTTCCAAAGGGCTTAAAGCCCTGGCCATATCCAATGTTGTGGGCAGCACCGTATCCCGCGAGGCCGACCTGGTCCTTTACACCTGGGCCGGTCCCGAGATAGCCGTTGCCTCCACCAAAGCCTATGTTACCCAGCTGGTGGCCCTCTACCTGGTGGCCCTTTACCTGGGACAAACCAGGGACAGCTTAGAGCCCGGACAGGCTGCAGAACTGGTAAAAGGACTGATGGATTTACCCGAACAGTTAAAGCAGGTTCTGTCTGAGGAAAGCATCTCTAAAATACGCGCTTACTGCGATCACCTGGTTAAACGGAACAACGCTTTTTTTGTCGGTCGCAACCTGGATTACCCGGTAGCCATGGAAGGAGCCCTTAAACTTAAAGAAATATCTTACATCCATGCTGAAGCCTGCGCCGCCGGAGAACTTAAACACGGTCCGCTGGCCCTGATTGAAGAAGGGGTGCCTGTTGTTGCCCTGGCCACTCAGAAAGCAGTTCTCGATAAAACGCTGAGCAACCTCCAGGTAGTGAATGCGCGCGGGGGCGCGGTTTTTGCCATCACCCGCAAGGATTTTGACGATGTGTCCAGGCAGGTCGA
>PWGD01000191.1 GCA_003554395.1 Syntrophomonadaceae bacterium
GCCAGGCGTTACCTCTTCCTGAGCACATATATTGAGGATTATCGCAACTACGGTTCCACTTCCGAAGGGCCTTCCCAGTTTCTAAGAGAGCTTCCACCCGAATGTTACCGGCTGATTGATTTTGAAAGTGAATATTAATCAGCACAATCCTAATTGCCGCCTTTCCCGGTAAGAACCTGCCGGTAAGCAGAAATCATTTTCTCAGCCATCTGCCCTGAACTGATGCGGCGGGCAGCTTTCAAAGCCCCCTGGCCCAGTACTTCACGGAGCGCTTTGTCTTTTATCATTTTCGCGGCCGCCTCGGCCAGGGCTTCCGGAGCGGGGTCGGTCAGGATTCCGTCCACCCCGTCTTCGACCATTTCCGTCACGCCGTAGGCGCCTGCTGCCACAACCGGAAGGCCAGCCGCATGGGCTTCGTTAATGATGATACCCTGGGTTTCTGTTACCGAAGGGTAAAGGAACAGGTCCGCTGAAGAGTAAATCGAAGCCAGTTCCAGGCGCGAAAATTCACGATCCAGCAGGTAAAACCGGCCTTCCAGGCCCAGAGAGCCGGCATAGGGGCGGATTTTATTTCGCAGCGGCCCCAGCCCGACCAAAACCAGGCGGGTCTCAGGCAGGCGCCTGTTGATCAAGGCGAAGCTGTCCAGAAGGAGAAAAATATTTTTTTCCAACCCCAGCCTGGCTACGCACAGGATAATAGTTTCTTTATCAGACAGGCCCAGGTTGCGGCGCAACCAGTTTCGGTCGCATTGTTCGAATTCCTCCAACACAACCCCGGTCGATACGGCCTTTAGGGGAGCGGTAATGCCTCTTTTCGAAAGGAGCTCGGCCACAATGTTTGTCGGGGTGATGACCAGGTCGCACTGGTTGGCATAATTGCGCACATAGGAAGTAAGAGCACGGGTGGCGGGCCCCGCCAAGAGGCCGGCATAATGGGTATATAGATCGTAAAGGGTATGGTGGGTAAAAACCAGGGGCAGGTTAAGGCGGCGGCTGCAGAAAAGTCCCGCCCTTCCCATTATCATCGGAGATTGAGAGTGGATCAGGTCCACGGAGAGTTTCTTTAAGGTCCGGGTTAAACGCGGTGATAAAGGGAGGGCCAATCTGAAGCCGGGGTTAAATACTGCCGGCAGGGAGGCAAAGCGGTATAAATCCGGCTCTTGCCGGCTGCGGTTTCCATAAGCCGGCACGAAAAGGAAAACCTGGTGGCCATGCTTTTCCAGCTCCATTTTGAAAATCTCGATGGAGCGGTTGACCCCGCTGATGTAAGGATACCAGCTGTCTGAAAAAATGGCTATGCGCATATCGGTTTTTACCCTCCGGTTTTAGTTTTTAATTCTATCAGGTCGCCCGGCATCCTTTATTCGAGTTGCAACAGTTTAAACTGCAAGAAAAAGGTGTCGACTGTTAATGCTATTCTCTTTTCAACCGATAAAACCTTTACTTGCCTTGCACCAATCAAAGCTTAGATCATGATGTTAATACTGTATTTTACAGTAATAATTTTTAATTCATTGGACACTCAACCGGCAGTTATAGTATAATACCTATTAATTTTACTTTCTGGAGAGGCAGGAGGTCAGGGATGCGGACAGTTGATATTTATGATACAACGCTCAGAGATGGTTCACAGCGCGAAGGGGTGTCTTTATCGGTATCCGATAAACTTAAAATAGCCGAAAAGCTCGATGAGTTTGGGGTTACATACATTGAGGGAGGCTGGCCCGGTTCGAACCCCAAAGACATCGAGTTTTTCAAAAAAGCTGCTGCGGTTAAATTTAAAAATGCTAAACTTTGCGCCTTTGGCAGCACTCGCAGGCCCGGCGAACCTGTTACTGCTGATCCTAATATTAAAGCTATTATCGAGACGGGTACGGAAACAGCGACAATATTTGGCAAGAGCTGGGATTTTCATGTCTACGATGCCCTGAAAACAACCCTGGAAGAAAACCTGGCCATGATTGAAGAAACTATTGCCTACCTGAAATCAATCGGGCGGGAGGTTATTTACGATGCCGAACATTTTTTTGACGGTTACAAGGCCAACCCCGAGTATGCCCTGTTAACCATTGAAGCTGCCGCTAAAGGCGGGGCGGATGTGATTGTCCTTTGCGATACCAACGGAGGACTGATGCCCTGGGAGCTTTCGGCTATATTGTCTGTAGTTAAAGAAAGGGTTAAGCTCCCATTAGGGATCCATGCTCATGACGATGCTGATATGGCGACAGCCAATTCGCTGCTCTCGGTCCAGGAAGGAATTACCCAGATCCACGGGACAATAAACGGTTACGGGGAGCGCTGCGGAAATGCCAACCTGTGCACGATTATCCCCAACTTGCAGCTGAAAATGGGGCTGCAGATTATATCCCCGGAGCAACTTAAAAGTATAACCAGGCTATCACGCTATGTTGCCGAGCTGGTTAACATTGCCCCCCCGGATCAACAGCCATATGTGGGATATAATGCTTTTGCTCATAAGGGTGGAGTCCATATTGACGCTGTAAGCAAACAACCGGCCACCTATGAACATGCCAATCCCGAGCTGGTTGGCAACCAGCGCCGGATCCTGGTCTCGGAACTGGCCGGCCGCAGCAGTATCACTATTAAAACAAATGATCACGCTTATCATTTGCAAAAGGACCAGCCTGAAACTGCTTCAGTGCTTCAGAAGCTAAAAGAAATGGAACACTATGGCTACCAGTTTGAAGGTGCCGAGGGATCTTTTGAGCTCCTGATCCTAAAAATGATGAAAGCCTACCGGCCCCTTTTCAAGCTGGAAGGATTCAGGATGATTATTGAAAAGCGGGAAGACGGTCAGCTATATTCTGAGGCGACGATAAAGGTGCGGGTAGGCAATGTGCAGATCCATACCGCCGCCGAAGGTAACGGTCCGGTTAACGCTCTGGACAATGCCTTGCGTAAAGCTCTTGAAGAAGTTTATCCGGATTTGAAGAAATTCAAACTTACCGATTTCAAAGTGCGGGTTATTGATGGGGTCGACGGAACCGGAGCCCAGGTCAGGGTGCTTATTGAGACCAGGGATGAGTATAGAAGCTGGGGTACAGTGGGGGTTTCTCCCAATGTTATCGAAGCAAGCTGGATTGCCCTGGTCGACAGTTTGGAATATGGACTTATATGCCGCAAGCTTCCCGAATTTGAAGAAGCTAAAAACGTACTGGATCAATTAAAGCAAGCCCAGGCCTAAATCAGGCCGGGCTGATCATTTATCCGGCCTCATGCGAGGTTGTTCGTTAATTTATTGAATATCCGGGCCTTTATAGAGGTCCGGTTTTATTGTAAATTATTTATCAAGAGGTGCCCATTAAGTGACCACTTATGAACATGACCAATTAGTCTATCTAAATGCTTTAAACTGCATTTCTTTTCTCGGGCCTAAAAGAATTACAGCTCTGGTGGATTTCTTTGGTTCGGCCAAGCAGGCCTGGGAAGCGCCGGAGGGGCAGTTAAAAGAAATCGCTTCGCTGCAGGGCTTGCTGCCCAGGTTGCAGGATGAGCGTTCAAAGCTCAATCCAGCCCTGGAGTGGGGCCGCCTGGAAAGAAAGGGCATTAAATGCGTGGCCGTTGATTCTGACATGTATCCGCCCCTATTAAAAGAGCTGCCGTGTCCGCCACCGATCCTCTATTACCGCGGCAGCTTGAGAGGAATAAACAGGCCGGCAGTGGCTATAGTTGGAAGCCGGCGTTCTACTTTTTATGGAAATGAAGTGGCCCAGTTATTAGCCCGGGAGTTGTCAGCAGCAGGGGTGACTGTCATCAGTGGTATGGCCCTCGGGATAGATACTGCCTCCCATCGGGGCTGCCTGGAAAATAGGGGTTATACTGCAGCCGTTCTGGGCTGCGGCCTCGATCACTGTTACCCGCCCCGTAATATTGATCTAATGGAACAAATTATCGCATCAGGTGCTGTTATAAGTGAGTTTCCCTTGGGGACAAAACCTCTGCCCAATCATTTTCCCCAGAGAAATCGAATTATCAGCGGCCTGTCCCTTGGAACTGTGGTTGTTGAAGCTACGGCAAAAAGCGGCTCCCTGATTACCGCAGATTATGCCCTCGAACATAATCGGGAAGTATTCGCAGTGCCCGGCAATATTGGCAGCCCTTACAGTCGTGGCTGCCATAAGCTGATCAAAGAAGGAGCTCACCTGGTTGAATCGGTGGCCGACATCCTGAGCGAGATTATGGTTCAGCCGCCAGCTGAGGAGCAACTAACCCTGGACAACGCCGCTTTAACCTTAACCGATCTTGAAAAGAATCTGCTTGGTTTAATCCCCTATCAACCGATGCATATCGATGATATTGTTCAGACCTGCGACAGCAGCGCTTCCGAAGTGGTGTCCTTGCTGTTGTCTCTTGAATTGAAGAAGGTAGTTCGCCAAACACCGGGCAAATATTTTTGCCGGGTTTGACAAGTATGATAAAATACCTTGCGGAGAGCTAGTTAGTTTATTGAAACAGTTTTCGATCTTTAAGGAGCGTAAAAAAGAAATGAACCTGGTTATAGTTGAATCACCGACTAAAGCAAAGACCATAAAAAAATTTTTAAGCAAGAACTACCAGGTGCTCGCCACCCAGGGGCACCTGATCGATCTGCCCAAAAGCAAGCTGGGCGTTGATCTTGAAAATGATTTTACGCCCAAGTATATAACGATTCGGGGCAAGGGTAAGATTTTAAAAGAGCTTAAAGAAAAAGCCAAAAAAGCGAAAACAGTTTATGTCGCAGCCGACCCTGATCGCGAGGGAGAAGCAATATGCTGGCATATCAGCCGCGCCCTGAATTTAGACCAGGAGAAGCCGCATCGGGTTGAGTTTAATGAAATTACCAGGGACAAAGTTAAAGAAGCTTTTAAAAGCCCCCGCCTGATCGATTACAGCCGGGTTGATGCCCAGCAGGCCAGGCGCATCCTCGACCGCCTGGTTGGATATTTAATCAGTCCATTGTTATGGCGTAAAGTAAGAGGCGGCCTCAGCGCAGGTCGGGTGCAATCAGTGGCCGTCCGTTTAATTTGCGATCGTGAAGATGAAATTAGTAATTTTGAACCAAGGGAATACTGGAGCCTTAAAGCACATCTTTGCGAAGAAAACACAAAAAACCGTTTTAAAGCCTCTCTGGACCGGCACAAAAAGAACAAGATTGAACTGAATAATAAAGCTGAAACCGATCAGGTCATTGATGCTGTTAAGGATGAGAAATTTATAGTCGATAAGATAACTCAAAGCAAACGTAAAAGAAAGCCTTTTGCGCCCTTTACGACGAGCAGCCTTCAACAGGAAGCATCGTCCAAGCTCGGGTTTACAAGCCGTAAAACTATGAGCATTGCCCAGCAGCTTTATGAAGGGATAAATATTGGTTCCGGGGAAACGGTTGGCCTTGTAACCTATATTAGAACCGACTCGACCAGGATTTCAAACCTGGCCCAGGCTGAAGCCCGTTCACTGATTTCCGAAAAATATGGCCGTGATTTTTTACCCGATAAAGCGCCCCTTTACAGGTCAGGCAAAGGAGCCCAGGAAGCGCATGAAGCGATCAGGCCCACTTCTATAATGCATGAACCTTCATCTATTAAAAAGCACTTGAGCCGCGATCAAAATCGACTTTATAAGTTAATCTGGAACCGGATGGTAGCCAGCCAAATGAATCCTGCCGTTTATGATCAGGTTCGCGTCAATATCAAGGCCGGAGAATATAGCTTTAAAGCTACCGGATCGACCCTGCGTTTTCCGGGATTCCTGGTTTTATACCAGCCTGAAGACGCTGAAGAAGAAACTTATCTGCCGGACATGGAAGAAGGACAAGAATTAAGCCTTCTGGAACTTGCTCCGGAACAACATTTTACCAAACCCCCGCCGCGTTATAACGAAGCCTCCCTAATTAAAACCCTGGAAGAAAAAGGAATTGGACGGCCCAGCACTTACAGCCCCATCATCGAGACGATCCAGAGCAGGGGTTATGTTGTAAAGGAAAACAAAGCTTTTGTGCCGACTGAAACCGGTTTCGTGGTGGTTGAGTTAATGATTAATTATTTTCCCGAAATAATTGATATCGATTTTACTGCCAGGTTGGAACAGCGGTTAGATGAGGTTGAAGAAGGCAATGAGCAGGGAATGAAAGTACTTGATGATTTTTATTTCGGTTATTTTGAAGATCGCCTGGCCGAGGCGGACAAAAAAATTGAAAAAGTTGAAATAACTCCTGAAATAAGTGAAGAAACCTGTCCCAACTGTGGCGAAAACCTTGTTTATAAGCACGGGCGTTTCGGCCGATTTCTGGCCTGCCCTTCATTCCCGGAATGTAGATATACCAAGAAAATTATCAAAGAGACAGGAGTAACCTGTCCCCTAGACGGAGGGATGATTGTTGAGCGTCGCTCCAAGAAAGGACGAACTTTTTACGGATGTAACAATTATCCGGAATGCACATTTTCCCTCTGGAATAAACCCCTTCAGGAGAAATGCCCGCTGTGCAGTTCCATAATGACCGAAGCAAGAAAAGGTAAGAAGAAAGCCATCCGCTGCTCCAACAAAGACTGTGCCTACGAACGAGAAGCCGGCAGAAAGAAAGTAACAACCCCTCAATAAATCGGTTATGATTTAAATAGGTGGAATTTTTTTAAAAACAAGCCTATTTGCTTGCAACTGGTGAATGGTTGTGTTAGGATAATATGGGTGTTGCATTGTGAAAATAAATTATTATCTTGATCGTTTTTTAATTCACTTAAATGTGTCTAAAAATGCATCACCTTTAACTTTGCAAGCTTATAGAAATGACTTGATCCAATTTTTGGAGTTAGAAGCGGTAAATCAGGCTGAACTGATAGATGTTAATCACCTTACTATAAGGCGTTATCTGGCCTGGCTCAAAGAAAAAGGCTATTCGCGTCGATCAATAGCCCGCAAGTTATCTGCGACGCGTTCTTTTTTGTTTTTTTTACGAAAAGAGGGGCTGGTGGAAGACGGGAGATGGACTGGCGTGGCCCGGCCCAAGCTTGAAAAGACACTGCCCCGTTTTTTATATCAGCATGAGGTCCTGGCATTATTGGAAGCCCCCGACACCCGCTCGGCTCTGGGGTTTCGCGATAGGACCCTTTTGGAACTAATTTATGCCTCCGGACTGCGGGTTAGCGAACTGGTAAGTTTACAATTTTCCTCGCTGCAGCTTGAAGAACGGCTGGTCAAGGTATACGGAAAAGGAAACAAGGAACGTTTAGTTCCGATGGGGACTGTTGCTTCCGGACTGATCAAAGAATATCTTGAAAAAATCCGGCCGGTGCTGGCCGGTAAAAATAATGATGGACGGATTTATACAAAACTTTTTTTAAATAAACACGGTAGACCGTTAAGCGATCGGGGAGTCCGTTATATTTTTCGCAAATATATACAGCAGGTTTCTCATAAAGAAGGAATCAGCCCCCATTCTTTACGCCATTCATTTGCCACCCACCTTCTTGAGGGCGGGGCTGATTTAAGGGTAGTTCAGGAAATGTTGGGCCACGTCAGCATATCGACAACCCAGATTTATACCCATATTACCAGGGAACACCTGAGTGAAGTTTACCACTCTGCTTTTCCCCGAAAATAAATTAAAGGCGGTTAACAAATGTATGAAGGCACAACCATAGTAGCGGTTAAAATAGATGACAAAGTTGCTGTAGCCGGAGATGGTCAGGTTACTTTTGGCAACAGCACTATAGTCAAACACGGGGCCCGCAAGGTGCGCCGCCTCTATGAAGGTAAGGTGATCGCCGGTTTTTCAGGGGCGGTGGCCGACTCATTGACCCTATGCGAAAAACTGGAAGGAAAACTGGAGAGTTACCAGGGTAATCTACCTCGTGCTGCGGTGGAACTGGCTAAAGAATGGCGGACCGACCGGGTGCTTAGAAGGCTGGAAGCTTTATTGGTTGCCGCCAGCAGTGATGCTATATTATTAATTTCCGGAACCGGTGAAGTTATTGAACCAGACGATGGAATAGCAGCTGTTGGTTCGGGGGCTGCCTACGCTCAGGCTGCAGCCAAGGCCCTGATTCGCAATTCAGAACTGCCCCCGGCTAAAATAGTCGGAGAAGCTTTGAAGATTGCTTCTGAAATCTGTGTTTACACAAACGATAACATTATTATAGAAGAACTGTAGGAGGTTTTAATTGTTTAGCATGTCAAGAGAAGAACTTACGCCGGCTGAAATAGTAAATGAACTTGATCGCTTTATTATCGGCCAAACGGAAGCAAAACGCTGTGTTGCAGTGGCCCTGCGCAACAGGTTTCGCCGTCAGCAATTGGACGAAGATTTGCAGGAAGAGATCATCCCTAAAAATATTATCATGATCGGGCCTACAGGGGTCGGAAAGACAGAACTGGCTCGCCGCCTGGCCCGCCTGGTGAAGGCGCCTTTTGTCAAAGTAGAAGCGACCAAGTTTACTGAAGTCGGTTATATTGGCCGTGATGTGGAATCGATGGTACGGGACCTGGTGGAAACAGCAGTTAGAATAGTCCAGAATGAACGAATGATAGAAGTAAAAGATAAAGCCACGAAAAATGCCAATGACAGGCTGGTTGATATCATCGCTCCGCTCCCGAAAAAGAAAAGCCGGTCTGCAAACCCGCTCGGTTTCCTTTTCCAGGCCGCTCCTGCCCAGGAAGAGACTGCGCCTGGCACCGAAGAAGAAAGCTTTGCTGAGAGGATGCAACGGGCAAGAGAGGAGCAGCGCAGAGTAAGGGACCGGCTGTTGAAGGGAGAACTGGAAGAGCAGATGGTCGAAATCGAAGTTGAAGAACGCAGACAGCCCATCGGAGATCTCTTCAGCGGGCAGGGCATGGAGGAAATGGGCATTAACCTGCAGGATATGCTGGGCAATTTGATGCCGCCTAAAAAAAAGAAGCGCCGGGTTCCTGTAAAGGAAGCCAGGACCATCCTGGAACAGGAAGAAGCTCAGCGTTTAATTGATATGGATGCCGTGACCAGTGAAGCTTTAAAAAAAGCGGAACAGTTAGGAATTATATTTCTAGACGAAATTGACAAAATTGCCGGTAAAGATTATCATGGTTCTGGTCCGGATGTTTCAAGAGAAGGAGTTCAAAGAGACATCCTGCCAGTTGTGGAAGGGTCTACGGTTGTTACAAAATACGGTTCGGTAAAAACAGATCACATCCTTTTTATTGCTGCCGGGGCCTTCCATATGACTAAACCATCAGACCTGATTCCAGAACTGCAGGGCAGGTTCCCGATCAGGGTCGAGTTAAACAGTTTGACTGAAGAGAACTTTAAACAGATTCTTACTGAACCGAATAACGCCTTAATTAAACAGTACAAATCACTATTAGAGACGGAAGGGGTGAAGTTGACTTTTAAGGATGAAGCAATAGAAGAAATAGCCAAAACAGCCTGTTTATTGAACCAGGAGATGGAAAATATCGGCGCAAGGCGACTGCATACAATCATGGAGAAAGTCCTTGAAGATCTCTCCTTTGAATTACCAAACCAGGTAGACAAGCAGGAAGTGACTATTGATCGGGAATATGTGCAAAACAAGCTGCACAAGGTGGTTAAGGATAAAGATTTAAGTAAATATATTCTATAAATTAAGTGAAGAAAGGTGGTTGAGTGATGTGATTTCTTCTCCTTTGCTTGAGAAAACTCGTCGTATAAACAAAATACTACAGAAAAGCGCAGGCCGTCATGTGGATTTTAAGGATGTAGCTGAAGTCCTTAAAAATGTTATTCATGCCAATGTCTACATTGCCTCCAGGCAGGGCAAAATATTAGGCTGGTCCCTGGTTGATGAATTTGAATGTTAGTTAATGGTAGACAATGTTCTAGAAGAAGGTACTTTTCCAGAGGATTATAACCGGTTTTTACTTAAAGAAGATGAGTCAAGAGTTAATTTGAGACAGAAGTCCAACGACTGCGTTTTTTTGGAATCAGAAAGATGCCTTTTTGCCAACAAGATTACAACAGTCATTCCCATAATTGGCGGCGGAGAACGCCTGGGCACTTTGCTGTTGGCCCGCTTTAACGAACTGTTTGATGCAGAAGACCTGATCCTGGCAGAAACCGGGGCAACCGTTGTCGGTATGGAAATCCTGAGATCTAAATCGGATGAAATCGAAGAAGAAGCCCGCAACAAGGCAGTCGTCCAGCTGGCGGTAGCAACTCTTTCTTATTCTGAGTTGGAAGCGGTTGAACATATCTTTGAAGAACTGGGGGGCAACGAAGGCCTGCTGGTAGCCAGTAAAATTGCCGATCAGCTGGGTATAACCCGCTCTGTTATTGTTAATGCTTTACGTAAATTTGAAAGTGCCGGGGTTATTGAATCCCGTTCTCTGGGTATGAAAGGAACTTTTATCAAGGTCTTAAACCCGTTCCTCCTCGATTACCTGCAAAAAAAATCTAAACCTTACTAAAAGATAAAGTTACAAGCTTGAATAATTACAACAGGCAGCCCTGAAAACCTAAGGGCTGCCTGTTCACTGTTCAATTGTAATTACCTGTCCCTTTTTTGTCCCTTTTAAAAGGATATTGGTCTTTAGTGAGAAATATTACTTAACAGGCAATCTTATGAAATCATAATCCATAATTTTTTAAACTTAGGAGGAGAAATATGATCAAAAGATTACAGGCAGAAGTTACTGAAGCGGCTCCGGTTGTGGTCGGGACACCCGATCATTCTATCGAAAAGGTGCC
>PWGD01000072.1 GCA_003554395.1 Syntrophomonadaceae bacterium
AGGAAGCGAACGTTCTGCTCTTCTGTTCCGTAGGTAACGCGAATAAAAGTGGGATAACCGAAAATATCTCCGGTCCGCACAATAACTCCCCGCTTCATAAGGGCCTCAAAAACTTGTTTGGAATCAGCCTTTGTATCCACAAAGCAGAAATTAGCCTGATCAGGGACCACTTTTAAGCCTAATTCGGAAAAGCCTTCAGCAAGCTGAACGCGGGACTCCTCCACCATCTGGCGACTGCGCTCTACATGATCCCGGTCATCAAGGGCGGCCCTGGCGGCGGCCTGGGCCATGGCATTAACGCTGAATGGTTCACGGACCCGGCTCAAATCGCCGACAATTTCGGGCTGGGTAACACCATAACCGATCCGCAGCCCCGCCAATCCATAAATTTTAGAGAAAGTACGCAGGGAAATGACCGGGAAACCCTGCTTGATGTATTCAAGGCCGGTGGGGTGATCGGGATCTGTGGCATACTCAAGATAAGCCTGATCCAGCACCAGTAAAACTTTTTCCGGTAGTTTCTCCATAAAACGGCTCAATTCCTGATTGCGAATAATAGTTCCGGTCGGGTTGTTGGGAGTGCACAAAAAAACCAGCCTGGTTTTTTCATTAACTGCAGCTAAAATCGCATCCAGATCATACTGGAAATTTTCTCCTACCAGATCCACCTTACGGGGCTCGCCCCCTAACAGGCGTAGGGCAAATTCATACTGGGAAAAGCTCGGGGTGGCCATCACCGCTTCATCACCGGGGCTGACATAAGCCAGGGCCAAAAAGGATAAAATTTCATCGGACCCGTTACCGAATATTAACTGTTCCGGCTTGACGCCCAGTTTCTGCGACAGTGCTTCCCGCAGGTAATAACAGGAGCCATCCGGATAATCATGCATCCTGGTCAGGTTCTGCTTCATGGCCTCTATGGCCAGTGGAGCTGCCCCAAGGGGGTTTTCATTGGAGGCCATTTTTATAACCCCGGTTAAACCCAGTTCCCTTTCCACTTCTTCAACCGGCTTCCCCGGCTTGTAAGGTTTAATATTCTGCAGGCACTCACGCAATTCTGGTTTTTTCATTGGAAAAACCACCTTCCTTTAAAAGATTATTACAAGGCCCCTAAAGACTTAAAAAAAATATCGTACTTAATTAAACCTGGCCCTTGCATTATCCTGCAAGCTCTGCTATACTCTGAAAATATTATAATAATAACATAAAAAAGCTTTGATGGGGAAAAAACTTTGGCCTGCCGCCCAGAGAAGGGCATCCCATTCTGAAAGAGCCCTCGGCAGTCAAAGAAATAAGCCGCCCCGGAGCAGCTGCGCTGAAAGTGGCACCCACGATTAGGCCCGGCCGGCTGCAACGCCGTTAACTAAAACGAGAGGCTCATTTACGTATTGAGCAACTGGAGTGGTACCGCGGGTATCCGGCCCGTCTCTTTTCTGTTAAAGAGACGGGCTTTTTGATTTTAGGAAGCTTTATTATGACCCAGAACGGTAATTTTAGCAGGGAGGTAATTTTATGAGCGTCGAGTGGAACAACTTCTTTTCGAAACGGACGAAAAATATCACCGGGTCCCAGATCAGGCAATTTTTTGCCCTGACCGAAAGACCGGAAATTATCTCCTTTGCAGGCGGCTTTCCGGGCAATGAGTATTTCCCGCAGGAGGAAATCTCCAATTCACTGGCCCACCTGGTCCGGGAAGAAAGCACTCAGGCCCTGCAGTACAGCCCCACGGAAGGAAGCTTTGAACTGCGCAAAGTATTGAGCGAAAAGATGAACCGGGAAGGCAAGCTGTGTGCAGCCGATAACCTGGTCATCACTGATGGTTCTCAGCAGGGTCTGGATTTACTGGGCCGGATCTTGATCAATTCCGGTGACCCGGTCCTGGTCGAAGAACCGGCTTATATCGGCGGAATGTGTGTTTTTAAATCCTATGGCGGGACTAACGTAGGCATTGAGATGGATGATCAAGGACCGATCCCCTCCAGCATGGAACAAGCGATTAAAAAACAGACCCGGGAGGACAGGAGGCCCAAAATATTTTATACCGTCCCCAACTTTCATAACCCCACCGGGATCACCACCAGCCTGAAAAGGCGGTTTGAAATTCTGGCCATTGCCTCCCGATATAACCTGGTTATTATTGAAGACAATCCATACGGCGATCTCTACTACGACCAGGAGGTACCCCTGTGCTACAAAGCGCTCGACCGTGAAGAAAGGGTTATTTACCTGGGCTCTTATTCTAAAATCCTCATCCCCGGGATCAGGATCGGCTGGCTGGCCGGTCCCGGCCCAGTAACCGAAAAAGTAGCCCTGGCCAAGCAAACCGCCGATTTATGCTCCAGCTCGCTGGGCCAGCAGCTGGCTTACCGGCTATCTAAGGAAGGCTACGTGGACCGGCACATTGCCAAGCTTCGCAAATTGTACCGCCGAAAAAGAGATGTCATGCTTTCTGCCATGGACCGCCATTTTCCGGCCGGAATTGAATACAGCAAACCGGGCGGCGGTTTTTTCATCTGGGTTAATTTCCCTTCTTACTACCCTTCCAGCAGGGAGCTGTTGGATCTGGGCCTCCAGCAAAAGGTGGCCTTTGTACACGGCGAAGGTTTTTCCAGCAACGGGGGAGGGCTTCGCAGCGCCCGCTTTTCTTTCAGCCAACCCTGCATCGAAGATATTAGCTTCGGGATCAAGATCCTGGGCGATATTTTCTGGGAAGTAGAAGCCGGGTGCACCCTCAAAGCAGCCGCCCAACAATTTTAGCAGAGCTATTGCAGACCAACTCATTGGTGTATAATAAAGATGAATTCTGGAATGAGCTCCGGGCGGTTATATATTATAAAAAGTTTCAGCAGCCATTACGCCATAACAACCGGCGCTCAGAATATGGTTTTTAAGCCCTTTAATGAGGTGTTCGATGGCTCCCCTGGTAATAATTGATAGTGAATGCGCCAATTTGAGCAGTATTTACAAAGCAGCCAGGTATGTTAAATTGGAACCGGTTATTTCCGACGATCCTAAAACTATTTCTTCAGCCCGGGCCTTGATCTTCCCCGGAGTGGGTTCCTTTGCCCATGCCGCCTCGTTAATAAGGCGGAAAAAACTGACTGAGTCCCTGCTGGAGGCAATAGGCCGGGGAAAACCGTTTCTGGGCATCTGCCTGGGGATGCAGCTGCTTTTTTCCAGGAGCGAGGAATCAAGCTCAAGCAGCGGGGTTGAAAACGCCGAGGGTTTAAAGGCAATTCCCGGCGATGTAAAAAAATTCCCAGACGGCCTGCCCGTTCCCCACGTGGGCTGGAACAAGGTGGAGCCGGCTTATGAACATCCGCTTTTCAAAGGCCTGGATAAAAACACAAACGGCGGCGCCTACTTTTATTTCACCCACTCTTATTATGTCCAACCCCAAAACAGTGCCTACATCCTGGGCCATACTGAATACGGTTTTCCCTTTACTTCGGCAGTAAAAAAAGGAAACCTGTTCGGGGTCCAGTTTCACCCCGAAAAGAGCGGCCCGGCAGGCTTGCGCCTGCTCAGCAATTTTGGTAAGATTATAGCCGATGAAGAGGATTAAAAAGGCTGTATTTAGGAGAATAAAGACATGCTGGCAAAAAGAATCATACCTTGTCTTGACGTGCGGGACGGCCGGGTGGTCAAAGGAACCCGCTTTATTAATTTAAGGGACGCCGGTGACCCGGTGGAACGGGCTGATTTCTACAATCGCGAAGGGGCGGACGAAATAGTTTTTCTTGATATTACCGCTTCCGTTGAAAAACGCCGGGCCATCGTAGATGTGGTGGAAAAAACAGCAGAAGTTGTTTTTATTCCCCTGACCGTGGGCGGGGGTATAGATTCTGTTGATTTCATGCAGGAGCTTTTAAATTCAGGAGCAGACAAAGTTTCTTTAAACACGGCCGCCCTAAAAGATTCGGGCCTGATCCAGGCCGGTGCGGAGCGCTTTGGCAGCCAGTGCATCGTTGTGGCCATTGATGCCCGGCGTACTGAACAGGCTTCGGCTGGAGGCGGGCCGGCCTGGGAAGTTTACAGCCACGGCGGACGCACTCCCACGGGACGCGATGTGATTAAATGGGCGGCAGAAGCGGAAAAGCTGGGGGCCGGGGAAATCCTGCTTACTTCTATGGATGCCGACGGCACTCTTGACGGGTACGATACAGAGCTGCTGGCGGCTGTAACCGGTGCGGTCAGCATACCGGTAATCGCCTCGGGCGGAGCGGGCACTTTAGAACATCTTTATGAAGCGCTTACCGATGGCAGGGCCCACGCCGTGCTGGCGGCCTCTATACTGCATTACGGAACCTATAGCATCGCCGAAATTAAAGAATACCTGTCCCAAAAAGGACTTCCGGTCAGACCGGTAAAGAGTTAAGCGAACAAGCTCAGGAAGGAGGATTTATGATGAAAGAACAGGGTACCTTCAGGGTCAAAAAAGGAATGGCCCAAATGCAAAAAGGCGGGGTGATCATGGATGTCACTACCGTTGAACAGGCCCAGATCGCAGAAAAAGCCGGTGCTGTGGCCGTGATGGCCCTGGAAAGGGTCCCGGCAGACATCCGGGCCGCAGGCGGAGTAGCCCGCATGGCCGATCCGGTCATGATAAAAAAGATCATGGATACAGTAACCATCCCGGTTATGGCCAAGGTGCGCATCGGCCATTTCACTGAAGCCCAGATCCTGGAAGAAATCGGCGTAGACTACATCGATGAAAGTGAAGTCCTCACCCCGGCTGATGAGCAGTATCATATAAACAAGCACGAGTTCAAGGTGCCATTTGTCTGCGGAGCAAGGGATCTCGGTGAAGCCCTGCGCCGTATCTCCGAGGGAGCGGCCATGATCCGCACCAAGGGCGAACCGGGTACCGGCAATGTGGTCGAAGCAGTCCGCCACATGCGCAAGGTAATGGACCAGATCCGCCAGGTAGTCGGCAAAGCAGAAGATGAACTGGTGGTCATGGCCAAAGAACTGGGGGTATCGTTGGAATGGCTGCAGGAGGTAAAAAAAGCAGGCCGCCTGCCGGTGGTAAACTTTGCCGCCGGGGGAATCGCTTCGCCGGCCGATGCGGCCCTGATGATGCAGCTCGGTTCCGACGGTATCTTTGTCGGATCCGGCATATTTAAAGCAGCCAACCCGCAGAAGGTAGCCGAAGCAATTGTCAAGGCCACCATGAATTATGATGATCCAAAAGTGCTGGCCGAGGTATCAAGAGGGCTCGGCGAGGCTATGCCCGGCCTGGAAATGTCCACCTTGACCCAAGCCGACCGCATGCAGGAACGGGGAGCCTAAACCAACGGAGCGCCGTCAAAAATGAAAATAGGGGTCCTATCCATCCAGGGAGCTGTTTCCGAGCATCTCTCACATATTGCGCGGTGTGATGTGGAAGCAGTCCCGGTTAAAACCAAAGAAACCCTCTGTGAAGTAAGCGGCCTGGTTATACCCGGTGGGGAAAGCACCACCATCGGCAAACTGATCGAAATCTCCGGGCTGGCCGCTCCGATCAGGGAACGGGCCCATAGCGGCACGCTGGCCCTGTTTGGAACCTGCGCCGGCCTGGTATTGCTGGCCCAAGAAGTTCTGGACGGCACAAAAAATCAGCCTAAGCTGGAGTTGATGAATACCCGGGTCAAGCGCAACGCTTTTGGCCGCCAGAGGGAGAGTTTCGAAACCAAACTCGAGGTTAAAGGATTTACAAGCCCCCTGGTCGGAGTGTTCATCAGGGCCCCGATTATCGTCGAAGCGGGTGAAGATGTGGAAGAACTGGCCAGGCTGCCTGAAGGTATAGTGGCCGCCCGCCAGGGCAATTTGCTGGCGGTTTCATTTCATCCTGAACTTACTGATGACCGGAGAATGCACCAGTTATTTGTTGAAATGTGCAAAGTAATTTAATTTTAGCGGTTTATTCCCACTCAATGGTGCCCGGAGGCTTGGAAGTTACATCGTAAACTACCCTGGCCACCTCCGGGATCTCCCCGGTAATTCTGATCGATGCTTTCTCCAGCAGGTCATGGGACAGCCGGGCCCAGTCAGCGGTCATCGCATCCTCGGAAACAACAGCCCGCAAAGCAATAACGGGGCCGTAATGCCGATCGTCTCCCTTTACCCCGACGACATTCACATCGGTAAGGACGGCAAAATACTGCCACAGTTCTTCGGCCAGGCCGGCTTGATAAACTTCATCTCTAAAAATAGCATCGGCTTTTTGCAGCAGGGCCAGCTTTTCCGCTGAGACCGCCCCGATGATCCGGACGGCCAGACCCGGCCCGGGAAAAGGCTGCCTTTTAAGGATGGAATCGGGCAGGCCCAGTTCGGCCCCCACCAGGCGGACCTCGTCTTTAAAAAGCTCACGCAGCGGCTCGATTAACTCAAAACCCAGCTCTTCAGGCAAGCCGCCGACATTATGGTGGGATTTGATCACCGCCGAACCATATGCAGAACCGCTTTCAATCACATCAGGGTAGATGGTGCCCTGGGCCAGGTAGACAATATCGCCCATGGAAAGGGCGTTTTCCTTAAAAACGCCGATAAATTCATTGCCGATGATCCTTCTTTTTTCCTCCGGATCGGTCCCCCCCGCCAGGCGCCTTAAAAACCTTTCCCGGGCATCAACATGGATAAACTGGCCCTGAAGTTTTTCACAGTAGAGCCTGACTACTTCTTCCGCCTCATCAAAACGCAGCAGGCCGTGATCAACAAAGATAAAAACAGCCCGGTCGGCTAAAGCCTTATCAAGCAGGAAAGCTACCACCGAGGAATCAACCCCTCCGCTGAGGGCGCAAACCACTTTTTCCCGCTCTCCCACTACCTGGCGTATTTTGGCCACCGCGTCCTTGATAAAACTGCGCGGAGTCCAAGTTTGGCTGCAGCCGCATACTTCATATAAAAAGTTTTTCAGGACGTTACTGCCCCCCGGGGTATGGAATACCTCGGGATGGAACTGGAGCCCGTATATTTTCCGGTTGTGGTCGCCGATAGCGGCCATGGTATCATTTTCGGTCCGGGCCAGGATATTAAATCCGGGAGGCGCTTTCAAAACCTCGTCCTGGTGGCTCATCCACCCGTTGCAAAAGCTCTGATCCCGGAAAGAAGCATCTTTAAAAAGTGGCTCAATTTCCTCGATGTTAAAGGAGGTGCGGCCAAATTCCGAGCGGCTCCCCCTTTTGACCTCCCCGCCCAGATCTCCCGTTAAAAGGTGCATCCCGTAACAGATGCCCAGGATCGGCACACCACCGTCATAAATGGCCCGATCACAGCGTGGAGCATTGTCCTGGTAAACGCTGGCCGGGCTGCCGGATAAGATGATCCCGGCCGGCTCATATTCTTTTATTTTTTCCCAGGGAGTATCAAAAGGCAATAATTCACAGTATACGCCGGCCTCCCTTACTCTTCTGGCAATGAGCATGCTGTACTGTCCGCCAAAATCCAATAACACTATCTTCTCTCGCAGGCTTTCTGAGTTATCTGTCAGGAAATGCTCCACTTCAACTCACCTTCTCTCCGTTTTTCCAGGTTCGGATCAATAGCTGTAAAAGAGACCCGCTCTACTGCGGTCCGCTCAAGTTAATCCGCTTTATGCAGGTTCTTTGGTTTAATCCTGCCCCGGTTAACACGGTTGTCGTTATTCAACAAAACATGGCCGATTCCCTGCCCCTTTAACTGTTCCTTAAAAAAATACTTGACAGATCCGCAAATTAACCTTATAATTTTTTACACAAAATAATGGAATTATATTTCACGATACGGAATATATCTGAGTTTTTTTGTTCTGATCAAGCAAAATAATGGAGGCCGCCAAGCATGTGTGGAATAGTCGGATTAATCAGCGCCCGGAAGCAGCTGGAAAACGGAGAAAGGATTAAAAAGGGAATTCACCTCATGAACGACCGGGGTAACGGCCTGGGGGCGGGTTACGCCGCTTACGGCATTTACCCTGATTTCAAGGATTATTACGCCGTTCATATTATGGGTTCGAGCCAACAAGGCCTAAAAGAAGCGGCCCGGTTTATAAACCGCCACTTTGAAGTTGTCCACAACCGGGCCATACCGGTATGGGACAAGATAATCAGAGATCACCCTTTTTTTAATTTATTCTTTGTTAGCCCCGGCATTTCAGCCGAAAAGCGCCTGCCGGGAGAAGAAAGTGATGACGATTACGTCGTTTCAAAGTGCATGCAGCTAAATAAAACTATTGAAGGGGCTTATACCTGTTCAAACGGGAAAAACCTGGGAGTTTTTAAAGGCGTGGGGACACCCCTGGATATTTATGATTTTTTCAGGCTTGATGAGTATGCCGCTTACAGCTGGCTGGGCCATAACCGCTTTCCGACCAATACGCCCGGATGGTGGGGAGGGGCTCATCCTTTTAATATCCTGGAATTTTCAATCGTCCATAACGGCGAAATATCTTCATACGGGATTAACCGCCGCTACCTGGAATCATTTGGCTATTTCTGTCAGCTGCAAACCGACAGCGAAGCCGTAGCTTATTTGATCGACCTCCTGATCCGCAGGCACGGCCTGAGCATCTCAGAAGCCACCACCGTGCTGGCTCCGCCGTACTGGAAAAGCATGGAGCGAATTGAAGATCCCGACCAAAAAGACCTTTTGACCTTTTTGAGAACAACCTATGAACAGGGTATGCTTAACGGCCCCTTTGCAGTGCTGACCGCCTTTGAAGGGGGCATGTTCAGTTTAACCGATAACACCAAGCTGAGGCCGATGACTGCGGCAACCCATAACGGCTACACCTATTTTGCCAGTGAAATTGCGTCCCTTTATGAAATGGAAGAAGCAGTCGAGGATATAATCACTCCGCGGGCCGGCCAGCCCATCATTGCCCGCTTTGAAACTGAAACCGGTAAAGCGTACCGGTAATGCATAAGGAGCCGAGAGATATGGAACAACGATTAGATCAGCCCGGCCCCCAGTCGCTATTTAAACCCGTATTCGATCTCGACCGCTGCGACGGCTGCGGGGAATGCGCCCTGCAGTGCACCTTCAACGAAATCAGGATCGAACCCAGGGGCGATAGAAAAATCCCGACCGCTAATCGCAGATCCTGCGGGGCCTGCCACCGCTGCGAAGTGACCTGCCCCCGCCAGGCTATTTATATTGAAGAAAGACCGCTGGCCCTGCGCCGGCACGGAATCTGGAAAAGCTCAGACCTTAAGCGGGTCCACCAGCAGTCTGCTTCCGGGGCCGTTAACCTGACCGGCTTTGGTTCTGAAACAGACCTCCCCTCGTACTGGGATCGCCTGGTTTTTAATGCCTGCCAGGTAACCAATCCTTCCATTGACCCGCAAAGAGAGCCCATGGAAACCATCACGGTTCTGGGTCGTAAAGCCGCCTCAAAAAAAGATTATGAAAATGCAAAAGCGGGTAATAAGCTGATCAGGATCAGCCTGCCGGTCGTGTTTGCACCCATGTCCTATGGCAGTATCAGTTTGAATCTACAGAAGGCGCTGGCCCGGACCGCTTCGGAGAAGGAGCTGTTATGGTATTCCGGTGAAGGAGGGCTGCATGAAGACCTTTATCCATATACGGGACATTCGATCTTGCAGGTGGCCTCAGGCCGGTTTGGCATTACCCCGCAGTATTTTCAAAAAGCCCGCGCTTACCAGATTAAGATCGGCCAGGGCGCCAAACCCGGCATCGGCGGCCACCTGCCGGGCGAAAAAGTCCTGCCCGGCATATCCGAAACGAGGATGATCCCCGAGGGAAGCGATGCCATTTCACCCGCTCCCCAGCACGATATATATTCGATTGAAGACCTGCGCCTGCTGATCTATGCCATCAAGGAGGCCAGCGGCTATAAACCGGTCTGCGTGAAAATTGCCGCCGTCCATAACGCCCCCGCCATAGCCAGCGGCATTGTCCGGGCCGGCGCAGATATGGTCTATCTCGACGGCTACAGGGGCGGTTCCGGGGCAACCCCCGCTATCGTCAGGGACAATGTGGGCATTCCCTCCGAACTGGCCCTGGCTGCGGTTGATCAACGCCTCCGCGATGAAGGAATCCGCAACCAGGCTTCACTGATCATAGCAGGCGGTTTCCGCAACAGCGCCGATATCATGAAAGCCATCGCCCTTGGCGCCGACGCTGTCGCTATCGGCAGCGCTGCCCTTATTGCCTGTGGTTGCCATGGCTGCCAGCGCTGTCACAGCGGCAAATGCCCCTGGGGCATTACCACCAACGATCCTGATATCAGCCAAAGGCTCGACCCGGACTGGGCTTATGAAAGGTTAAGTAACTTGATCGAAGGCTGGCACCATGAAATGAAAGAAATCATGGGCTTGAATGGTATTTATGATATCGGCTCTTTCCGGGGCAACCGCCTGATTTTACGCGGTGTCGGGCTGTCAGAGAAAGAGCTCTCAATCCTTGGCGTTAAACATGCCGGTGAATAAGGTGGCTGACATGGCTTATACTATTGATGCTAAAAATTTATATTATCAAGATCTGAATGAACTGATCAGGAAGGCGGCAGGAGAGGGCACGCGCCATATAGTCGCAAAAAATGTCCGCGGGCAGCGCTACCTGGGGGCCGGACTTACCGAAACCGATCTTGTCCTGGACATTGAAGGCATTCCCGGGGAAGATTTGGCTTTTTGTCTTGGAGGATCGACCATTACCGCCCGGG
This sequence comes from Syntrophomonadaceae bacterium, assembly GCA_003554395.1. Lineage (GTDB taxonomy): Bacteria > Bacillota > Dethiobacteria > DTU022 > DTU022 > B1SED10-74M. The sequence goes on from PWGD01000072.1 coordinate 10,643, forward strand.
GGCACGGTCAAAACGCCGTGGCCA
>PWGD01000160.1 GCA_003554395.1 Syntrophomonadaceae bacterium
ACTCCCGGAACCGGCATCGGCAAAGGCAAAGCAGCCTCGACTGTATGAATAACTACCGCAAAAGTTATCAGTAAAGCCAGGTAGGTCAAATATTTCAAACGGTTTCTTACCTGGAAACCGGGGCTCTGCATGGCTAGAGTCCTTTCGATTAAATCTGTTCTTCAAAGAGTCTAACATCTTTTCAAACTAGCATATAACCGGAACCGGGCCGGCTCCGCAAGTAAACCCCGCAGCCGGTCAAACTTACTCCATTTCAATTGAATCTTCCAAACCGCTGGTATAGGTTATTTCCAGATCGGGAGTAACAAAGATTCCATCGACAGCGGGTAGTGCTTCTATCAGTTCAAACCCTTTCTCAGGCCCCAGGACAAAGGCAGCCGTCGATAAAACATCGGCTTCCATGGTAGTAGCGGCAATTACGGTAACACTGGCCAGGGCCTTGGCCGGCATCCCGGTTTCGGGATCGAGGATATGGTGGTACCTGATACCATCTTCTTCAAAGGCCCGCTCATAATCGCCCGAGGTGTCTACCGCCTTATTTTTTAAGGGCAGGACAGCAATCATATCTCTCTGATCCCTGGGGTTACGCACCCCTATCCGCCAGGGCTCCCCATCGGGCCTGGTCCCTAAAAGCCCGATATCGCCGGCATTGACAAAAGCATTCTCCACTCCCGCCTCTGAAAGAATCTCCAGGGTCCGATCAACAATGAAGCCCTTGGCGATGCCGCCCAGTTCCAGCCCCATCCCTGACAGGGGCAAAAAGATAGTTTGGTCATTGGGGTCCAGTTCCACCAAAGTATAGTTTACCAGCTGTAAAGTATCTTCTATCTCCTCCGGATCGGGCACCCGGTATTCATAATCAGAAAAAAATCCCCACAGGTCGGTCAGAGGGGCCACGGTGGGATCGAAAGCCCCCTCACTGAGCTCTGCAAACTCGAGGGCCTGGTCGGTCACATAAAAAACTTCGGGGCTTACTTTCACTGCTCTCTGGCCGGCATGTTCATTTACGGCTACCACATCGCTGCCGGGAATACTCCTGCTGAACAATTTTTCCAGCCGCTCAATCTCGTCAAACACTTTGTCCCTGATCTCTTCAGCGGCCCTTACCCCGGGGGCCTGAAACCTGAGTTCAACGACCGTATCCATTGTCATGTGGGTATAAGTAAAAGTGTTAACGGCATAAAATGTTCGGCTATACAGGTAACCAAATAACAGGAGCGCTACCATCAGTGGAATTACATAAACTGGTTTCATAAACTTCAGGAGCCGGCCCTTTTCATTCTTTCCAGGGCCATGAATTATACTGGCTGGCAAATTTTGCTTCTCCTTCCTCGGTTTATAGAGTTCAAAGCTTCCATAACCAGGGATATTTTAGAAATATTTCACTGGAAGACGAAAGGACAGGGTATAAACCGGATCTGCCGCCCTGTCCACATAAATGTTAAACCGATTGCCGGAGCCGCTAATAACGTCCGGTGTAGAATATAACCAGCAGGAGTCCGCCAAGCAACAGGGCCAGAATCAGCTGGTCGAAGTTCAGGTTTTTCGTGGTCCATTCGACCGGGTTAAAGCTGAACCGGCGCCTTACCGGGCCTCCCTCTTTTACTTCTCTTTCTTCATAGCTCTCGCCCGGCTTCTCGGCCATTCGCCTCATCGCCTCGCCTGTTTTCATGTAACCACTATCAATACTCTCATCAAACCTTCTGGAACGATCGGCAAAGTTCCGGGCCGCCTCACCGGTTCTGGCATATCCTTCATCGATGGCCTCATCCAGTTTCCTGGAACGATCGGCAAATCTACGGGCCGCCTCACCGGTCTTACTATATCCCTCGTCTAAGGCCTGGTCCAGGTAGCGGGTGCGTTCTGCCAGGCTGCGCCCGGCTTCAGCGGATTTTTCAAAGGCAGTATCAATGCTTTTATCCAGGGTCGTTATATACTGGCAAAACTCGTACATGCTGCGGCCCGTTTTCATATAAAAGTTATCGACCGAAGAATCAATAGATGTCCCATACTGGCAAAAGCGCTTGAACAATACCTTACCCAACGGATTGAAGATCAAATATTCCACACTGACCCAGGGCGGAAGATGAATCCCTTTTTTCAGTATGGCGGATAAATTCAAGAACAGCAGGAGGCCTGCGACAACCAGCCTTACCGAGGCCCAAATGGCGTCAAGGTAATAGATATGAACAACATCAGAAGCATACGGCAGCAGGGTGGAAATCATTTGCGGATAAACCCCGAGAATAATGCAAAAAGCTGCTGTACCGATAATGGCTAAATGGCTGGTCAAAGGCAGCTTACTTACGATCTGCGCCTTCGCCTGGAAAAAACCGAACCCCAGTAATTTAGAAAAAGATGCTGCTGTCCCGATACTGGCTATCATCAACATCGTTTCTGCAGGGCCTATACCGTATACGGCGTATTTCAGCAAGAACTTACTGACATACCCGTTAAAGAAAGGAAAGCCGGCAATGGCCAGAGCCCCCACAAGTCCGCCGATGGTTGCTATCGGCATCGCTTTCCACACCGGTTGTTTTTTTGCTTCTTCTTCTTCTGAATCCTGGTGGGTTAAATCATGCAGGTCTTCTGTTTTAGTAGCGTAATAGACAGCTCCCACACTCATAAAGAGCAAAGCCTTATAAAGCATGTGATTGACCACGTGCAGTAAAGCCCCGTCGGTAGCCAGTTCAGTAGCTATCCCCACTCCAGCCACCATGTAACCAACCTGGCTGATAATATGGTAGGAAAGGAGGCGGCGCATGTTGTGCTGAAGCATGGCCATGGTAACCCCAGCTAAAGCCATGGAGGCGCCCATGTACATGATAACCTCGCTCGGGGGCAGGATCCTGGCTATAGCGTAGACCCCGATCTTTGTAGTCAGGCCGGCCAGTATCACGCTGGAGGGGAAATTTGCAGAAGGATAGCCGCGGGCCACCCATAAATGGAAGGGCAAAAAGGCCGCCTTAAAACCGAACCCGACAATAAAGAAAGCCAGGCCCGCTTCTGGAGTGGTCAGAGCAAAACTCTGTGCTACCTCATAATGGAGAAGAATCCCGAGCAGGACGATCAGCCCCCCGGCCAGGTGAAAAGAAAGGAAGTATAACCCCGCCATCAGGGCTTCGGGTGTTTTTCGCAGCAATATCAAACCGGCCGTTGACAAAGTAAGCATTTCCCAGAATATAAAAAGGGTTAAAAAGTTGTCAGAAAAGACAATGCCCACCGCGCTGGCCAGGGCAACCAGGGCAACAGCCTGTTCGCTGGGCCTCGATAGCTGCAGGCCGTACAACAACGCCAGAGACCCTACCAGGGTAAATCCAAAAACGACGATCCTGCTGTATTCGTGATCACTGAACGATACCGGGGCTAAAACAAGATCTCCGAATACAATTACAGTACCCAGGGCGCCGGCGATCAAATCATAGTAGGCCAGAAAAAGCAAAGTCCCGACTGCCATCAGCATTAAAATATAACGCATTATTTTAGGTCCTAATAAAACACCCGGAACAAGCAATAATGGTAGCGCTATGCCTGCTATAATAAAAATGTCGATCCTAATCACTCCACTATTAAGGTAACCTGCATTTTATATATTAACTAATAAAGTTGTAGACGATTAAAGCTTAAAAGTCAATCGGCTCTAAAACAGCTAAAAATGATCACTTTAGGATGTTCGATCTAATGCCGATCAGGAACCGTATGAAAAAACAATAAATAGAACAACCCCAAGCACAATGGCCAGCAGCAGGTTGTCAAAGTTTAAGTTTTTAATATTCCACTGCTGTTGATCCCACCAGAAAAAACTTCTGAGCTGCTCCCTCATCTGCCTGTCGCGATCCAGGCCTTTACCGATCATGTAATAAGCCGATTGAGCGGCTTCATCATGAGCCAGTTCCGGAGCTTCATCCACGTCGCTTGAATAATAGTCAGAGTGTTTATTTTCATTTGCGCTATGCTCGTAAAACTGACCAAGGGCCATATCGTTAATACTTGTTTCTCGTAAGAAGAACGATAGGACCAGCTGTGGAATGGGTTGTATAATAAGTCTTTGAATACAAAGTCTGGGTGGAGGAGTCCAATCAAACCAGCCCCTGGCCGATGCCGGTAGGTAAATAAACAGGGCCAGCAGGGTTACCAGCAGCGTTTTACGCAGGGGATACCATTCAAAATAACCGAACCCGTAAAGGCCGGCAATGCTGTAATCGCTGAAACCCAGCAGCTGGGCCCCGGGTACCAGCAGCCTTTCTAACAGCAGATTGGGGAAAATGCCCACGACCAGCACCAGGGCGGCAAAAACGACCGTGATAAAGCCGGCTGATATCGGAAGCTTGTAGTCCCGATCCAGTTTTTCCGGCACCGGGCCAAGAAACACTCCCTGGAAAAGCTTTAAGAAATAACAAATTGTTAAAGCGCTGGTTATGAAAAAGAAGCGCTCAGCGATAAAGATACCGTAAAGATCAAAATGCTTGTAGGACTCCAGCATGGCATCATGAATGAGAGTTTTACTGGCAAAACCGTTAAAACCCGGCATACCGGCGATCCCCAGGGCAGCAATTACAAATGTGACCGTCACCAGGGGCATTTTTTTGGCCATTCCGCCCAGGCGGGACATGTCCAGTTCATGGGTCAGCATGTAAACAACCCCGATCATAGAAAAGAGCCCGGCCTTGAAAACAGCGTGGTTGGCGATATGATAAAGAGAGCCGGTAAAGCCCATCGCTCCTTCCAGCCCCATGAACACGGCCACGCCAAACCCGGCCGCTATGTATCCCATCTGGCTGATACTGCTGTAGGCCAGGATCCTCTTGGTATTGCTCTGCAAAAGGGCCATCAGGGCCCCGGCTACCATGGTTACGATACCGATCCACATCAGGATATAGCCGCTGTTAAAAATGAAGATCCAGTCAGCGGTGCTACCCTCACCTGCCGGCCGGAAAAGAACCAGGCTGACTCTCAAGATACCATAAGCCCCGGCCTTAATCATGATCCCCGACAGCAGGGCGCTGGCCGGCGAAGGGGCCACGGGGTGGGCCAGCGGAAGCCAGATATGCAGGGGCACCAGGCCGGCTTTAATACCGAAACCGATCATGAAAAGGACCAGAATTGCCAGGCGCTGAGTGCCGAGGTTCTCTAGGGCCGGAATCATATCCAGGTGCCCGGTATTGCCATACAGAAGAAGGATGGCAAATAAAAGCGAAAGCCCGCCCAAAATTGCCATATACAGGTACAGGGAACCGGCCTGCAGCGCTTCCCGGTCCTGCTTGTGGATCACCAGGACAAAAGAACTGAAGGTCATGATTTCAAAAAAGATAAAGAGCGAAAAAAAGTCGCCGGCAAAAACCACACCCAGTAAAGCTCCGAGGGTAAAGATTAAAAAGCTGTAGTAGCGGCGGAGGTTATGCTCATGATCCATATATGAAAAGGAAAACAAAACCGCCAGGAAATAGGCCATGGTTATCAGAAGGGCAAAGACCCAGCTGATCACATCAATACTTAAATACAGCCCGAACTGCATGAATTCGATCAGATCGCAGCAGACTTCTCCCATCAGAACGTAAGGCAAAAGCCAGATCACACCGGCCAGCGAAAACAGAGCAGCAGTAATAGAAACTGCTTTACGGATCAGCATCTTGCTTTCAGGTAAAAAGTACAAAACTATCCCGGTCAACATGGGAATCAAAATCAGATAAAGAGGGATAAAGGTGCTGAATGTAGTTTCCACAGGCCAAACCACCTCAATTAATATAACAGATGATTAAAGATTGCCTCCATGTAACAAGAAATCCATTGTCATCTGGGACAGGTCAAACGGGAAGTTTATTGGCGACAGGCCAAAAATAACGGTGAATATAGCCAGGATCACCATGGGTATTAACATCAGCGGTTTAGCATCACGGACATTAAACCGCAGGGCAGGACCATGCTCATTCTCTCCTACCATTTCAAAAAAGGCAGGCACAATAATAGGCAGGTAGTAAAGGGCATTTAGCAAACTACTGATCAACAGCACCAGGACATAAACTGTGGCATTGGCATCAAGGGCCCCCAGGCCCAGGGTCCACTTGCTTAAGAACCCATTCAGGGGAGGAATGCCGATCATAGCCAGGGCGGCTATAGAAAAACAGGCCATAGTATAAGGCATTTCCCGGCCGATACCGCCAAGCTCGGAAATCGACCGCTTGCCGGTTTTCCATATAATAGCTCCGGCGGCAAGAAAGAGGCAGCTTTTCATAATTGCGTGGCTGAAAATATGAAACATGGCCCCGGTGATGGCATTATCATTAAGGACACTCAAGCCTAAAAGCACATAACCCATCTGGCCGACACTGGAATAGGCCAGTCGGCGCTTAAGATCGTTTTGAGTCAAAGCAACGGCGGATCCCAGCAGAATTGTTATTACCGCCAGGACACCCAGTACTATATCCCAGTTGGTGGTTTGTAAAACCTCAACGGAAAATGCGTTGAACACTACCCTGAACATGCCGTAGGCTCCGGTTTTTAGCATAACCCCGGATAAGAGGGCGCTGGCGGGCGATGGCGCAACCGGGTGAGCGTCCGGAAGCCAGACATGCAGCGGAAACATCCCGGCCTTCATTCCAAAACCAATCAGGAAACAGACAAAAGCCAGGAGCCCCAGCAGGGTGCCCTCATCGATTATGCTCCCGACACCAAGTGAAACGGTCCCTCCGATCTCGAAAGTAATGATGATCCCAAAAAAGAGAGCCAAACCGCCTATTATGGTCATAACCAGGTACTTGTAACCGGCTTTGAGGGCCTGCTCGGTTTCTTCGTGGACCACCAGAATATAAGATATTAGGGACATCAATTCAAAAAACACGAACAGGGTAAAAAAATCTCCGGCCAGGAAAATACCCAGGCAGCTGCCCAGGGTAAACATCAAAACCGGGTAGTAACGGCTCCCTCCATGCTCTTCTGCCATGTAATCGATGGAATAAACTGTGCACAGAAACCAGATAAAAGAAGCTATGACGGCGAGACTGAAGCTAAGCACATCAAGCCTGATTGATATTTCGAGATTGGGCAGCAGTTCGAAGAATGTATGTTGTAATATATCGCCCCTCACTACCATTGAATAAAGTGAGATGACCGCCAGAAAAGTAACTGCGCTTGTAATAACGGCCAGGATGTTCCTTAGTTTTTCGGAACGGGCACTTACCGACATTAAAACTGGTGTCATTATGATTGGGAAAAAGATTACAAAAAGAATAACTGTAATTGCTGTTGCTTCACCCACCGAAGTCACCTCCAGGATACATTATATAGTGCAACTTTCTTTACGGCAATATTTTATACAGGCCGGTTATTATTAAAAAAGTAATTGCACTGCGTTTTCTAACAACACTATAAAAGGCCTGGAAAAAACACCCAGGAAAACAAGGGCTGCCACCCCTACAAAAAGCGGAATTAGCATCTGGCGGGGGACCGGTTTTACTTGATACTCAAATTGTTCTTGCTGCATAAAAGCATTGACGATAATGGGCATATAATAAACAGCATTCAACAAACTGCTGGCCAGAATTATAACCACGAAAATAGGACGTCCGATTTCCAGGGCCCCCAGGGCGAGGTACCATTTGCTGATCAGGCCCCCAGTCCCGGGTATGCCAATCATGGAAGCGCTTCCAATGGTGAAGGCAAACATGGTTATCGGCAAAACCTGCCCGATCCCGCCCAGCTGCTTGATCTGGCGAATGCCGGTAGAATAAATAATTACCCCGGCACACATAAACAGCATAGATTTCATAATAGCGTGGACCAGCAAATGATAGAATCCGCCGGTTATAGCAATGGTGTCATCGAGGCCGATACCTAAGAATACATAGCCAATCTGGCCGATACTGGAATAGGCAAGCATTTTTTTCAGGTCCACCTGGACCATGGCAAAAATTGAACCAAACATAATTCCCATTGAGGCGAGCCAGAGCAAAATTTCATTCAACGGTATTGACTCCAGCAGGGGCCGGGGAAATAACTGGTAAAACATGATAAACAGGGCAAAAGCATATATTTTGATCACCAGGCCAGAGAGCATGGCGCTGGAAGGTGAAGGCGCCGAAGCGTGAGCATCAGGCAGCCATACATGCAAAGGAAACAGGGCTGCCTTGGTTCCAAAAGCCACTATGAACAGGGCCGAAGCGGCAAACATGTTGTTTGGGTAAAGCTCAACTGCTTCCGGCAGGGCCGCATTGACCAGATCATAGTTCATTTGCCCCGTTACCATATAGATCATGGCCACCCCCAGTAAAAAACAACCCGTCCCCATGGCACTGAGAATAAGATATTTGAAGCTGGCTTCCAGGCAGGCCCGATCTTCCTTCACTGAAATGATGGCACAGGCTGAGATAGCGCATATTTCCATCAATACAAAGAGATTAAAAAGATCGTTAGTCAAGGCTATACCGGCCATCGAGCCAACCACCAGGGCATAGAGGGTATAATACCAGCCCATAACCTCCGTTTTCAGCTCATGTTCCAAGTCTTTCAAGGCATAAACCATGATCCAAAGGCTGACGGCTAGGACAACCAGGAGCATATAAACCCGGATCAGGTCCAGGCGGAATTCAATGCCGTAGGGGGGAGGCCAGCCTCCCATGTAATAAGTAAATTCACCAACCTGTAAGACCTGGAACAACAGATAAATCGCCATCACCAGGGCCAGGGAAAGGGAAGTGATTAAGGCCGGTGCGCTGGCTTTTCTGGCCCAGCGGTATAGAATCGGAGACAAAAATGAAATGCCTAAAAGAACTGCCATGATCAATGCTGGAAAATGATTGGTTAATTCCACTACTCCTGGCTCCTTATCAGGCAAATTTCGTCGTAATCAACGGTTCCGTAATAGCGGTATATTTTTACGACCAGGCTTAAAGCATAAGCGGTAATACTAACGGCAACCACGATCCCGGTCAGCATCAATGATCCGGGAAGAGGATTTACATACAGGACCTCATTGGCCGGAGCTGTAAGAATTGGAGCCGCTCCCCCAGAGGTATATCCGATAGCCACGAACAACAAAAATACCGAGGTATCCATAATGTTCATGGCAATTACTTTTTTGATCAGGTTCGAGTGAGTAAGCATGGTATGCATGCCGATGATAAAGAGCAGGATCGCCACCATGTAATAGTAATTGTGGGCAATCTTAATGAGCATTTCCACTTTTCTCTTCCCCCTCGATAATGTTATAGAATAAAGTTACAATGGTGCTGGCCACCTTAACCCCTAAGAAAGCCGTGATAATGAAAATTGCTCCGGCGCTGAAAAGTTCCCCTACTTCACCCAGGGGAAAACCGGCCGACCGGTTGGCCAAAAAATTGGCCCCAACAGCAACTCCCACCAGGCCGGTAATAACAAATCCAAGCGCTCCTCCGCTTTCCAGGACCGAAGCGGTATCATGAGAAATCTGCTTGGCTCCAACCTCCAGGTTAAAGGAAAGGGCCACCAGGACCAGGCTGGCTCCAAAGATCGCTCCCCCTGAGAAACCTCCGCCGGGAGACAGGTGCCCGTGCAGGATCACATAAATCCCGTAAACCTGGATAAAAGGCGCAACAAGCCTGCTGGTAATGCGGACAATTTGATCTTCCAAGGGCTGGCTCTCCTCCCTCTTTAATGGGATTTCAGGGTTGCTATTACAGCGGCAATGGCCACAAAAAGAACCGTCGCTTCGCCAAGGGTATCGAAAGCGCGGTAATCGATAATGACACTGCTTACTATATTCACTGCTCCTGTATCGGCTATCCCCTCTCCCATATAACGGGCCGGTATTTCATTGAATACAGGGTTGTTGGGATCGCCAAAAGGTGGCATTTCCGCCACAGTAAAGCTGAAGAAAAAACCAATCAGGCCGACCAGCAAAATTGTAAATACACCGCGGGCCTGAAGGCGTAAAAGATAGCGCATGGCAAAGATGGCCGCGATTATGATAAACAGAATATCTTCCACTCAAATATCCCTCCTGCAGGATACTTATTCAGTGCGCCTGGTTTTACTGATAGCCGCTATCAGCAGCAGGGTCGTTACCCCGGTGCCCAGGGCCGCTTCGACCATAGCCACGTCGGGCGAGCTGAGCTGCTGCCAGACAATAGCCATGATCAAACCAAAGGAGGCGAAAACGATCACCGCGCTCAGCATATCACGAATCTGGGCCACCGCGATAGCACAAACCACAAGAAACAGTAACAGCAAAACATTTAAAGCTTCAGTCAGCACTTCGGTCATCTGGCTCACTCCTGCCGATAATGGGAGTAATCCCGGTTGAATAGGCAGCCCTGGCTATAACATGGGCAGCCGTCGGGTTGGTAATTACAATAAAAATAATTAAAAGGGCCAGCCTGATAGCAACAGCCAGTTCACTCTGCAGAGCGAGAGATAATAGAACCAGGCCCGCACCGAGGGTGTCACACTTGGTCGTGGCATGAAGGCGGTTATAAACATCAGGCAGGCGCAGCAGGCCGATAGTGGCAACGGCCAGGAAAAATATCCCCACGATAAATGATAGTATCGATATTATATAAAGTCCTGTATTCAGCACAGTTTCGATCAGTCCAGGGCCCCTTTCTGCAGGTATTTGGCCACACCAATAGTGGTAATAAAGCCCATCAGGGCATAAACCATGGCAAT
>PWGD01000104.1 GCA_003554395.1 Syntrophomonadaceae bacterium
GCACTGTTCCCTTGGCCAGTCGGACGGCCAGGGCCTTTTCTGCAGCAGGGAGCGCCTGGAGGAGCGAGGGCAGGGCCAGGTTCAGGTAGGCTCCGTCCTGCTCAACCCTGACCAGGGCCCGCAGGGCAGCTTCACGCGCTTTTACAACCGGTGGCTTTTGTTCAGGCAAGTTTCTACTCTCCATCCAGGCGCCGACCCGGTTCTATGCGATAGCCGCAGCAAAATGAACCGGCATCCATCTGCTTTTTACCCGCCGGCTGCAGTTCAAGCAGTTTCAGGGAACCGCCGTTCCCGGTAGCGACGGTCAGTGAATCCTCACCTGCTTCAAGAATGGTGCCCGGCTTTTCTCCCCGGTTCCCGTCCTCGTTCTCGTTGGGCCGGGCTGACCGCCAGACTTTAATTCTCCTGCCTTCAAAAGTGGTATAGGCGCCCGGCCAGGGATTCAATCCGCGAATCCGGTTATGAAGTTCGACCGGGCCCAGTTTCCAGTCCAGGCGTTCTTCGTCGGATTGCAGGGGGGGAGCATAGGTCGCCCGCCCGTGGTCCTGGGGAACAGGTCGGGCGGTACCAGCGGCCAGGGCGTTAACGGCTTTTAGGAGGAGGGCGGCGCCCTTTTCGGCCAGGCGGTCGTGGAGCGTGCCGGCCGTATCGTAATCAGAAATAAACTCTTTTTCCTGCATAATAATATCCCCGGCATCAAGCTCCGGGGTCATTTTAATCACGCTTACTCCGCTGTACTGCGCTCCGTCCATCACGGCCCGGTGAATCGGCGCGGCACCGCGGTAGGCAGGCAGGTACGAGGCATGGAGGTTGATACAACCCAGGCGGGGCAGATCAAGTATTTCAGGAGGCAGAATCCGTCCAAAGGCCACGGTAATAATCAGTTCGGGTCCTTTTCCTTCCAGCCAGGCCAGGAAACTTCTGTCTTTCATCCTCGCAGGCCGAACCACCTCAACCTCGTTTTGGCGGGCCCATTCGGCGGTTGGAGCCAGGCTGAGCTTACGGCCGCGTCCTTTCGGACTGTCCGGTCGGGTAATTACGGCTTCAAGGCGGTGCGGCGATCGATAAAGTTTTTCCAGGGCAGGAAGGGCAAAGACGGGAGTGCCCATAAAAATCAATGTAAGTGGTTTCAAGACTCATCCTCGCTTTTTAATTCTTCGGGATCAATCATGCGGACCGCTTTGTCGGTAAAGAGAATCCCGTCCAGGTGATCAATTTCATGCAGTAAAATTCTTGCCGCCAGGCCTTCCGCTTCCAACCGGATCTGCTTGCCCTCCCGGTTCAGACCCCTGACGATTATTTTTTCAAAGCGCGGCACTTCTCCGTACTGACCGGGAATACTGAGGCAGCCTTCTACACCGACCGCTTCCCCTTCTGTTTTTTCGCAGCGCGGGTTAATCACTTCATATATTTGGCCATCTTCCCCGCCGGTAGTGGCCACCAGGATCCGCTTGGGAACTCCGACCTGGTTGGCGGCAAGGCCAACCCCTTCGGCTTCGCGCATAGTCTCAATCATGTCCTCAATCAGGCGGTAGACGGCGCTGTTTATCTTTTTAACTTCCTGCGCCGGGGTGCGCAGGGCAGGATGATTGTCGCTTAAAATTTTTCTTAAAGTCATAGCACGCCCTCCCCATCAACCATACCAATTATAGCACTACCTGCGGGTTAAAATCTACTGCCAGGCGCACAGGCCGGGGCATCTTGCGCTGGTGGTATTCCCTGATTATTTTTCTAATGCCCGGAGCCAGGCGGGGCAGGTCCTGGCCTTTTAAGATAGTATGGACCCGGTACTGTTCTTTGATGCGGTAGAGCGAGGCCGGAGCAGGCCCGAGGATCTCCGCTTCTCCGACCGCCGGACCGAGCCGGTCGGTCAACCAGGCGGCGGCTTCAAAAACAGCCTCTTCGTCCGGCCCGCTGAATAAAAATCGGAGCAGGCTGGAAAAAGGCGGGTAGGATAGTTGCCGCCTGGTTTCCAGCTCGGATTCAAAAAAAGCGAGATAATCATGTTCCGCCGCAGTAACGATGCTGTGATGCCGGGGGTGGTAAGTTTGAACGATCACTTTTCCGCCCCGTGGGCCGCGGGCGGTACGGCCGGCAACCTGGGTCAACAGTTGGAAAGTGCGCTCCGGAGCCCTGAAATCAGGCAGGTTGAGGGTAGTATCAGCGGCCACCACTCCGACCAGGGTTACGTCCGGAAAGTCAAATCCCTTGGCAATCATCTGGGTGCCGATCAGGATCTTGGCCTTGCGTTCCCGAAACTGGCGGTAATAGCGGCTGTGAGCGTGCCGGTCGGCGGTGGTGTCGCGATCCATACGGATCAGGGGTACTGATGGATAAAGTTTTTTCACTTCATCTTCCACCCGCTGGGTCCCGGCGCTGAAATAGCGAATTTTTGTGCCCCGGCAGCCGGGGCAGGTTGCGGGAACTGAAGTTTCACGGGCACAGTAATGGCAGCACATGATCTGCCGGTCCATGTGCAGGGTCATCGAGACGTCGCAGGATGGACAGCGGACCACGTGGCCGCATTCACGGCAGAGCACAAAGCCGGCAAACCCGCGCCGGTTGATAAAAAGGAGGGCCTGTTCATCGCGCTCGACGACCCCGTTTAACTCCTTTAGGAGCAGGCGGCTGAAAATGAGGCGGTGCCGGGCTTTAAGCTCCTGGCGCATATCAACCACGGTCACCGGGGGCAGCTGGATCGGGGTAACCCGCTCTTTCATTTTTAAAAGGACGGCATCGCCCTCGAGGGCTTCGTAATAGCTTTCAAGGGAGGGGGTAGCGCTGCCGAGCAGGAGGGTGGCCCGGTTATAGCGGGTCCGCCACCAGGCTACGTCACGGGCGTGATAGCGGGGCGCTTCTTCCTGTTTATAGGTGGTTTCATGCTCTTCGTCAATAATGATCAGGCCGATTTTTTCCAGGGGCGCAAATACCGCCGAACGGGCTCCCAGCACCACCCGGGCCCTGCCGCTTAAGATCATTTGCCACTGGCGGTTTTTTTCGGCCACGCTAAGCCGGCTGTGCAGGACGGCTACCCGGCCGGGAAACCGCCCTTCAAAGTGCTCGATCATCTGGGGAGTAAGCGCTATTTCCGGGACCAGGATCATGGCCCTGCGGCCCTGCTCCAGGCAGTAAGCGATACTCTGCAAATATATCTCCGTCTTGCCGCTGGCCGTAATGCCGTGCAGGAGCATTTTTTCAGGTTTTGGCCGCTCTAAAACCGCTCTGATCTGCTCAAAACAGGCAGCCTGTTCTTCTCTCAGCAGGTGGGGCCTGGTTGTCGGATGCTCTACTGTTTCTTTTTCTTCATCCTCCTGCTGTCCGGGTTGGACGGCCTCGATAGATACCAACCCTTTTTTTTCCAGGCTGCTGACGGCCTGGCTGCTCGCTCCAAGCCGGATCAGCTCGGGCCGGGGTAGAGACCCTCTTTGCTTTAGTATGTCCAGGGTTTTTTGCTGGACCGGGGCCCGGCTTAAATCAGCCTCGGCGGCAAGTTCGGTCGGTTTAACCACCCTGATTTCACCGGGCCTTCTGCCTTTGCGGAACGAAGCCGGAATCATGGCATGAAGGGCATCGATCAGGCGGCAGTAACAGCGCATCGAAAGCCAGTGACTGAGGGCCAGCTGTTCTGCATTCAGCAGCGGGACCGGATCAATTATGGCCGCTATATCCTTCAGGGAGTCAACAGCAGTATCCCGGAGCAGGCGCAGGACGTAACCCTGGCAGAGGCGGTGGCCCAGGGGCACCTCCACCCGCATGCCGGGTTTGAGTTTTCCTTGCATATCCGGCGGGATATTATAATGAAAAGGCCGGTCAACGGCGTTGCTGAGCAGGTCAATTATTATTTCTGCATACTGAGGCATCTATTTACCCCTGTCGGTTAATTTGATATCATTAAGCCAGGTTTAAGGAAAGAGGGTTTGCCTGTGTTCAAATTATTTTTCCCTGCTGGATGGGTAATCAGCGAAAACCGCAGCTGGCTGATTATGGCCGGGGTTATATTCCTGGGCTCTTCCATTGCCTTTTATTTTACCCCTGTATTTTCTGAACCGGCCGCCGAACAGGCAGTAGATCTGCAGCTGGAACAGCTGGAAGAGATCCTGTCGCTGATCATGAACGCGACGCCTGCGGTCGGGATATCCTTAATTTTTATGAATAATTTTTTATCGATGGCCCAGATGCTGGTGCTCGGCTTTCTAGCCGGGATTTCGCCGCTGCTTACCCTGGGCCTAAACGGGGCCCTGGTTGGGGCCCTGCTATCTATTTCCGCCCAGGAAGGAGCGCCGCTGCTGCCGATGATCATGTTCGGCCTGCTTCCCCACGGAATTTTTGAACTGTTTGCTTTTTTCCTCTGCGGCGCCATCGGCCTCAAATTTGGTTACCACTGCATCGCTTCACCCCTGCCGGGCAAAACCCGCGGCCAGAGTTTCCGCTATATCTGGAAAGAAGCGATTTCCGTCCTGCCCCTGGTTGTGGCGCTGCTGGTCGCTGCTGCCTGTATCGAGGTCCTGGTCACCCCGCGGCTGCTGGAATTAGTATTATAGCAACCCGGCAATGCGATCGAGGATGTGGTGGGCCAGTGCTTCTTTTTCCATCAGGGGCAGCTCTTCAACCGCCCCGCTGCGGTCAATAATAGAGACCCGGTTGGTGGCCACGGCAAAACCGGCCCCGGGTTCTTTTAAATTATTGACAACGATCAGATCGAGGTTTTTATTGATCAATTTTTGGTGGGCATTTTCAAAAATATCTTCGGTTTCGGCGGCAAAGCCGACCAGGATCCGGTCGCCTTTTTCTTTCCCCAGTTCCAGGAGGATATCGCGGTTTTTGGCCAGTTCGATCGTCGACAGGTCGCTGGTTTTTTTTACTTTTTGCTCGGAAACTTCCAGGGGCCGGTAGTCGGAGACTGCCGCCGCCTTGATAACCAGGTGGCAGTCCTCGTAATGATCTTTAACGGCATCGAACATTTCCTCGGTCGTGGTCACGTCCACTGTTCTGACTCCGGCAGGAGCTCTGAGATGGGTTTGCCCGCTGATTAAAGTTACTTCCGCCCCCCGCTCCTTTAAGGCCCTGGCCAGGGCATACCCCATTAAACCGGTGGAAGGATTGCTCAGAAAACGGACCGGATCAAGGGGTTCTCTGGTCGGACCGGCGCTGACCAGGGCTTTGAGGCCGGCAAAATCATTGGGCCTGAGGGCAGCCCTGGCATAGGCGTAGATGTCTTCGGGCTCAGGCATCCGCCCCCGTCCGTACACTCCACAGGCCAGTTCTCCTTCCCCCGGATCCATAACATGGCAGCCATGTTCGGTTAACTTGTTTATATTCTCCTGCACAATCCGGTGTTCGTACATGTCGACATTCATGGAGGGGACAACCACTACCGGGCAGCGGGCAGCCAGGTAGAGGGTGCTCAGAAGGTTGTCGGCCAGGCCCACTGCCATTTTGGCCAGGATATTGGCGGTGGCAGGGGCTATGACCAGGAGGTCGGTTTCCTCTAACAGGTCAATATGTTTTATTTTCTCCCCGCTTCGATCAGCATACATATTTACATATACCGGGTGGCCGGTCAGGACCTGGAAAGTGAGGGGGGCAATAAATTCGGTGGCCGCCGACGTCATCACCACATGAACGTCAGCGCCGCCGCGCACAAACAACCTGGCCAGTTCGGCAGCTTTATAGGCGGCAATACCGCCGGTAACACCCAGCACTATTTTTTTCAAAAGAAACACCCCTATTTAATACCGTCCCGCTTACGCTCATATTCAATATTGCCCGCTTCAATTTCCCACAGGGCAGTGGCAACGTCCTTGGTGTATACCTCATCTATGGTCTTTTTACTGCCATTGCGAAGCTGGCGGCCCCTTTTTGCGGCAGCGATAACCAGGGTATATTTACTGTCCACTTTTTCCAATAAAACATCAATTGAAGGATAAATCATTTGCTTTCACCTCCCGCGCCCGGCGGACGAGCACCGCGGCCGACTTTGCATTTTTCGGCATCAATAATGGAGTCGATTAAGTTCGCCGCTTTTTCAACAGTATCATTTACGACCAGATAATCATAGTGGCTATAGGCTTTCATTTCCCGACGCGCTGTTTCAAGCCGCCGGCTGATCCGATCCGGTTCTTCGGTCCCGCGCCCGATAATTCTCTCTTCCAGGGCCTCCATGGATGGGGGCGCCAAAAAGACGGATACGGCTTCAGGGGTTTTGTTTCTAACCTGTTCGGCTCCCTGGATGTCAATTTCTAAAATTAAATCCTGGCCGGAAGCCAGCAGGCCCCTGACCGCCTCGCGGCGGGTGCCGTAGTAATGATCATGAACTACGGCCCATTCCAGGAAAGAACCGGCTTCGATCATCTCTTTAAAGCGGGAGGTCGTGGTGAAGTTGTATTCTCTGCCTTCTTCCTCACCGGGCCGGGGCGGGCGGGTGGTTGTTGAAACGGAGAGCTTTAAAGCTTTCCTTATTTCAATTAGCCGGCGGCATACCGTCCCTTTGCCGACCCCGGAAGGCCCGGAAATTATCAAAAGAATACCTTCAGCCATTAACTGCCTCCCCGATTTTATTCTACTTCTTCACTGTCGATCTGGGCATCACTGGCCTGTAAGCGGTGCTTTACAGTTTCCGGTTGGACCGCGGACAGGATGATGTGGCCGCTGTCAGCTATAATTACAGCCCTGGTGCGGCGTCCATAGGTAGCATCAATTAACATGCCCCGTTCGCGCGATTCACTGATGACCCTTTTTACCGGAGCCGATTCGGGGCTGATAATAGCAATAATGCGGCTGGCCGAAACAATGTTGCCAAACCCGATATTAATCAGCTTGATAGCCATAATAAAACCCCTTTCAACTTTTATTCTAGGTTCTGAATCTGTTCACGGATTTTTTCCAGCTCCGCCTTAAGTTCAACTACCAGGTTTGTCAGCTGGTAGTCCCCGGCTTTGGATCCGATTGTGTTAATTTCACGGAACATTTCCTGCGCGATAAAGTCGAGCTTACGCCCGGCGGGAGCGCTTCCGGTCAGGTTTTCCCGAAAAGATTTAATGTGGCTCCTCAGCCGGACCAGTTCTTCATCTACACCCATTCTTTCAGCAAGCAAAGCGCATTCCATGATCAGCCTGTTTTCTTCAAAATGCCCGGCCAACAGCTCCTGGAATTTCTGTTCAGTTTTGCGGCGGTGTTCTTCCTTGGCCTCTTCTGCCCGTTCGGCCGCTTCCTCAACCATTGTTTCCAGACGCTCACAGCGCTCGAGCAAATCCCGGCCCAGGTTTTCACCTTCTATCCGGCGCTGCTCCAGGAGATGGCTCATCGCCTCCTGCACCGCCTCGCTTAGCGCCGGCCAGACCTCTTCCTCGTTGACAGCAACACCGCTGGTTTTAAACAAATCGGGCAACTGCAATAAATGTTCAAGTTTAACTTCTTCGAGCAGCTGCAGGTTTCGGCAGAGCTCCTGCAGGGAACGGTGATAATCTTTGGCCAGATCAAAGTTTAGCTTAACCTGCTGGACCCCGGCCGGAACTTCATCCAGGCTGAGGGTCAATTCCACCCTTCCTCTTTTAATCGATTCCTGGAGCAGGCGCCGGATGCGATCCTCCAATGAGTAGAGCTCACGTGGCAACCGCACCGAAAAATCTGCATATCTGTGGTTCACAGAACGCATTTCGGCTGAAAAGGTATAACCCTCTTTACTGCTGCTGCCGCGTCCGTAGCCGGTCATACTCTTTATCATTTTTACCGCCCTTTTTGGTCATATAACCCTGTTTATCTGCTAAAAATATGCAAAGCCGGGCATATTCATCTAATTAGTCTGGTTTATGGCTAAAAATCTGTCATTACTGGATTTATATTAACATCAATTCCTGGCAATCTCAAGGAGTAATTGAGCATTTGTCGATCCTAGCGCCGATCATGCTGCCGCTATGGAATAGATTTGGCTTTATATTTGCCAGGGCTGCCATTTGGAATTATACTAGAGGCCGGGAGAGTGAGAAGATGGCTTTTGATGCCCTGATCATGAAGGCCGTTACAGATGAATTGCAGGATCAACTGGTCGGCGCCCGGGTTCAGCATATTTACGAGCCGGGCGGTGGAGAAATCATGATGCAATTTTACTCCCGCGGCAGCCGGCCGGGGTTGTTAATTTCTGTCGATCCCAGGTATGCCCGGGTTCATCTCACCGCCAGGCGCCCGCAGGGCAAAGAAAAGCCCTCCCCCTTTTGCATGCTGCTGCGCAAGTACCTGGTGGGAGGCCGGGCCGCAATATTCTCCAACCCTCCCCTGGAAAGAATCCTGGAAATTTCCTTCGACCCGCCGGAAGGCATGCCCCCGGTCAAGCTGATCGCTGAAATAATGGGCCGCCGCAGCAACATAATCCTGGTCGATCAGGAAGGAATCATCCTGGGAGCGGCCAGAACCGTATCATGGGACAAAAATCCCAAAAGAGCAATCATGCCCGGTGAGCTTTACCGGCCCGTTCCATCCCAGGATAAGCTCAATCCTCTAGAAATGAGCCGGGAGCAATTCACGGCCCGGATGCGAGAACTGCTTAACGGCGGGAAAAAACCCGAAAAAGCGCTCCTTGAAGCAGTGGATGGAATAAACCCCCTGATGGCCCGCGAAATGTGCTTCCGGATCGGCAGCTTCGATCAAGCTTTCGATCAATACTTCTTTAATTTGCATGATCAGGTACAAGAACTTTTCAATAAAACCATAAACGGCGGGCTGCAGCCGGTAATGCTGCCCGGAAAGAAAATTTATGCGGCAGCGCCCCTGGAGCATCTGGCCGAAGAGGAGCAGGTAAAATTTGAGCGGTTTAATGAAATGCTCGATCAATTTTACAGCAATTTAATCAGGGAAGAGCGTGAAAAACAGCTCCGGGAACAGCTTGAAAGCGCTGTGGAAAAACGACTGGCCAGGCTGAATAAAAAGCTGAAACAGCAGGAAGAAGAACTCGCTGAGGCCGGAGATGCCCCCCGGCTCCGCCTTTACGGTGAACTGCTCCTTACCTACCGGCATCAAATCCCCCGCGGGGAGAATAGCGTTACCCTCCCCGATCTTTATGAAGAGGGCAAGATGGTAACGGTTCCTCTAGACCCTTCTTTACCGGTTAGCGCAAACGCCCAGCGCCATTTCAACCGCTACCAGAAAGCAAAAAAGGGCCAGCAAAAAATAAAAAAGCAGCTTCAAAAAACCCGCTCCGAAATAGAATA
Source organism: Syntrophomonadaceae bacterium (assembly GCA_003554395.1). Taxonomy (GTDB): domain Bacteria; phylum Bacillota; class Dethiobacteria; order DTU022; family DTU022; genus B1SED10-74M. The sequence continues at coordinate 9,204 of PWGD01000104.1, forward strand.
TTGCCGGGGCCTGCTTTATGCCATTGAAAACAGCGCTGAAACATCACTGGAAGAAGTCAGGCAGGAAATGACTGAAGCCGGTTACCTGCGCGAGAAAGGCAAACCCCGGCGAAAAATCGATGCCGCCCCCCAACCGCTTAAATTTACCACCTCGGCAGGGCATACCGTCCTGGTCGGGCGAAATAACCGCCAGAACGATTATATTACCTTCAAAGCCGCAGCCCGCCGCGACACCTGGTTCCATGTTCGTAAACTGCCCGGGGGCCATGTAGTCCTGAAGGAAGCCCCTTTCCCTCCACCTGAAAAAGATATCGAAGAAGCCGCTTTCCTGGCGGCCTATTTCAGCAAGGGACGGGACAGCTCCGCCGTGGCGGTGGATTATACCGAAATCCGCCATGTCCGGCGCCGGCCAGGCGGCAAACCGGGCTTTGTCTTCTACGAAAACTTCCAAACCGTAACAACCAACCCCCTGGATCCTGCCCTGCGTAAAAGGTTCCACCTCCAATAGAATACCGGGGACGGTTCTTTTTATTCCTTGAGCTAAGAACTAATTTAATCAGGGCGCCCTGGGTTATACAGATCAATAAGATGCGTTTCGCATCGTTTTTGATGGGTAAGTGGGGATTGATCTGTAACTGAGGAATATTAAGAACCGTCCCCGATATTCCTGGGCTTGGGATTTAGGGCTTTCAGGCCTTGTTTGAAGGCGGGGGGCAGGGAAACTGAGAATTCCATAGGGGCGGAAGTGCGCGGATGAACAAATTTTATGCGGCGGGCATGCAGGGCCTGGGGCTCGGCAAGGCCCGCAGGCAAAGCGTCCCACCTGCCTTTGGCATAGGTGGGATCACCGACCACCGGGTATCCCAGGTAGGACATATGGACCCGGATCTGGTGAGTGCGTCCGGTCTCCAGGTTGAGCAGGAGAAGGCTGTAGGAACCAAAGTACTTCAGGACCCGGTAGCGGGTAACGGCCGCCCGGCCGCCCTCTACCACGGCCATTTTTTTGCGGTGGCGGGGATGACGGGCAATGGGGGCTTCGATCCGGCCCAGGGCCGGTTTGACTCTTCCGCTGACCAGGGCAATATATTCTCTTTTTA
>PWGD01000113.1 GCA_003554395.1 Syntrophomonadaceae bacterium
AAAAAATCAAAAACTCCCGCTGCCAAAGGTAACAGATTCAACATTTTCCAGGGTCTGCCAATATCATAATCTCGATAAAGATAAGAGATTGTAACAACCAGGAAGAACACATAAGCAAGGGGCCAGGCTACATCAAAGGTAAAGCGGGTATAGATATAGTAGGCCCGCCCTTTTTCACCATATGCTTCGGCCATCTCATACAGTTCAGCTGAAGAATAGATAAAAGATGTATCCGGTGACACATCCACACCGGTAACCGCAGCGAGTTGACCGGCCATGTTAGGCAGGACCAGCACCATGAAAAAGATAAAGACCAATAACGCTATTAGTACTAGCGGGACGCCTGAGATACGATAAAGCCAGGATGTTAGTTTATACAATTATCTCACCTTAATGGTTTCGCTCTTTGAATACCGCTCTGGAAAAATCGTACCACCATCTAATAATGGTGAGATTATAAATTATTTAAACTGTAATATTTCAAGCAACTCGTTATTTATAATTTTTATAGACAGCGTTTCTATACAGCAAGGGAACCTTTATTTTAGGTTCGGTTTAGCTTGAAAGACAAAAGAAAGCAAGTATTAATCTCTATCAATTCATGCTTACGGGTTTGCAGAGGTTTTGGTCGTCTTTGGCAGTTCGACCGCCCTTTTTGCAGATATAAACCGAGTCTTTGACCAGGTCTAAGTACTCTTCAAAACTATCCTTCAGGCAATCATTTTTGCAGAGCTTGCACAAGACCTTTTTTTTGATTTTCTTAGCCTTTTTTTTAGCCATTTCAGATCCGTCCCCGGCTTATTTATTCTTACAAAACAAGGCTTGTAATCAGTAATCCTGCCTCCATTGTATAATCAGAAGCTTAGCTAAAACCATAAAAGATAAAATGGTCCCCGTTTTCAAGGAAACCCTGCAGTATGTTTAGATTGGTAATCATGTTAATGATTCGAAATATACCAAGAATTAATGAAATCATGATAGCACAATTAGCCCCGAGGCGTCAAAGTTTTAGGAACTTTGGTTTTCAGAAAGAATCTTTTACCTTTTTATAGATCAGTCACCTTCCCGGTTTATATTTTCCAGGCGGAATGGAGCAAAAACTTCCTCGAATAAAAAACCCTTTTTCCTGACGCGTTCAAAAATATAATCAAGCATGCTTCCCTTAAAAGCCATAACAACAAACTGGTTGCACCACCTGATTTGTTCGATGCTCACATTGTCTCTACGGTAATAATCAATGGCATCAGCAACTCTTAGAATAGCCGTAAGCCTGTATATTGTTTTCTGCCCTTTCTTGTTATGCCTTGAAATTTCACCGCTGATCTTTTTACGGTGGCCGCCGGCTATAATGGCCAGGGCTGATCGGAGCTTATCTGGAAGGAAATCAAAAACCGGATCTCTGCTAATTAAGATAAGGGCATGATGATCATGCTTATAAGCAGACACGCTGTGCCCGATATCATGAAGCCAGGCACTTGCTTCCAGCAAGTTTCTTGCTTCCGGGGTTAGATCATAGTAAAGCGCGAGAAAATCAAATAATTGCAGGCTGTAATCTTTAACTCTGGTTTCATGATCATAACAGGCAGTGGGGTGGTAAGATTCGATTATATTAAGCAGGCTACTTTTATCCAGGTAGTTTTTAATATCTTTCATTACTACCCACAACCTTTTTAAGTTTAATCCTTAACGATTTTAGGGCTTAAAAAAGCTACCTCAGTTGAAAATTTTAGAATTTTATGTTAAAGTATGGTTTAATATTTCTTAATTATCAATTATAATCAATAAACGGGTTCAATGAAAGTATTTTTAAAAAAGGTGATGTTAAACAGTGAAAAAAGAAACAGAAAGCAAATCCGTAGCGGAAAAGAAAGAACCAGTCCAGGATAAGGGTGTTGGAGCAAAAATTAAGGAAAAAGAGCCGATCAGAAAAAAAGAGCAGAAAGAAAATAAAGAGCAGCAGAAGGCTCCCAAGGCAAAAAAAACCAAAGCAGTTGAAAAAAATAAAAAACCAAAATTAAACAAGGAAGAAAAGAAACAGTATAAGATAGAAAATATCAACGGTGCCTTTGTTAAAAAGATTAAGAACAAATACTATGAGCAGGAGCTGAAAAAACTGCAGATAGAGCTGGTTAAGCTGCAGGAATGGGTAAAAAACAATGGCCTGAAAATTGTCGTTATTTTTGAAGGAAGAGATGCTGCCGGGAAAGGCGGCGTAATTAAGAGAATAACCGAGAGCCTTAACCCCAGGATATGCCGCGTTGAAGCGCTGGGGACTCCAACCGAAAAAGAAAAAAGCCAGTGGTATTTCCAGCGTTACGTTCCCAGGCTGCCCAGCGCCGGCGAAATAGTTCTTTTCGACCGGAGCTGGTATAACCGGGCCGGGGTCGAAAAAGTAATGGGTTTTTGCACCGACGAGGAATACCGGGAGTTTCTGCGTTCTTGTCCCGAGTTTGAAAGAATGCTGGTCCGTTCAGGCATTATCCTGATTAAATACTGGTTTTCCGTTTCCGACGAAGAGCAGGAACGCCGCTTCCAGGCCCGATTGAATGACCGCACCAAGCGATGGAAGCTAAGCCCGATGGACCTGGAATCCCGAAGAAAATGGATCGAATATTCCCGGGCCAAGGATGAAATGTTTGCCCACACCGACATCAAGCAGGCTCCCTGGTACGTGGTAAACGCCGATATCAAAAAACATGCCCGCCTTAACTGTATCAGTCATTTCTTAAAACAAATTCCCTATGATGACCTGACCCCGGAGCATATCGATCTGCCACCCCGGGAAGACAGCTCCGCTTATGTCAGGCCCCCTATTACCGACCAATCCTTCGTTGACGAAGCTTACGGCGGAAAGATTGAAGAACAGCATTAATAAAAAAGAGACAATCAGTGTCTCGGCCTGCCTGCTGCTTGAAGACGAAACCTGCTTTGAAACATTAACATTTCAAGCCAGGCAGCTTGTGGAAATCACCCCTTGCCTCTAGAAGGGACTGGAATTCATTGCTCATATCAAAGAAAAAGACAGTCATGAGTGCCATCGATCTGGGATCTTACTCCTTGAAAATGAAAATTGTCGAAGTGGGAGAAGATGGTTCTGTCAGGATTCTGGAAAATCTTTCGAAACCGGCCTCCCTGGGTAAAGACGTTTTTTCTCTGGGTAAAGTCAAATACGAAACCGTGGATGAAATATGTGACATCCTGATCGGCTTTAAAATGTTGATGCAGGAGTACGGTTCGAAGAAAACCCAGGCTGTGGCCACCAGCGCCATTCGCGAAGCCTCCAATAAAGATCAGCTGATAGACCTGATCACTCTTAAAACGGGGATCAAGGTCGAAGTATTAAATAACGCCCGGGAAAAATTTTTAACTTACAAAGCTATTAGAAACAATTTGCCCGACTATGAAAAAATGTATTATGAAGGTGTAATGCTTGTTGAGGTTGGTTCGGGCAACGTTGAGGTTACGCTGTATCAAAAGGGGCATTTGATCTTCACTCACAGCATCAAATTGGGCCATCTTCGGCTGCGCAAAGTTCTATCCAGCCTTGAAAAGAGAAGCATGGATTTTCCAATCTTGCTGGAAGAATACGTGAACAGCCACACAGACCGCTTAGAACGGATTAAGGAAAGCTACAGTATTCCCCATTTTATGGCCCTGGGCAGCGAAATGAAAACCATCAATAAACTATGCAACAAAACAGACCGGGCCGGGGAGTTAAACGAAGTACCATTGAAAAAATTTAATAAGTTCTACGTGGAAATATTTAATAAACCGACACCCCTTTTAATCGAGGATTATGGTTTGTCTGCCGATCTGGCGGGAAGCCTTCTTCCATCCATGATTATCCTTAAAAAATTTGCCGGCCTGACCAGGGCAAAAAAGCTCATTACTCCCTACTTATCATTAAATGACGGTCTGGTTGCCGACTTTATAAACAAGCGTTTTAAAACTCGTCACCATGAAGAATTTGAAATTGATATTTTAAAACAGGCCAGGACCCTGGCTTTAAAGTACGAAACCGATCTTGATCATGCCGATAACGTTGAAAATAGTGCGTTGATTTTATTCGATGCCCTGAAACAAACCCACGGTCTGAAAAGAACGGATCGCCTCCTGCTGCAGCTGGCAGCTATCATGCATGATTGTGGTAAATATGTTAACCTTGACCGCCACCACGAAATGTCCTGTGAACTGGTCAAGGGCTCAGGCTTATTCGGTTTATCTAACCGGGAAATAAATATCGTGGCCGCTGTTACCAAATACCACAGTGCTCAAAGTCCTTATAATATTGATGATAATTTAGTTTCCTTATCCGGTAAGGACAGGGTCATTACTTCAAAACTGATAGCTTTGGTCAGGCTTGCCGATGCCCTGGATACCAGTCACAGCCAAAAGTTGAAAAATATTCGCATCGGTTTGAAAGAAAAAGAGCTCACCGTTAGAGCAGAATCAGAAACCGACACTACTCTCGAAGAATGGGTATTTGATAATAACTCTTTTTTCTTCCAGGAAGTGTTTGGCCTGTACCCCCAAATTAAAGTAAAAAGGAAGATCGACTGTCATGACCAAGGAAGTATTGCAGGAAGCAAAATCTCCGCTGCCGCAATCCATGAAGCCACCGGCCACAAATCTTAAAACCGGTTTCAAGAATAAATATTTTATCAACCGGGAGCTGGGCTGGCTGGAGTTTAATTACAGAGTATTGGAAGAAACCTGGGACAAGGACAACCCCCTGTTTGAACGTTTAAAGTTCCTGTCCATATTCAGCTCAAATTTGGACGAATTTTTCATGGTCAGGGTGGCCTCTCTAGAAGATCAGATCCTGGCCGGCTATGATATACCGGATCCCGCTGGTTACTCACCACAGCAACAGCTGGAAATGATTGCGGCTAAAGCCAAACAAATGATTAAAAAGCAATACAGTATTTTAAATAAAAGCATCATTCCCCAGTTGAAAAAAAACGGCTTTAACCTGGTTGACGGAGCAAGGCTGGACAAAAAACAACTTGCTTTTGTCAAAAATTACTTCAAAACCACTATTTATCCTGTTCTCACTCCCATGGCGGTCGATTCCAGCCGTCCTTTCCCCCTGGTCCAGAACCGCAGCCTGAACATCGCCATGCTGATCAGGGAAAGGAAAAAAGACACCCCTACCTTCGCCACGGTTCAGGTCCCTTCCGTATTGCCGAGAATAGTGGAACTGCCCAATAAGATGAATGATGGCAGGGCCTTTATACTGCTAGAAGAAATAATCCTGCTTTTCCTGGATAAATTATTTTCAAGTTACGAGATTATGGGCGCCTCCCCCTACCGGATAACCCGTAATGCTGATCTGCAGTTCCAGGAAGAGGATGCGACAGACCTGCTCCAGGAAATTGAAAAATCACTAAAGCGCCGGCGCTGGGGAGCGGCTATCCGCCTGGAAATTGAAGCCTCAATGTCGAAAGAACTGCTCGATGTGCTACAGAAAGCCTTAGAAATTGGGGAAAATGAAATCTACAGCATTAAAGGGCCCCTGGATTTAACTTTCCTGATGAAAACATACAGCACACCCGGTTTCGAACATCTTAAATTTAAGCCGATAGAACCATTACTCCCCCCGGTATACCGCGACGACCGCTCGATGTTTAATATCATCTCAGAAGAAGATCGTTTCCTTTACCACCCTTACGACAGCTTTGACCCGGTAGTCCGCTTGGTGCAGGAGGCCGCCGAAGATCCAAACGTGCTGGCAATAAAGCAAACCCTTTACCGGGTCAGCGGCGATTCTCCCATTATCAAAGCGCTGGGTGAAGCCGCTGACCGGGGCAAGCAGGTTACGGTCCTGCTTGAATTGAAAGCCCGCTTTGACGAAGAAAGCAATATCCAGTGGGCCAAAAAACTGGAGCAAGCCGGCTGCCATGTCATTTATGGCCTGGTCGGCTTAAAAACTCACTCCAAGATTACCCTGATTGTGCGCATGGAAGAGGACGGAATTAAAAGGTACCTGCATCTGGGAACGGGAAACTACAATGACAACACGGCCCGGCTTTATACCGATATGGGGCTTTTTACCAGCAATGAACTTTACGGATCTGAAGCATCTGCTTTTTTCAATATGTTGACCGGCTATTCCGAACCGCCCGATCTTCTCAAGTTGACAGTGGCCCCCTTGAACCTGAGAAAATTTTTCTACAAACTGATCCGTGAAGAAGCTGAAAATGCCCGTAGTGGCAAAAAAGCATTTATCAGGGCCCAGATGAATTCACTGGTAGACCCCAGGATCATAGCCAAACTTTACCGGGCTTCGCAGGCTGGAGTTAAAATCGACCTACTGGTACGCGGGGTTTGCTGCCTGCGTCCCGGCGTGAAAGGAGTTAGCGAAAATATTACCGTTCACAGCATAGTCGGTCGTTTTCTGGAACATTCCCGCATTTACCACTTTCACCGGGGCGGTTTAAACACCGTTTACCTGTCCAGCGCAGACTGGATGACCAGAAACCTGAACCGGCGGGTGGAACTCCTGTTCGAAATAGAAAACCAGGATATAAAGGACAGGATTATAAATATCCTGAACACTCTTCTTTCAGACACCTTAAAAACAAGGGTTCTGCAAAAAGACGGCAGCTATAAGTGGTTGGACAAAAGAGGCAAGAAAAAACTACATGCCCAGGCCTTCTTTTCTGAAAAAGCAGACCAGGAAATGAAAGAGTACTTTATAGAGAAGCAACTATACGATGACAGCGACAAGGCCTCAGCCCTGTCGATCAAGAACAGTTTAAAACTGGAACCGACCGTTTTGGTCTCGGCCGACGAGGATGAGACTGCTAAAGAAAAAGCGGATTAGTTAGCCGGTAGTCACAATTATGCCGCATAAGGCAGAAAATTGTCGTGGTCCTTTCAGCCATGCGCCATTTTGCCCAATCTCTCCGCGCCGAGGGCATTAAGGTGGGTTATGTCTATTATTATATCTATAACCTCATTCCGCCGTTTACACTGAGAACTTGCCCGGTGACATAGGAAGAATCATCTGAAGCCAAAAATAGGGCGGCCTTTGCTATCTCTACCGGTTCTCCGATCCTTCCCAGCATTGTCTGCCTGGCAAAAGTATCGAGCAGATCCTGAGAAACGGTCTTTATGATCTCGGTCATTGTATAGCCGGGCGCGATTGCATTTACTCTAACCTGGGCTCCCTTCATAGCAAATTCCTTGGCCCAGGTTTTTGTTAAGCCGATTAAGCCGGCCTTGGTGGCTGCGTAGTTGGCCTGACCAATATTGCCAAATTCCCCAACGACTGAAGATATGTTTATAATTGAACCCTTGCCTGCTGCTTGCATTATCGGCCCAACAAAGCGGGTCAGGTTAAAAACACCTTTTAAGTTGACGTCAATAACGAGATCCCATTGTTCATCGGTCATCTTGCCAGTCATGGCATCCCTGGTAATCCCGGCGTTGTTGATTAGGATATCAATTTTTCCATATTTTGCCTTGACGTAATCAGTCAGGACTCGGCAAGCTTCAACATCGGTCACATCTAGAGTGTAGCCCTCAACATTATCTTTCTCGTAACCCAGCGGCAACACATCACAGGCAATTACTTTTGCCCCCTCACCGGCAAATTCTTCAGCCATGGCCTGTCCTAATCCGCGAGCCCCTCCGGTAATAATGGCAACATTATCTTCTAACCTCATACCTCAGCCTCCTTATCCCTGGTTGCCGGAATCCAGCACTCTTCTAATCTTAGTTAATTTTTCAACATCCTCACAACACTGTTCATATATTGTTGTCAAATACCTTCCTTTTTTATTCGCTTGATGTGGTTTTTCCTCCTGCGAATACTTTCATTATTATCGTTTTCATATATGTTTTAAACAGCTGTGCTGAAATGCTTTTGCTAAACAAATGGAACTGCTGATGACTTTAACAATATTGTCAATAATCTTAAAATAGAGTATAATGAGCTATAAATTATCAGAGGAGGGTTCCCAAATGTCTACTTACCTGATGTATGGCAAGTATAACCCCGGTTCATTGAATAAAATTAGCCGTGAAAGAACCGATCAAGCTTTGAACCTGATTAAAGAAAATGGCGGTCAAATTAAAAGCAGTTATGCTTTATTTGGTGAAAACGATCTACTTTTCATTATTAGTTTTACCGAAAATAAAGATGCCATTAAAACTTCGGTTGAATTGGGCAAAATACTCGATATCAGCTTCACTACAATGCCTGCTATAACCATCGATGAGTTTGACGAACTGTTTTAAAAATTTCTCAACCAAATAGGTGAAGCATCCGGACCGGGTGCTTCACCTTTAGCTTCATGCTGGCTCCTTACCTGTAAATATCCTACCGTTATTCCCGTGGGATATATTTTTAATACCCTCTTAAACATATCCGCTTCAATAAGTTAAGATAATTTAACATCCTCGCCACAATCATTCCACATTAAAAAGTTATACTAAATCCAGAAAGGGTCGGCTATAGGCTTTACCTAACAAACCAGTTCTATGTCGGCCCGAAAAAGAAAACTCCAAAGGAGGATTCAATCATGAAAAAACAGCTGGTTGTTGTTAGTCTTGTAATCGTGGCAGTTTTAATAATTGGCGGAATAGCTTTTGCTGCCAATGTAAACTTGGAGCAAAAAGAGGCTGCAGTTGAGGAGAAAGTCAGGGCAGGTGAACTGTCTGAGGAAGCCGGAAAAAGCTTCATGGAGGAACTACAAGCCAGAAGGGCTGAATGCGGAGAATGTGATGGAACCCGTCAGGGGTGGAATGAAGATCGGGAACGCCTCGGGCAAGAAAATGAAATCGGTTTCAGGCATGGTAACGGGGAAGGCCGGGATTCAACAAATGACCGTAAAGGCGGCAATGGATTAGGGTTATGCAGGTGGGCCGATTAATTAAAAAGGAAATACGTTCATAAGGTTCCGGCAGAGAATCTTCTTGTTAAAAACCGGGATTAATTACAACAGGGGAGAATGCCTGATAGAGGCGCTCTCCCTTTCAAATTACACCCCGTGTCCCTCTATTTTTCAAGCCCCAGTATTTCAAGCATCCTTTCTACCCGGCTCAAATTAGCTTCGTCGTAGATGTGGCCGGTCAGCTGATCATGATCAAACCAGAGGTACAAATCGATCAAGAACAGCTTGTTCTCCAACCGTTTCATGTTATGGAGGGGGCGCATTTTTCCGCCGGCAGTTATGACATGCCCCGTTAGAGTGACTTCTAGGTCGTTAATGGTCCTGGCTTGATCCATACTGGTGAAAGACAAAACATTGGGCACCACCTGATCAGGGTTGAGGCTCTTGAACTGCTTGATGGCATCATAAATATGCCTGGAAATTGAGCTGTAGATGGGATCGATGTTTTTCCAGGCTAAAGGGGTCAATTCAATGGTCTTTTCTTCCAGATAGCAAAGCAGTTCATGTTTATAGTAAATTTCAAAATCAACGGTTTTAATATCCCCCTCCGGTATTTTTACTACTTTCAGCCCTTTGTTTTCCAGCTGCTCTTTTACAATTCTTTCACCGGATTTAGCCACAATTACTCCCTCTTATCTTTTTACCAGTTGCCCCTGTCCGTCAGGAACCTGGTCAGTTCTCTCTTCATAGCCTGCTTTTCTTTTTTGTAGTCTTCCTCAATCTCGGCAATAACATCGGTGGGCAGGCCGTGGCTGACTAATTCATCTTTCATCTGGTCTAAAAGGCTGTAAAAGGCGGCATCGGCCCTGTCTTCAACCCTTTGAATTTCTCTGGTGTACTTATTGATCAACTGAAGCTGAAATAAAGGGTTGCCGCTGCCCTGTTCATATTCTTTGGAGGCAGCATTGAATAAGGCTGTTAGTTCAGCAGCAACCTGATCCTCCAGGGCTTGAAATTTCGGTTCATACTTATTTACAATATCTTCAACGGTTACTCCTTCAGCATCAGGTCCTGAATCCGGCCCTGGAGTAGCGGCCTGATTGTTTTCGTCTTCCTCACCGGCTTCGATACCTGCCGCTTCTTCGCTTCCCCCATTTAACAGGGTCCCGCTTGCCATTAAAATGATCAATATAATAATGATCGAAACAGGGACCCACATAAAGCTTATTTTTCGGCCCGTTCCTTTGACACCTTTAACCATCACAGGCTTTTCTGCCAGCTCAGGATCTGATTTGTTGATAAGATCGTGATCATCAAGCAGTGAATGGCAATGAATACACTTGTTGGCTACTGCTTTTATCTCTTCTTTGCAGTAAGGACATTCCTTGTGTGCCTGATAAAACATAGTTTAATCTTCCCCCATGATAATAATTTAGCT
>PWGD01000175.1 GCA_003554395.1 Syntrophomonadaceae bacterium
CCCCAGTTTTCAACGGCAAACCGGGAAGCTATTTTACTGACCGGGGCAAGCGTACCGACCAGGGTTACAGCGAGGTTATCCATTAAACACATTTTGGCCCGGCGGCGCACTGCTCCCGGCAGCTGATCCCATTTTAGGTACATTATGAAGTCAGCAGCTTTATCCATGCCTTTATCCAACAATTATCCTCCAACCCTGATTCTAGGATTAAGCAGGCCGTAAATAATATCGGCGGCCAAATTCGAAAAGCTGTAAGCAGCGACGACGATCATCGAGGCGGCCTGGATGATTGGCAGATCCTGGCGTTGAATGCCATAAACCAAAAGCCTTCCCAGCCCCGGATAGCCGTAAACCGCTTCAGTTACAATCAGTCCCCCTAAAAGCCAACCAATACCCATTGCTACTATAGTCACAGTGGGCAAAAGGGAATTGCGCAGGACATGACGGACTAAAACCTGCCGTCCGGGAAGGCCTTTTAATTCGGCGGCCCTGGTATAGTCACTGCCCAGGACGTCAATGGTCCCCGAACGGGTCATCCGGGCCACGTAGCCCAGTCCCGTCAAACTGACCGTTACTGCCGGCAGGATCAGGTAGGGCAGGGACTCGAAGAATTTTGCATCGGGATCGATCGAGGAATTGGCCGGGAACCAGCCGGCCCCGATGGCTAAAAAAGTTATTAAAAGCAGGCCGCTGACAAATTCAGGCAAACCGACAAAGGCCATTGATATTCCGGAAATCAACTGGTCGGGCAATTTATTCTGTTTTAAAGCGGCAATCACACCGAGCACTATGCCCAGGGGCACATAAATACAGAGGGCAAGCCCGGCCAGCATGATCGAATTCCCGAGGCGCTGCATGACAATGGGCCGCACCGGCATCCGGCTAACCAGCGAGTCGCCCCAATCACCGCGGATGAAGCCTCCGGCCCAATTCAGGTACTGCCTGTAGGCAGGCTGGTTTAAACCCAGCTCTTCGCGGAGGTTATCGATGGCCGCTTCGGTAGCAAACTGGCCTAAAATAATTCTGGCCACATCGCCGGGCAAAAACTGGGTTACGATAAAGATGATCACTGAAGCTAAAAACAGGGTCAGAAAGATAAACCCGAGTCTTCTAAGAATATAAAGTCCCATTACCGGTTACCTCCCTGGCCGGCTTTTTTTAGCAAACCCCCGCCCTGCAGTGTTTTGAGCTCGTCGATTGGAATATGGCAGCAGATGCGGTGCCCGCCTTCCATTTCCCGCCAGGGCGGCTCTTCGGTTTCACAAACTGCCCCGATCTTCCGGGGGCAGCGGGTGTGAAAACGGCATCCCGGCGGCACATTTAAGGCGCTCGGCACACTGCCCTTGAGGCGGATGCGATCCTGCTCAATATCCGGATCGGGAATCGGTATGGCCGAAAGCAGGGCTTCGGTGTAGGGGTGATAAGGCGGGACGAATACATCTTCGGCTGAGCCAATTTCCCAGAGGCGCCCGAGATAGACCACCGCTATCCAATCCGACAGGTGGCGCACTGCCGCCAGGTCGTGAGAAATGAAAAGATAGGCCGTGCCAGCCGTACCCTGTAGTTCGGCCAGCAGGTTCATCAGGGAAGCCTGGACCGAAACGTCAAGGGAAGATATCGGTTCATCGCAGATCATCAAGACCGGGTCGGCGGCAAAGGCCCTGGCAATAGCAACCCGCTGTTTTTCCCCGCCGCTTAATTCGTGCGGCAGGCGATCTATATAATCGGGAGGCAGGCTTACAGCTGCAAAAAGTTCTTTCACTCTTTCTTGAACCTGCTTCTTGCTCATATTGCGCAGCAGGGTCAGCGGGCGGGCCACGCTGTATCCGGCCGGAAGCTGCGGATTTAAAGAGGCGTCGGGATTTTGAAATACCATCTGAATTTTTTTCAAAACCGCAGGTTCACGCCGGGATACAGAATAATCAAGGTGCTCGCCCTCAAGGTCTATTTCTCCTGAAGTCGCTTCTTCAAGCCCGGCTATACAGCGGGCTAAAGTCGTTTTGCCGCAGCCTGATTCGCCAACAATGCCCAGGGTGAAAGAACTGCGCATGCGGATGGAAATATCATCAACCGCTTTGACGCTTTTTTTACCCCTGACCAGGGCGGTCAGCCCTCCAGAAAATGGAAAGTATTTTTTAATATTGCGGGCCTCCAGGACCACCGGACCGAGTTCCTCAATACGCTCTTCACGGGCCTGCTCAACTTCTTTAGTCCTGGTCCGCAGGCAATCGACCCGCCGGCAGGAGCTCAAATGGGAGGGGCCAATTTCTACCAAAGGCGGCCTTTCCAGCTGGCAGGCTTCTTCAACCAGGTCGCAGCGGGGCGCAAAGATGCAGCCCGGGGGCAGCTGGTTGGGACGGGGAATGAAGCCCGGGATCGAGCTCAGAGTAATGCTTTTTTTGCTGGCATCTACCCGGGGCACACAGCCTAAAAGACCCCTGGTATAAGGATGGAGCCTATTTCTGAACACTTCATGGATTGGCCCTTCTTCCATTAATTCTCCGGCATACAATACTCCGATCCGGTCGCAGATCCGGGCAATCACACCCAGGTTATGGGTAATAAATAGTATAGCCGTGTTGTATTCAGACATCAATTCGCGGATCAGATCAAGGATTACCGCCTCGGTAGTTACATCCAGAGCAGTGGTGGGCTCGTCCATGATCATGAATTCAGGATTGGTGGCCATTGCCGTGGCGATCAAAACCCTTTGCAGCATCCCTCCGGAAAGCTGGTGGGCATAACGCCTGGCCACCAGTTCAGGATCGGGCATGCGCACTTTATTGAGCATTTCAATTGCTTTCTGGCCGGCCTGTTTTTTGTTTAGGCCTAAATGGACCCGCATGGCCTCTGCGATCTGATCGCCGATCAGCATCGAAGGGTTGATCGAAGCATTGGGGTCCTGGTGGACCATTGTGACGCGTGACCCCCATACTTTACGGATTTGTTTATGGGAGAGGGTCGCCAGGTCGGTTCCTGAAAGCGATATCCGCCCGGTTGTGATTTTGCCGTTGGACGGCAGGTAGCGCACCACGCCCCGGGCAAAGGTGGTCTTGCCGGAGCCCGATTCGCCAACCAAACCATAGATCTCACCGGGTGCTATCTGAAGAGAGACATTACGCACAGTGTGGAGGGGACCTTTTTCGGTATCATAAGTGATCGTTAAATTTTCAACTTTCAGCACCGGTTCCCGATCAGCCATCGCTCACACCTCCCGGCAGAAGCATGCGGCGCAGCCCGTCGCTCATAAAACCGACCCCTACCACCAGGATGGCAATGGCGCCGGCCGGAAAGAACAGGACCCAGCGGGCCTGGTGGAACCAGGTCCGTGATTCGCCGACCATCAAACCCCAGTCCGGTGAAGGAGGTTGGACCCCCAGCCCCAGAAACCCCAGGGAGGCCACTAAAAATATGGAATATGAAAAGCGCATTGATGACTCCACAGCCAGGTGGGGGAGGACGTTGGGAAGGATTTCCTTGTAGAGGATATAAGCGCTGGTTTCGCCGCGCAGGCGGGCTGCTTCGACATATTGCCTGGTTTTTAAATCCAGCACAACGCTTCTGACCACCCGGGCCACCATGGGTATATACAAAAACCCCACCACAATGATTACATTGACCCTTGAAGGGCCTAAAGAGAATAAAATGACCATCGCCAAAAGCAGGGGCGGGATAGACAAGATCACATCCATGACCCGCATTACTACTTCATCGAAGTAACCACCCCGGTAACCCGAAAACAGCCCCAGCAGCAGTCCAAAGAAGACCGCCAGGACGGTGCCCGATCCGGCTACAACAAGAACATCCCTGCTGCCAACAAGGATGCGGCTGTAAATATCGCGCCCAAACTGATCGGTGCCAAAAATATTATCATCCGAAGGCGGCTGCAGCCTTTCGCTCAAGTTCTGCTGCGTGTAAGGATAGGGCGCCAAAAAAGGGCCAAAAGCGGCAATAAATAAAAATATAAGGACAATCATAAAACCGATAAAAATAGTCGGGTTGCTGCGCAGGCGGCGAAAAAACTTTTTTATTGCCATCCTGTTTTCACTATTTTCTTGTGGTTGTTTTTGCACAGAAGCCATTTGCCACCTTCCCTAAGGAGACAACCTGGAAGCAGCTGCGGCGGGTGAGATACCCGCCGCAGTCTAAAAACCAACCATTTTCCCCGGGCATCGCGAGAAAAGGCCTTCAGTCATGACCAGGTCTGAAAAACATTAACCTGGCATTTTTAGTTTAGTCTGCAAAATAGACCGTGCGGAGGTCCAGGGCCGTACCCAAACCCATGGTCGGCTCCAGCCCCTGCAGGTTTTCGTTTGCCCCCCACAAATTGTTGACGAAAAAGACAATAATTGGGCCGCGCTCCATAAAGATTTCCTGGATCTCATGATAGAGACGGACCCGCTCATCAGGATCCATTTCCTTTGCTGCCGCTGCGGCCAGCTCGTCCAGTTCCGGATCGCACCAGTGGCTTTCATTCCACTGCGCATCGCAGACATAAGCCAGGTCGAGATAAGGCTGAGGGTAGGGACGAGAGCCCCAGTCCGTGATCCCAAAGTCGACTTCAAGCCACATATCATCCGCTCCGTAATAAACATCGGAAGGCACAAGCTGGATATCAACTTCCACCCCGATTTCAGCCATCTGCTCTTTCCAGATGGTGGCTATCGAAGGAACCGGTGAAGATTCCTGGGTGTGAATGGTGATCTCAAGGCCGTCGGCATAACCGGCTTCGGCCAGCAGTTCTTTGGCCTTTTCAACATCACGTTCAGGTTCCGGCACTTCCAGATAGAACTGATCGTAGGCCGGTCCAATCGGGGTATCGCGTCCCGGGAAGCCGTAACCGCCCAGGGCCCCTTCGATGATATCACCGCGGTTAGTTCCCGCTTTCAAAGCCTGGCGCACCAGGACGTCTCCGGCCGGATCCCGATCGGAGCGCATGCGAAGCACGTAGGCCGTATTGGAAGGGGTCTGATAAACTGTAATGTTCGGATCTTCTTCAAGGGTGGGAATAAACTCTGTCGGCAGGTAAATCAGGTAGTCAATCTGTCCGCCGCGCAGGGCTTCAATCTGGGCCGAAGATTCACCCAGGAAAATGATTTCCATCCCATCCAGGTACGGAAGGGGAAGACCATCGTCATCTACCATCCAGTAGTTGGGATTGCGGGTAAAAACAATCCTGTCTTCAGGCTCATAACGTTCAATTATAAAAGGACCGGTACCGTTAAAGTTCGTGGAAAAATCTTCATTGTCGGCATCCATGATCAGGGCGTGGTAATCACCAAGATCCTTTAAAAAGTCGGGGTTAGGATCTTCCAGCTGGAAAACCACCGTATAATCATCCGGGGTGGTTATATCTACAATGTTGGAATATAACCCGACCGTAGCGGCGCCAATGTCGGGATCCCGCAGGCGATCAAAAGTAAACTTGACATCGCGCGAAGTCATCTCTTTGCCATCATGGAAAAGGATGCCCTGGCGCAGGTTAAAGGTCCAGGCAGTTCCACTTTCATCAACTTCCCAGCTTGCGGCTACACTGCGGCTTTCATCGGGCTGGTTCTCTTCGTCAATAAAAACCAGAAAATCGGACCACTGCCGGCCAATCTGATCGTCGGCAACAGTGCTCAAGAAGGCCGGATCCAGGTTGGTAGGGGCATAGTAAGCGCTGCGCAGAGTGCCTCCGTGTTTTTCCGACAAGGCCATCTCCGGCTCTTCATCTACCACGGGCACTTCAGCTTCTTCATCGGGCGCACAGGAAATAAAGACCAGGCCCGCCAACAAGATCACGGCTGCTAACAAAAACCATTTTTTTGACAACTTGTTCCCTCCTCAATAATTTATTTTTTACCGCCATATTGATCTACGATTGTGGTACCATAAATATACAGGTTGAGAGCCACTCCCTTCTTGATTAAGTTTATTAAGGTAAAAGAATAATAAGTTATTATTCGCTGTTTTTGCTTTCAACCCTTTTATGATAAGTCCTGATTAAAAGTTTTTTAAAAGCTTATTTATTGCTTTGACCACATTTTCGCCCGGCGCATTGACAGGGCCGTCATCTATCATTGTTACAGCCTTTTCAGAGGCTAAATCAAAACAGTCTTTTTTCCCGGCCTGCTCCCAGCTTTGATACATGGTGCGGTTAAATACCGTCGGTGACCAGATCTCGCTGCGGAAATGCCTCATGGTGTGTTCTTCCCCCAGGTAATGGCCTGAGGGGCCTACACCGACTATAGTTTCCGTTCCAAGCGTATCAGCGTTAACCACTGTTCCGGCTCCGATGTATTTGGCCGCTCCAATATAGTCGTTACACATGACCAGGAAAGGCAAAGAACCGGTTTTGCCCCCGTCAAGATAACCGACATCGTGAACCAGGTTGGCCCCGCAAAGCTGATTTAAAAGCAAACCGATCGATGCTTCCATACCGGCCTGGGCATCCGGCAGCGGTGCATTCGAACATCCCGCTTCCGTAAAATTTGGAAGCCGGTAAAACTGGGCCAGCTCGGTCATGGCGCAATAATTCATGGCCGCATCTGGAGAACCGTAGAGGGTGGCCGTGGTCATCATCTCCATGGGGGTCGCTCCCCCGCCGATAATCACAGGCGCTCCCTTTTTCTTGAGTTGGGCTATGACCAGGCCCGACAAACTTTCGGCATTCATTTGGACAATAGTGCCCGCCTTGGTTACCGGGCAGGTGCCTCCGGCTACAACCCCCGGGGTATAAACAACCGGGATACCATACTCCAGGCAGGTAAACATTTTAGCCAGGCCTTCCCGGGTATGGATCAGCGGTGAAATAGGCTCGTCATAAAGAATAATAAAGGGGCGGTCGCGCAAATTATCATGAGAACCGGCCGCAACTGCAGCCATATCGATTATGGTACGGAGGTTGTGCTCATCAAATGAAGTAAAAATAATCGGCTTGGCGCAGTTTAAAACCTGGGCCGCGAATTGATGGAGATCTCCTTTTCCGGCCGGAACATCTCCGGGGATAGCGTAGCTCATACAAAAATCATAATGCTCGAGCCGCTCAACCAGTTTTGCCGCGTTAATTATATCCTGCTTGATGGATCTTCTTCTTTCTCCCGTTTCCAGGTCCAGGTGGAAGGGCAAGTCGGAACCGGTCCCGTAATAGGTTTTATTGCCCTCCAGGCTCATGGCCGGAAAGCCTTCCCGGTTAAAAATATTAATCTTGGAAGGCGCGATCCTGATCGCTTCCTCAACCAGCCAACCGGGAATCCTGGCCACGCCGTCTTTGACAATGCAGCCCGCCTCCTCAAGCAGTCTTAAAGATTCCTCGTGATTGACCTTTACCCCGGCCCTTTCCAGGACATCTACTGTAGCGCTGTGGATCTCTTCCAGCTGAGCCGTACTGAACCATTTTAGCTGTGGCGACAGCTGCTGACTGTAGTTCGAACGATACGTGCTTATTTTAAACCCCTCCAAATATTAATGGCCGTCTTCTTACCGGGCTTCCAGGTAGAACTGTATATTTTCAGTTAATTGAAAGATATCTTTCTGATGTTAGTTAGGCCTTCTACCGAAAAAGAAAGCCGCGATTACAGGTGATTTATCCCCAGCCCAATGGTTTCATGTTCGTACCCTTTAACCGGGGCGCCGATAGTGCCATACAAGACAACTGCCAGCCATTCTCCATCTTCGCGCTGCTCCACGTCCCGGGGACCCCTGACTACTGTAAACATCAAGCCCACAGTCCGCAGCATATCGCCCAGTCCCAGCTGCCCCCGGCAAATACCGACAAAAGCATCAAGGATGGCATGATATAAGGCATGGGTATCGCGATAATAATCCTTGCGAACCAGGCCTTCCCTCTGAGCGGCAGTTTCAACAGCGGCAAATATTTTTTCGGTGCTCATAGACCCGACTTTGCCTTTGATCAACTTAAAACCGTTCTCTTCAGCAGTGGTCTTGATATTTTCTTCCAGTTCCCCTTCGGCTAAAGTAAACATGATCGCTGTCTTCCCGATTTTATTCATTTTTCCCCCGCCTTTTTGCTTATCAATGCTCTTATTTTATCACTAAGTTGGCGGTTAAGCATCCATATTCAGACAGACTGCTTCTTCAACTTTTTTTATCAGGCCCTCACTGGTAACCATCTCCACAGCCCTGTCAATAAGAGGATAAAGGATCCGATCTTTTTCCAAGAAATCTACTTCCTCACGCAAAGCCTCATAAGCGGCGGCAGTGCCCCGGCCCAGACCATCGGCACCCCTGAAATCTACAGCCTGGGCGGCTACCAGCAGTTCAATCCCGATCACGCGGGCCGTATTATCGACCACCCGGCGGGCTTTCCGGGCCGCCGTGGTTCCCATGCTGACATGATCTTCCTGGTTGGCCGAGGAAGGGATTGAATCGACGCTGGAGGGATGACAAAGGACCTTGTTTTCGCTTACCAGGGAAGCGGCAGTGTACTGGGCGATCATGAAGCCCGAATTCAAGCCGCCCTCCTCGATTAAAAAGGGAGGGAGGCCGCTCAGGGCCGGATTGACCAGCCTTTCAATGCGCCGCTCCGCAATGCTGCCCAGCTCAGAAACGGCAATAGCCAAAAAATCCATGGCCTGGGCCACGGGCTGGCCGTGGAAATTACCGCCCGAAATGACCCTGTTTTGATCAGGAAACAGCAGGGGATTGTCATTAACCGAATTGATTTCCACATCCAGGACGCTCTTCACATATTCAAGGGCACCGGCCGTAGCGCCATGAACCTGGGGAATGCAGCGCAGGCTGTAAGCGTCCTGCACTTTTTGCCTGTCGCTGCCGATATGACTGCTTCCCTCAACCAGTCGGTTTATGGCATCAGCCGTATACCGATGGCCGCTGTAGGGCCTTACTTCGGCAATTAAGGGATCGAAGGCATCAGGAACTGCCTGCTGAGCTTCCAGGGTTAATGCGCCGGTTACCAGGGCCGCCTTGAAGAGGTTGACAGCATCATGATAAGCGAGTGCGCCAATGGCAGTCATAATCTGGGTGCCATTGATCAGGGCCAGACCCTCTTTTTCAAGCAGGGTCAGCGGTTCAATACCGGCTGCGGCAAGGGCTTCGCTGCCCGCCATTCTCCGGCCTCGATAGAAAGCTTCGCCTTCTCCGGTTAAAACCAGGGCCAGGTGCGAGAGCGGAGCCAGGTCTCCACTGGCTCCCAGTGAACCCTGTTCAGGGATGACCGGGACCACGCCCCTGTTTAAAACTTCGATCAGCTGTTTGACCAAAAGAGGGCGGACTCCGGAATAACCGCGGGCCAGGGCATTTAACCTGAGCAGCAGCGCTGCCCTCACCACATCTTCCGGCAGGGAATCACCGACTGCGGCGGCATGGCTGGCAATCAGGTTTTTTTGCAGTTGAATGGCATCATCCCTGGAGATGGTCACATCGCTGAAACGACCAAAACCGGTGGTAATCCCGTAAACCACTGCTTCCCGGTCCACTAATTCTTCCAACATCGCCCTGGAACGCCTGATTCGTTCCAATGCTTCCGGGCAGATTGAAACCGGCACCTTTTGTCGCGCTACCCGGGTCAGGTCTGCGCAGTTAAAACCCTCACCGTTTATCTTCAAGATCTCATTTCCTTTTTGGGCTTTCTGGGCTAGATTCATACCGGATCAAGCCTCCTTTAAGATAATAAAAAAAGCACAGGGGATAGATCCCCCATGCTCCCTCATGTCTAATAACTATGAGCATTAGGACTGAAGAGTAAAAAATCTTATTCTCTAATATTAAATATACCCCAGGTTAGGCCCTGTGTCAACATATTTACCATTTATATATTATATTTCCATATATTACCTTAATAATAGCGGCCCCATTATATCTACAGCACC
>PWGD01000134.1 GCA_003554395.1 Syntrophomonadaceae bacterium
CCATGGTGCTTTCGCCGCGGCTGTTCACACCGCTCTGGTTTGTCACCAGGCCCACCTTCTTGCCCGATACCAGCTGAAGCTGATCTGAAAATAAAACCTCACTGCCCAGTCGGAAATCCTCTTCCAGTTCTTCTGCCTGGTCTTTTTCCAGTTCTTCTGCCTGGTCTTCGCCGGGCTGTTCATGATCAGTAATGTCATCCGGGGGCTCCGGAGCAAGACCTACCCTTACCGCCAGGAAAGCCAGCAGGATAATTATAACAAGTAAAATGAACCAGACTCTGCGCATGGAACCACCTCAAAAATTTATGGCCGGGAATTCTAAACCGGGATCTTCTAAATACTTCCGGCTTAAATTATTTCCCGGGCAATAGTCCTGAAATCAATGAGCACTTTTAAGGGGCTTACGGTTTGACATTGCTTAAAAGCATCCAGAACCCGGTCAAACTCATACAGGGCCGAGATTAAAGGCCTCACGTCGATCATTTTCTTTTCCAGAAGCCGTAAAGCCGGGGCAAAGGGGCCGCACCGCGATCCCACCACTGTTATTTCGTCAATAACAAGCGGCGTCAAATCGAGTTCCTTTTTATCTGCAACTGTACTTTTCAAAATCAGGGTGCCCCGCGGCCCGACCAGTTTCCGGGCCGCTTCAAATCCCCCGGCCCGGCCCGTTGCCTCCACTACAAGATCATAATTATTTTCAAAATCCAGATCTTTAAAAAGGGCTGTCTTCACCTTCAGCCCTGAAACGACGGCCAGTTTACGCGGGTGTTTTCCCACCAGGGTCACCTCGGCCTGGCTCAGGCTCAAAACGAGGGCAGCCAGGAGACCGAGTCTGCCGTCACCCAGCACGGCCACCCGGGCAGAGGGCTTGATATGAACTTGTTCGGTTATTTCAAGGGCGGAGGCCAGCGGTTCGGCAAAAACTGCTTCTTCGTCGGCAACCGCATCAGGAACCCGGTGCAGGTTTTCCAGGGGCACTGCCACATATTCGGCCAGGCAGCCATCCCTGCCCTTAATACCGAGCACGCTGCGCTGCCGGCAGTGCTTTGCTAAACCCTGTCGACAGTAACTGCAGATCCGGCAGCCGCAGTTTATTTCACCTACCACCCTTTTACCGGCTAGCGATCCATAAACAGCCTGTTTTTCAGAAGCGGGCCCCACCACTTTTATTTCCTCTACCACACCACAGAACTCATGCCCTAAAACCCCTTCAAAGCCCCGGTAACCGGCAAGGATTTCCAGGTCGGTCCCGCAAATACCGGCCATGGTAACCCTGACCAGGGCTTCCCCTTCCGCCGGAGAGGGCCGGGGATAATCGCAGACCAGCTGCAGCCCTTTTTTTTGCAGCACCGCCTTCATAATCGGTCATGACCTCTTTTCAGCTTTTTTCTCATTCTCCCCCTTAATGCTTAAAACCCTGAATCGGGCGGGGCATCGGGGACAACTTTTAGCGGCAGGAAAGTATTCAAACCCCATAAGAAGAGGAGGTAATAAACAAAAAACCGGGACATTTGTCGCCCCTCCCGGTCGGTGAAAATATATTCAAGGGCTTTATAGTAGGTGCCCCGGGCCTGATAAACGCGCCACTTGATCAGAATCTCTAAAAGATCATCTTCAAGGACAATATCATTTTTCATGCCTTTTTTACCCCGCTTAAAAATAAGCCGGCCGGTCTTCAGGTTTAAATTCTGCCATTTAAGACCAATAACCTCAGCCGTGCTCAGGCCCAGCTCAAACATGGTCAGGAGCATGATCAAATTTCTAATCCTGTTATAATACTTCTTTGAAGGGCGTTTTGACTGCTCCTCATATCCTTTTGGAGAATGAAAACCGGTAAACTTCATTATAGATGCCCCTTTAATGGCCTGATCACAGGATAAGGCTATAGGAGAACGGTCCCTATTGGGCGATTTTTTTGATTCCTGATCACCGGAATAGCGGTCACCGATTAGGGATCGGCCCTCATTACCCCATCAACCTCCGGGGTCAGGGCGGTGCCTCCTTCTTTTCTGCTCTGTGCAGCAACCCGGTTTAACTTTTCCCTTATAAATTCTATTATACTATCCTTCCATCCCGATTTTAATAGCGGCCCTTATGCTCCAGTGTTATAAATTGGTTCGCCCGGGAGAGCATAAAAACCTTTTTGCAGAGGGGCCTGTTTAATCGGCTGAAAACCAGCTTCACTAGCCGGATTACATTTGTCTCTCCAGCCCGGGTTAAGTTAATGCTGTTTTTGGTTGTTACGGTAGGCCAGCGCCACCGGGACTAAAAATACTACCATTAGCAGCAGCCAGGTAAAGGTGGATATTAGCTCCGATGAAGCCAAATTAATGGCCCCCAGGGTAAAAAAGACCAGGCTGGAACCAATTTTTAACTTGGTGAAGGAGATTATATGGCGCAGACGCACTCCCAAATAGATTCCCAGGGCGTCCGCTAAAAGCATTCCGGCCAGCACCCCGGCCAGCGTTAGGAAAGGCTCCCTGTAAGTGGCGGCATAAACAGCAGAGGCAATCTGGGTCTTGTCCCCCAACTCGGCCAGCATAAACAGCGAAATCATGGTCAAAAAGGAACCTAAATTCTCTTTAACCTGTACCGGCTCGATCCCGTTTCTTTTTTCCAGCAAGGTCCAGGCTCCGAAGCCCAGGAAAACCAGCCCGGAAATAATCTGCACCAGATTCATGTTGAGCATTTCGCCAAAGACTGTCCCGATAAAAATGGCCGCCCCATTGTTGATCAGGGTAGCGACAAAAACAGCGGCCAGGATGGTCCGGGCCCGGTAACTGCTGGCCAGGCAAAAGGCCATAACTTGAGACTTATCTCCCATCTCGGCTAAAAAAATCATGATGAATGCGCCAAACATAACCGTCATAAGCATACCCCGAACCTTTTAATTAAAAACTGCCCCAACATTTGTCTAGAGGGCTTTTCGCGCTATATAACCGGCCCTTTATTTCAATGCAAACTGCTCCAGTACCCCGGGCCCGGAAACCTATTTCTAAGTATAAAACAGATTGTATTGAAATAACAGTATGTTATTATAGAGATAGATCAACAATCATTAAAAGCGGGGTTGTCGCTATGACTAACGATCGGGACAACAACAAAGAAAAATATGCCGGTTCAACCCGGCCGGAGCAGGGGCAGGAGAACCGGCCGCCTGAAATAGATGGCCACCGGCGGGAAAAGCAAAACAAAAAAATGAGCTGGGTCATAAAAGTGCTGATGGTCCTGGCGGGATTGCTGGCCCTGGGATTCGCCGTGGCAGGTACATATGCTTTCAATATTTATAGCGATGTCAAGGAACCGCAGCGTATCTTGCTTGATGAAGCGACTTTTGGAAAAGAATATGACGTGGGGGAGGCTTTCCCCGAACATATCGTCAACATTGCCCTGCTTGGCTTTGACCGGGGCTGGGACCGTGAAATCAGGGGAGAGTACCTGTTCCGACCCGATATGCTGGCCGTATTCTCAATTAACTTTGAAACTGAGGAAGTTTCGGTGGTGCGCATTCCCCGGGATGCCTATGTGCCTATCCACGGCATGGGCGGCATGCATGATAAGATCAACCATTCCTTTTTCTACGGGTACTATTACGGCAGCAGCGATGACCGGGAAGCCGACGGAATTGATTTTACTTTAAACACGGTCAGTAAAACCCTGGGTGAGATCCCGCTGCACTATTACGTTTCCATCGATATGTATTCCGTGGTTGCCCTGGTTGATGCCATGGGGGGCGTCTTTTTCGAAGTGGAAGAAACCCTTTATGACCGGCACTGGAATGTGGGAGAAGTCCTGGTCCCGGAAGGACCGCAGATTATGGACGGCAAAACTTATCTGCGCTACCTCCAGTACCGCGATCCCAAAACTGACCAGGATGAGGGGCGCATGGACCGGCAACTGAACCTGATGAAGGAAACTTTCCTCTATTTAAGAGAAGAAGGTAAAATTACCGACATTCCCGCTACTTACCGGATCTATAAGGATTATGTAGAAACAGACCTGACTTATACCCAAATTGCTTCCCTGGCCTACTTTGCCAGAGATCTCGACATGGAAAACGAGGGCCTCCGCTTCTACAAAATACCCGGCGGCGGGCAGACCAAAGACGGCATCTATTACCACGTCCTCGACCAGGAGGAGCGGGTGAGCATCATTAAAGAGGCCTTCGGTATTGAAGTTGATCCCTGGCCGCCGATAATGCTGGAAGACAGCCCTGAATACTTAGAAGAGCAGGAACGCAAGCGCCAGGAGGAAGAAGAACAAAAAGAAGAACCAGAAGAGGAAGAAGAGGAAGAAAACGACCGGGAACAAGAAGCGGATCGTTAAAGCATTCAAAATAAAAGCAGGTTTGTTGATGAACCAAAACCCACAATTGCTGAATATTGCCTTCGAAAGCGGGCGGCTTAGCTACACCAGCCTGGAAGTTGACCTGTACAACTCCGGGCTTAACCAGATTTTAAGCGTCTCTGCGGCACGGGGCCATTCTCTCTATCACTTTAGCATGGAAGACCTTTTTTTGCATGAAGGCACGGCCCATGCCAAGGCCTCCGTCCTGGCCCTGCCCGAAAGCTGGTACAGCGATCCCCTGCAGTGCTACCTGTTGCTCAAAAAAATCGACGAACGCCCCGTGGCCCTCAGTACGATAGATCTCTGTTTTTTCCGCGCCGATGATGTCAGGGATTCCAGCACCCCCAACCTGGATTTGATCAAAACCATCGAAGAGCACGGCATCTTGCTCGAAAGCGTTGCGGCCACTCTTTCCACCAATGACAAATACGAAATTACCAGGCTCGCTCCCGGAATACCGCAGCCCGCAACTTATGCCGCCGATACCCTCGATGGAGCCAGGGAAGCTTTAAAAAAACTGCCCAATAATGAAGGCTACTTTGTATTGAAAGACCGCTACGGCTACGGCTGCGGACACGGAGTGCACCGGGTTGAATTTGCCGATCCGGAACTTTTCGAAGTAATAAATATGTATCTCAGTTTATACAACCATATAATCCTGCAGGAATTCTGCCCCGAAGTAGGCAGGGGGGATTTGGTGGCAACTTTTTTTGATGGAGAGTTTCTTACCGGCATGCGCAGGAAAGCGGCTCCGGGAGAGTGGAAAACCAACTACAGTTTGGGAGCAACCCAGCTGCCTCATAGCCTTACCCCCGAACAGGAACAAATCGCCCGGGCCATGCAGGCGTCTTTTCCGGAGAGCAGGTTGCTTTCCGTCGATATGCTGGAAACGGGTAAGGTGCTAGAAGTCAACGCCTTCCCGGGAGG
The DNA here is from genome assembly GCA_003554395.1 of Syntrophomonadaceae bacterium. Taxonomy (GTDB): domain Bacteria; phylum Bacillota; class Dethiobacteria; order DTU022; family DTU022; genus B1SED10-74M. The sequence goes on from PWGD01000134.1 coordinate 5,275, forward strand.
ACAGGGGCTGCTCGAATTATACGGTATATCCCTGGGCAATATGGTCATGGACCGGATGGAGAGTGAATTGCTTGGCAAACCCAAAACTGCCTCGGCCCTGCTGAAACCCGAAATTATTTGGCCCTTATCGCAATGGGACGATATATATGAGCACTATACGGGGCATGCGGAAAGGGTGGAGGTGCTGGATGTTTTCAGCGAAGAAAAATATACCCTGTCCGCCAGGGATTTAATAGAATTTCGCCCCCAGAACCCCGATTTTATACTCTCCATTCCTCATTCCGGGGTTTTACTGCCGGCAAAATATAAGGACCACTTTGCCCTCGACTCTAAATCGCTACTGGAGATCGACCTCTTCAGCGATATCCTCTTTGAGGCCATCGGGGGGCTGCAGGTAATCTCCAGGCTGGCCCCGTTTTTTGTCGATATGAACCGAAACAGGGATGGTTCCGAGTCCAAAAAAGTACCCAGGCACCTGGCGAATTCCCCGACAGAATACTACACCATCAAAGACAAACCCGCCCTGCAGAAAGAGTACTCACCCCTGCAGGAAGAAAACATCATGGAGTATTACGATCTCTACCACGACCTCTTAACTTCGCTCATTAAAAAGCTCAAGCGCGAACAGGGCTATGCCCTCCTCATCGACGCTCACTCCATGACCTCGGTCGGGCTCGGCCGGGTCCATGACGAGGGAGAAGAGCGGGACAATATCGTTGTGGGCACCCTGGATGACACCTCGGCTCACCCGGAAATTATTTCAGCCTTTGTCAATACCTTGAAGCAGGGCATAAAACCATACGGCCTGGGTTTGACCCTGGCTAAAGACGAACCTTATGCGGGCGGCTTTATCACTCGCATGCACAGTGACCCGGATAACGACGTGCACGTAATACAAATTGAGGTTACCATGGATACCTACATGTATGAACCGGTGGAAACCGATAAGACTAAGCGATACGCTTTAAAACAATCCCGGCTGCGGATTGCCCAGGACTTCTTGCGCAAAGCGGCCCTGGCCGCCTGCGAGGCAGCCAGGCAGATCTACCTGCGCTAAACCTGCAGCTGATCTCTTTCCTCCCCCTGAAACCTGATCACCTTTGAGTTTGCATTCATGAACCACAGTGCAGCGGCCCGGTTACCCTTACCATTTCCGGCGTCCAATCAAGGCTGCCGCTTTTTTTATTGTCCGGTATCATCATCTCCAAGCTGAATCGTTTGTTTAAAACCGCGGTTACCTCCTTCAAGGAAAAGAGTCAATGCCTGTAATAATTTGCATAACACCTCCGCAGCCCCCATAATAAACCCTCCAGTATAAAAGAAGGTCTTAGCTAATTTCTACCGAATATATTATTTTATTATCTTAAAAAAACAGCCCTGAATCATGGACTGTCTGTTTGATGATTCTTGTTTTTTAAATTCAAGGGGGTCATGAATTGTTCCAGCCCGAAATGTCTCAAAATATTGCCAACATGTCAGGCCAGGTGATCCGCGATATCCTCAAGCTTACCCAGCAGCCCGATGTCATCTCCTTTGCCGGAGGAATGCCGCCCACAGATGCCCTTCCCCATGAAGCTCTGCGGGAAATCAGTGGCCTGGCTTTTGAAAAATACGGCAGAGAGGTTCTGCAATACGGTACCAGCGAAGGTTTTTTGCCTCTGCGCGAGTTTATAGTAAAGTGGATGGCCAAAAAGGGCGTAAAAGCGGAACTGGAAGAAGTAATTGTCACCAGCGGTTCTCAGCAGGGCATTGATTTAATGGCCAAAGCTTTTTTGAACCAGGACGACAGGGTTATTATGGAAAAACCAACTTACCTGACTGCCATTCAGATTTTCCAACTTTACGGGGCAAGTTTTTTGTTTGGAGACAGCGATGAAAACGGCATTGTCCCGTCTTCCCTGCAGCAAATATCTAAACACAGCACCAATAAATTGCTATACCTGGTGCCAAATTTTCAGAACCCGACCGGGGTCACTTTAAGCCAAGACAGGCGTAAAGAATTACCTGGAATGATGGCCGAACTGAAACTGGTCCTGGTTGAAGACGATCCCTACGGTGATCTGGTTTATGATGACAATCATAACGGCCCGATCAAGGCCCATGATCAAGACCAAAGGGTCGTTTATCTCGGCTCATTTTCCAAAATTATATCACCGGGGTTGCGGGTAGGTTTTGCCGTGGCGCCGGAAGCAATAATCGAGAAGCTGGTTATCGGTAAGCAGAGTTCGGATGTTCATACCTGCAACCTGGCCCAGGCCATGATTTATGAGTTTTGTGCCGGAGGACTGCTTGAACCTCATCTGGAGTCCTTGAAAAACCAGTATCGAAAAAAACGGGACCTGATGCTGGAAGTTATGGACCGGCATTTCCCCCGCTCAGTTTCATGGAACAAGCCTGGAGGGGGCCTCTTTATCTGGGTTCAGCTCCCCGCAGGCAAAACAGCGCAAGGGCTCTTAAAGGAAGCAGTGAAGGAAAAGGTAGCCTTTATCACAGGGGAATGTTTCTATGTTGGAGGCGGCGGTTCCAACACCCTGCGGCTTAATTTTTCCAATGCTTCTTCAGCGCAAATTGAAGAAGGCATCTCCCGCCTGGGTAAAGTTATGCACACCTATCTGGCTTAACCCGCGGTCATGAGGCCAGTGTTTCTACCAGCCCCAGCACGTACTGCATCAAGAGGGCTACATCTTGAACATTGATCTCCCCGTCACCATTGATATCAGCCTTTTTTTTCTGCTCCTCATCGAAGGTTTCAAGACCCAGGGTATAACGCATCAACAAGGTAACATCACGAACATCAATCTCCCCATCGCCATTAAGGTCACCGGGCAACGCCATGAATTCATCCCCCTCAAGGACCGTTACCTTGTAATGCCGGAGAGGGGTCCCGTCTGCTGCCGTAATAGTGACCACCACTTCATCGCCGTTATTAAGGGCTATCTCTGCAAGTTCTACTTCCCCCAGGATCTCGCCGTTGATAAAGACCGCCCTGGCGGCCTCAGGTTCGCGAGGCTTGAATTGAAAGGGCTGGATCAAGGTCCGGCCGCGGTAGAACCGGTCTGAATTGATCAGTTTGGCCCTGACGTATTTATAATCATATTTAACGGAAGACAGATCGATGCTTTCACCTTCGCCCACCACTTCCCCGTCAGCAATCCATCTGATGCTGTCATAACTCTCCGCCCTGACCTCCAGGTGATCATTTTCGAGCGTTATCCTGGTTATGACCGGGGGTTCGGGGGCATTGGGAGAATTTTTGTTGCAGGCAAAAAAGACTCCGCTGGCATAAGCTTCTTTTACCGCTTCCAGGTTCAGGTCCTCCAGGACAAACATATTCCAGCTCAGCAAAAAATCGATATGATTCAAACTATAATGATTATCATCATTGCCAAAGGCCCAGACCACCTTATCCGGTAAGGTTTCCATCAAAACATTGTCCCATAACTGGCGGTCTCTTGGAAACAAATCCCTGCCGTTATAAACTTCCATCCCCACCAGGCAATCAAACTGCTTATACTTATCGGCATACCAGCCGACCAGGTTATCCGGGTTATTATAGGTATGCATCCCGGGGTGGTAAAATTGGGCCAGGCCGCCCCTTTCCTGGATCTGGCTCAACACATAGTCTTCGTCACTCGAGCCTTCCCCGGGAAAGTCATTAAAATGGGAGCCGAAATGAATCCCGCCTGTTATTTCCACTCCCGGCACTGCAACCATGCCCAATTGATCCGGATCCCGGTTTTCCCACTCTTCGTTAATTAGATTAATATCTGTCCAGGGATAAAGCAGAGGGCCCCCGGGGTTAAAAGTATCATGATCGGTTAAAGACAGAATCCTGTACCCATGCTCGTGGTATTCGTCGATCCTTTCATGGGGCGGTTTATTACCATCGGAATACGTGGTATGGGTATGAAGGTTGGCTTTATACTGCCCGAAGCGATCCCACTTCACATTTTCATAAGGGTTTTTTATCATAACTCCGGGTTCAAGTTCCGCTACAATCCCGGCAAAATCAATCAAATTTGCTATCTCTAATATTGCTCCCGGCTCATTGACCGGATCTGATACTTCCAGGCCCGGCAGTCCGGTTACATCTACTCCGCCGACAGTAAAGGCTTCAAGCGCTCCCTGTGCCGGTGAACCGGCATTTGCATCCTGGACCAGTCCGGCACTAACCAGGAGCAGGGCCAGGACAAACCCCACTATTTTTCTCATAAGAGTGCCCTCCTATCTCCTTAACAAAACAG
>PWGD01000177.1 GCA_003554395.1 Syntrophomonadaceae bacterium
GTTCATTTTCTTCCAAATCCACCCTGTAGTTGAGCCCGATCATGGTTCGGTTATCAAGCCTGGAAGATACTTCGGCCATAACCTTTTTTATATGCGGGTATTTATCCAGAATTTCTTCACGTATCAACGGCGCCGGATTGTAGGCCGGAAAGGTTTCTTTGTCATCTTCAAGCTTGGCCAGTTCCAGCTCTTTAATCTTGCCATCAGTGGTAAAGCCGATCGCCACATCTACATCTCCTAACTTAAGCGCTTCATGGGTTAAGCCAAGGGCCATTTCATGGACCTCGTCAAAAACCAGACCGTATTCATCTTCCAGAAGTTTAAGCCCTTCCTCTTCAACGATAAACTGTTCATTGGCGGCCAACCTGACCTTTTCTTCCGGTTCTACCGGCTCATCCAGAGGACATCCGGATAACAAAACACCAAGAAGTATACCCGCCGCTAAGAGCACGCTTCCCCGTTTCATGTAAACTGACGCTTTCATTATTATCCTGCCCCTGTCTTAATAATAATTCCCCTATCACTATAACATTAACTGAACTGGTAATGGTAGGGGGTCTTATAAGTAGATCATGATTCCGAATAGAGATAGGTATCCGAAAAAAAACATGGTCGGCGAATCCCAGGTATGGGGAGAATAGGCCTCCACTAGTGTCAATAGGAATGGAATGACGGCCATGGCCGCGGTGAACTGCAAAGGGTTGAAATAGCTGTGAAAGAAACCGATAACGGCCAGGCCGGTTATGAAAACAACAGCACTGCCCTCAAGGGTGCGGACATAGGATTTACTGGTAAACAGAGCGTAGGACTTATATTTATGGCGGCCGAAACGGACTCCGACCGGCTCGGCCAGCCCGTCACCGATGCCGTAAATCAGGATCGGGATTAAGACCAGGTGCAGCAGGTCGTAATGGGCAAAAATTATGCTGGCAGGAAGAAGAACCCCGTAACCCGCCGCCGTTTGGGTTACGATCCATTTCAGTGTATGAGGCCGATCTTCAGGCCGATCAAATGAGTGGAACATAACATTTATAAAAGGCACCCGGTCACGGATCGGCTTTATGTAAAAGATGAACTTGGCCACGGCCAGGGCAGCCCCAATGGCATATAGATCGAAAGCCTCGATGTGGGCATAACCGCGGTTTAAAAATATTGGGATAAAAAAAAGCAGAAAATGGTTGATCTTCCGGGTATAATTGACCTTGACATTTTTATGGATCACCAGCAGCCCGTTTAAGTACTGGCTAAGGATCAGCACCAGCACGTTGGAAGACTGGTTGAGCATAAAGCTTAAATCAAATATTTTTTCCATAACACCTTACTTTCCTGGAGCTCTTCAAGATAAAAACTACAAGGCAAACCGGGCATTTGCCCTGTCATTATAACACAGCTGTTTTCGATCGCGACCGGTTTTCTGCCTTTGGCTGGCCTAAAAACAGCTAATTGGGGCCTTTTATTGTAAACATTTTGTAAACTTTCAACTCTTTTTTAGGGCAGTTTTTTAGAACTTGTATCATACAGGGAGGTAAAATTGAGGCCTGATTTTTTGCTTCGGGGCCGGGTTAAACTTTACATTCTTTTCCGGCAGGAGTTTAATCATAAACAGCTAATTTATAAAGTTATTATATTTTTAGGGAGGACTATTACAAATGGCGGTAATGTATTACGACCAGGATGCAGATTTAAGCATCCTGAAAAACAAGAAGATCGCAGTACTGGGTTACGGCAGCCAGGGGCATGCCCAATCTCAAAATCTGAACGACAGCGGGCTGGATGTAGTGGTCGGGCTGCATCGGGAGAGTAAACGGTGGGATCAGGTAAAAGAAGACGGGTTGGAAGTGGCCACCGTCAGCGAAGCTTCAAAAGCGGCGGATGTGATCCAGGTTCTGATCGGCGACAACCACCAGCCGGCTGTTTTCAAAGAGTCGGTCTTGCCTCATTTAACCGAAGGAAAAGCCCTGGTAGTATCTCACGGTTTTAACATCCTTTACAACCAGGTCATCCCTCCTGAAAATGTCGATGTTTTCATGGTGGCGCCCAAAAGCCCGGGCCACCTGGTAAGAAGGCTGCATAAGGAAGGAGCCGGAGTGCCGGGACTGCTGGCCATTCACCAGGACTACACCGGCAACACGAAAGACCTGGCCCTGGCCTATGCCAAGGGAATCGGCTGCACCCGGGCCGGTGTGATCGAAACGACCTTCCAGGAAGAAACAGAAACTGATCTGTTTGGAGAACAGGTCATTCTGTGCGGCGGGACTACAGCCCTGATCAAAGCCAGCTTCGAAGCCCTGGTCGAGGCCGGTTATCAGCCTGAAATCGCCTACTTTGAATGCCTGCACGAACTGAAGCTGATCGTTGATCTGATCTACGAAGGCGGACTGGAAAGAATGCGCGATTCGATCAGCGACACCGCCGAATATGGCGATTTGACCAGGGGGCCCCGCATCGTCAATGACCAGGTCAGGGCAGAATTGAAGAAAATACTGGGAGAAGTCCAGAGCGGGCAGTTTGCATTGGAATGGATTACCGAAAACCAGGCCAACCAGCCCCAGTTCAAAGCTTTAAGAAAAATAGAAGAAAAACACCAGATCGAAGCAGTAGGTAAAAAATTACGTAAGATGATGAAATATATCGAACAGTAAAGCAATTAAGTAAAGCAGTAACTGCAATAAGCTTAGTCTAGTTCAGCAGTTATACTTTCCAGCTGTTCTAATGAAACGGGACCGAGGATCACTACCAGGGCCTGGTTTTGGTTGTCTTCCTGCCAGGCCAGGCCCGGTTGACCGGCCACCTCAAAATGGATATATCCATTCAGTTCTTGTAGCGGGCGGGTATCCAGCTGGATATGCTCGCCCAGATATTCGATGAAACTGGCAGTTGCTTCCCGGTCAGCTTCCGATTTAACCCACAGGAGGACCTCTTCTTCCCCGGAATAGATGGCCCCCTTATAGTCGGGCCCCTCTCCTGCGTTTAAAAGGACGGCTTCTTCAAAAAAGAGGTTGTCGTTTAAAACTGCCTGCCACTCCGGGGGAGCAGGATCTGTGGCAATTTCAAAAGGCGGCAGGTCACTGACCACCACTTCTTCTTCCAAAAAGGTTTCGACATCATCAACTTCTTCTTCCGCCACGGCAATATCTTCATCTTCAACTTCTTCTTCCGCCACGGCAACATCTTCATCTTCAACGTGCAGGGCCTCCATGTCCCGTTCGGCGTTTATCATGGGGGCCTCATCTGCAGCGGGCGAAGCAAGGTCGGTTATCTGCATGATCCCGATACTGCTTAAGCCAATCACGAGGAGGGCGGCAGCGGCTACTGCGGCATAGCGGGTCCAGCCCGCAGCCCGCGCCTGTTTCCGGCTTCGATCAGGGTCTAACTCTGCTTCAATACGGCGCCAGCTTCGCTCAGCCGGAGGAGCTTCTACGGCCTGAAAATCAAGGTCTAAGGCTTTGCGGATCAATTCATCGTTTAATTGTTCAGGTTTGTTCTTTTCAGGCACTATTCCTGCTCACCTCCTTTGTTAATATGACAAGCGGGATCGTGGTTTAGTTCCAGTTCCCGGGCCAGCCTTTGCCGGGCGCGGTGAAGACGCGACTTTATCGTGCCAGAGCTTACCTTGAGCATGGACGCTATCTCTTCCACCCGAAGGTCATAATAATACTGCAGGACCACGACCTGGTAATGATCCGGAGGCAGGTTCTTGATCGCCTGCCTGACCCGGTCGACTTCCAGGCTGCGCAGGGCCGATTCTTCGGTATAATCTGCTTCCGAGGCCCCGTCGGCAATTACTTCCCGGTCGGTGTAGTGGATCCGCTTTTCCCGCTTTAAATAGTTGCGGGCCAGGTTGGAAGCAATAACGGCCAACCAGGCCCCGAATTTTGTTTCATCCTGGAGCTGAGGAATGTTTTGAAAAGCCTTGATAAAGGCATCCTGGGTAATATCCTCGGCATTTTCACGGCTGCGCAGGATGTTATAAGCGACAGCATAAGTTTTCCTGTAGTAAGCTTCGAATAGCAGGCGCCGCGAGTCATTATCATTTTTCCTGACCAGCTGTTTTAATTCTTCAGATTCCAAGGCCGTCCTCCCGGTTACAGCTTCTTCCGACAATAATATTTCGCCAGGCAAAGCCCGATTCCTTTATTAACGAGCCGGTCTCACTGCAGAGCCGGCAGCGGCTTTTCGGTGCTATAAACTTCCATTTCAAGGCCGTCCGTTTCAACAATTACAGCGCCGTGGAGATCGTTGCGGAAAATTTGCACCCGCCCTTCCTCCAGCGATTCAATCACAAAGGAGTGCGGATGCCCAAAAGGATTGGATCCCACCTGGATAACAGCCACCCGGGGTTGAACCTGCTCTAAAAATTCAGGCATTTGGGCCATGTATCCACCGTGGTGGGGAACCTGGAGCAGATCGGCTTTCAGATCCAACCGGCGCTTAAAAAGATCGGCGACCGCCGGATCTTCAATGTCTCCGGTGAAAAGCATCCTGATCTCGCCAAACCTTAACCTGAAAACAACGGAATTGTTGTTGTGGTCACTTCTGGTTCCACTCAGCAATATATCCGGAGGACCGTAAATCTCCATCACCAGGCCGTGGCCGCAGCTCCAGGTCTGTCCGGCTCCGGTTTTTTCAATCCGGATTCCTTCTGCTTCGGCTCGTTCTAAAAGTTCTTCGTAATACAAAGATCCTCCGGAAACCGGAGATATAAGGAGCTGATCTATTTCCACCAGGCCGATTAAGGGGATAAAACCGCCAAAGTGATCTTCGTGAGGGTGGCTAATGATGGCCAGATCAATTTTATCGATCCGCTCGCGTCTCAAAAAAGGCAGTAATATCCGTTCACCTATTTCTCCCGGGGCCCCGTGAAAAGGCAGTTCACCTCCGGCATCAACCATAATATTAACCCCGCAGGGCGCCTCGATCAGCGCCGAGGCCCCCTGGCCTACATCAATAAAAGTAACTTTTAAATCGCTTGCAGGCGGGAAAATAATTCCTTTCCAGATCACTAAGACAGCAACAAGAAGGACGGCGCCGTAAATGGCCCGTTTCCGTAAGGGCGGGGCAGGCATCAGCCGGGCCAGGGTTTTGAAAGTGTATTCGCTAAACCGGAATCCTTGTCCACCGGTTTCAAGTTGCTTTTCCCAGCGGTAATAAAACCAGAGAAAAGCGGCCAACAGGCTGTAAAAAAAAACCAACCAGGGGATCCCGGGCGGCGAAAGGGCGATATAGAAACCGGGCAGTCGGCTCCATTCAATAATTTTAAGGATCAGTTCAAGCGGAGGGCGGGCGGCCCAGAGCAGGATTTCTCCAACCGGCGGTAACAGCAGGCCGGTAAGGGCGCCGGCCAAACCCAGCCCAATTATAAAGGTAATCAGGTGCATTAGCAGCAGGTTAAAGAAGACCGCCCCCGTGGGCAGGTGCTGAAAATAATAAACGCAGAGGGGCAAAACCCCGAGCTGGGCCGCCAGGACCACTGCCAGGGGAGGCCGGAAAAAGGAGGGCAGGCCCGCTGAACCGAGCAGGCGTTCCAGGGGCCGGTAGGTATAGATCAGGGTCAGGGTGGCGGCGTAGGACAGCAAAAATCCCGGACCGAAAAGGAGCAGGGGATTGACAGCCAGGGTAACCAGGGCTGCCAGCGCTATGGCCGTGGGCAGGTCCCGGTCCCGCTCGAAAAGCAGGGCTCCCAAGACCATGGAGATCATCACGGCCGCCCTGAGGGCGGAAGGCCGCATCCCGGTCAGGTAGGCATAAACCCAAACCAGTAGAATGGCCAAAATCAGGGGAAGGCGTCCCCGCAGCCCCAGCAGCCTCCACAGTCCGATAACCAGGGCGGCAACCAGGCCCACATGGAGGCCGGAAACGGCCAGCAGGTGCCCGGCCCCGGCGCGCTGAAAATTTTGCTCGATATCTTCTGGGAGGCGGTGCCTCTGCCCGAACAGGAACGCTGTGAGAAGATCGCCGGATGGTGAAGGCAGGGTTGACTCTATGACTGCAACCAGATCGGCGCGGAGTTTAAAAGACATTGTAGATAGGAAGCCGGTTTCTCCTTCTCCCAAATATTCTACCTGCCCGGGCTGGGGATAAAGCAGGGCATCAATACCCCGGCTTTTCAGATAGAACCGGTAATCAAATCCACCGGGATTGCGCTGTCCGCGCGGTTCGACAATGGAGCCCCTCAGGCGCAGCCTGTCACCATAGCGATATTTTTCTTCATTTTCTCCATATATCCTGACCAGGAGACTGCCTGATGCATTTTGACGCCCCTCACCGGTTTCCACAATTGCAGGCCGCAGCGTATAGGCCCCGTGATCTTCATAAAAAAGCGGCTCTTCGGATACTGTGCCTTCGATATATACCGGCCCGCCGGCATGATTAAGCACCCCGCCGGCGGGCTGTTGAATAGAATAAAAGAAAGCGGCCCCTCCGCACAGGGCTGCCACTAAAAGAACCGCTATTTTATATATACCGATCCAGTTAAAATATAAAGCGGCGGCTGAAGAAATGAGGACCAGGGCTGCCGGAAAAAGGGCCGCCTGCGGGTCTTCGATCCAGAGGCGCACTGTGACAATACCGGCGATATAAAATAGGGCCAGGATCACCACTAAGCGGCCGGTCAGATCGCGGGGGCCATTTCTCATTACCTCCACTATTTAAAAACCCGCTCAAAGAGGCCAAAAGTTTTTTCCCGCTGTTCAGGGGAAGGAACTGGAGTAAAGTAAGAAACTACAACCAGGGTTATCACAGCCAGGACAAATGAGGGGAATACGGGCATAAACCCAAATGTAGTCCACGGGGGCAGGATACCCAGGTACCAGAGGTGAAGCATGATCGCCGGCAGGACCAGGGCGGCGCAGGCGCCCTGGCTGGTAGCCCGGGGCCAGTAGAGGGACCCGATCATAACCGGAAGGATCACCGAAAAACCTGAAAAGGCAAATCCAGCAATGCTCAGGATCGCTGCCGGGCGCATCAGGGCAATGAAGTAAGCGATCGCGGCAAAAACTACCAGCAGTATCCGGCCCAGAAAGACGGCCTGCTGGGAATTGATCCGTTTGAAACGGGGCAAAAGGTCGTCGGTAACCAGGTGGGCAACCGATAAAAGCTGGGAATCGATTGATGATTTAACGACGGCCAGGACAACCACCAGGCCCAGGACCATCCAGGTGGGTGTCAAAAATTGGTGAATTAAGAGGGGCACAATATTATCGGTCTCTTTACCCGTTAAACCGGGGACGGCCACCGACCCCCATACCCCGAGCAGGGTGGAAATACCGAAAATCACGGCCAGCGCTATCGGATAATAGAGGCTGACCTGCCTGAGGTTGGAACTGCTCCTGGCGGCCAGGATCCGGGTGTAAATCTGGGGAAACACAACAACTGCTATGGAGTTAACAAAAGAGTAACTGAACCAGTTTATCGGGGCCAGTTCAACCGCAAGCGACCTTTCGAGCATGGCCGGGTTGTTCTGCACAATATCGGAGGTTATTTCAGAAAAACCGCCCAGGGCGCGCCCCACAGCCGAGAGCAGGAAAGCGGCCACCACCAAAAAGAGAGTCCCCTGGAAAATATCGGTCCATACCGTTCCCCGGAAACCCGCCGGCAAGGTATAGATCAAGGAAAAGCCGATCAAGATCATGGCGGAAACCCAGTAGGGAACCAGCCCTTCGGTTACGGTGCTAAAAGCCAGGCTGCCGCCGATAATGCTTACCACCAGGTAAGGCAGAGTATAATAAAGCAGCAAAACCAGCATTAAGAGGGAAATCAGCTTACTGTTAAATATTCCGCCGAAAACCTGCGGTTGGGTCGCGAAGCCGTACTTTTTGCCAAGCAGCCAGGACCGGTAACCGACCAGGTAATAGGTAAAGGGAGTAATAAAGATGCTCCAGCCGATCACATAGCCATAAGCACCGTAACCGGTTTCATAGGAAAAACCGGCATGGCCGATGATCGTAAAAGCGGTGATGTTGCTGGCGAAGAGGGCCATGAAAACGGCAATACTGCCCAGCCCGCGCCCGGCCAGGAAATAGTCTTCCCTGGTTTTCAGGGACACCTTGGCTCCGTATACGCCGATGGCGATGAGGATAAACAAATATGACAGCAGAAGCCCAATTCCGAGGACATTAGTCATTGCCGCTGAGCTTGCTCCTTCTCACAATCATGATCTACCTGGTTTCTACTTGCTTTTTTTGCTCAGGCTGTTCAAAAAGATCTTCCGGGGGATCCGGCCAGGCCAGGCCGATGATCAGTCTCATGGCCAGGACGGCCAGGATCGTGTAACCGATATAATATGAATAGGCAAAAGGCATGAACCCAAATAGCAGCGGCAGGCGGCTGTCCAGGTCCCACAACCAGAAACTGTTGTGCAGTATAAACATAACCAGGACTATGAGGATAACCAGGGCCAGGCGCACTTTAAAGCTCATAACGCTTATTGCCTCCTGAAATAAGAGGCCGGTTGATACCGGCTCGACATACTCCTGCTTATTCGACGGCTTTGCCATTAATCCTGCCTTGCAGAGAAAAATCCTCCCTGAACTAATTCCTGTAAAGCCTGAACCTTGAGATTTTAACCCTTCAATACAGCGGCGGTTTTGACAGCCATCAATATACTTAATAAACCTGAATGCAGTGCATAAGCGATCTGCTAACTCACTCAAACCGGTCCGTTTTCATTCCAGGGACACTTCGGTGCCAATCTTGTTTTTAAGAGCGCTCTCAAAAATGGCCCGGGCGGCGACCACGTCGAGCGATCCCATGCCGACGGTTTCGTATACGGTTAGCTGATCACCCGCTTCGCGGCCCTGCTTTCTCTCAAGAAGCACTTCGCCGATCTCGCCGTCAATATCTTCTTGCGCCAGCGTCCCCTCGTTCATAGGAATGATCAAATCGCCCGATTCGGCCAGGGCCCCCTCAAGATCATCAACATAAAGCTTGTCCGCCTTTTTCATTACCGCGGCATCTATCTCCTGCATCTGGGGCGTAAATGCGCCCACGGCATTGATATGGACTTCCTTTTCGCCCAGGTCTGAATAGAGAAATACAGGTTCCCTGGCTGTAGTGCAGGTGGTGACAACCTGCGCTTCTTTTACCGCTTCGGCCGCCGAACCGGCTATAATAAATGTAATCCCGTTAAAGTCTTTTTCCACCTGTTCCTTGAAGGCCTGCGCCTTGTCCTGCTCAATGTCAAATATCTTATATTCCTCAATACCCGGAACGGCAGTTAAAACCGCCCAGAGCTGGGTATAGGCCTGGGCTCCCGTCCCGATAATGGCCGCCCGGCTGGCCCCTTGAGGGACCAGGTATCGGGTGGCTACCCCGCTGGAAGCGCCCGTGCGCAGTTTGGTTATATAAGAAGCCTCCATAACCGCTATGGGGGTGCCTGTCTCGCCGTCAAATAACTGGACTGTCCCCTGGATAACCGGCAGGTTCCGGCCGGGGTTATCCTGGTAAACCGTAACCGTTTTAATGCCCATGGCCTTGATCGGTTCCACCCAGCTGGGCATAAA
>PWGD01000091.1 GCA_003554395.1 Syntrophomonadaceae bacterium
CCGGGGCCGTTGAAGCGTGGCCCGGGTTATGCTGATTGATCCGGGTAAACTGATCGATCCAGCTAAATGGCAGCGCTTTTTCCCCCTGCGAAAACGTCCTAAAGGTAACGGCAGGATTTAACCGCCCCGGTGTATAAATATATAATTTTAAGGTGAGGCCGGCTTAAGAGAAGAGGCGTCGGCTAAAGAAGCCAACCCACAGCACGGAGGAGTGAACTAAGGAGATGAAGATCTATTTTCACCGGGACTTTTTAAAACACTATGCCTATGATCCGGCTGCCGAACCCGGCCGGCTGGATCCCGCCCTGGACCTTCTTAAGGACAAATACCCCTTTTACGAACCGCGCCCGGCTGTTGAAGAAGAGATCCTGCTCGTCCACACCCCCCGCCACTGGCGCAGTATCGCCGAAGACGACCTGCTCCACCACACCGCCCTCCTGGCAGCGGGAGCAGCGCTGGAGGCGGCCGAAACCGCCGCCGGAGGTGAGCACGCCTTTGCCCTCTGCCGCCCGCCCGGCCACCATGCTTCATCCGATTCCTGCTGGGGTTTTTGCTACTTCAATAACATCGCCGTGGCCGTCAGTTCCCTCCTCGATCGGGGGCTGATCAGCTCCGCCCTGATTGTCGATTTCGACCTGCATTTTGGAGACGGCACCGCCAATATCTTTCGGCGAAACGAGGCCGTGACCTTCTGGCACTGCCGGGAGAGCTCCTCCATGCTCTTCCTTGATGCCCTGGAAAATGACCTGGCTCTTTACGAAGCCGATATTGTGGCCGTCTCAGCCGGGTTTGACCGTGGTGTAGATGACTGGGGCGGGATGCTGAGTAGAAAAGATTACCGCCGGATTGGCTCTCTCCTGGCCGGTTTTGCCCGCCAAAAATGCGGCGGGCGCCTTTTTGCCACCCTGGAAGGAGGCTATAACCCCCAGGCCCTGGCCCGCAATATCGAGGCTTTTTTGCAGGGGCTGGAGGAAGCATAAATAATCAGGGCCGGTTGCCTTCACCAGCCCTGATTATTTTTATGGAGCTGACCGCCGGTCAGTCCTGCGGCGGCCGGAAGCGGCACCGCTCTTCCCATTCCAGGTCCGGTTCGCAGGGCATCTGGACCTGGAAATAGTCGCCCTCCAGCCAGGCCTCGAGCTGATCGCTGTAATGCGGGCTCAGGGGGTGCCCGGACTGGCCGCCGGCGATAACCACCTCGGACTCGATCTTCTCGTTCATGACGGCCACAAAGCGCAGGCCCGCCCCGGTGACCACCTTGAAGGGATCATCGAGAGCGTAGCGGGCCCGGCCTACGGTCATGAAATCGCCCCCATAGGGGTAGGGCCCCCGGTTGAAAAGATAATCTCCGATCAGGGGAGCGGCGCCCAGGTCGTGCTTAAAAGTGATGGTCTGCAGTTCATCCCAGCGCCACCCTTCCGGATCGCCGCCCAGCCTGTCTGTTAGTTCTTCCACGGACCGGGAAAAAGCCGCGGTCAGCGGTTCTTCCAGACCCCCGGCAAACCAGCCCGATGCCCCTTTTTCCAGCAGGGCTTCCAGGGCATTGTAGGCAATATAGCCCTGTTTTATAAACTCCAGGTAGAGCTCATCGCCCATTTCCTCCCGGAATACCTCTTCCATCAGGTTCAGGTACCAGACCTGGAACAGGGCCGCCCCGGCTGAATCCCTGGTATTGACCGGCTCTTCGGCCCAGCGGGCGAGCAGATCCAGCGCCCCCTGCTCGACCTCTAACAGGCAGGCCCGGTCCTTTTCGATCACCTCCAGGAAGGCGGGGAGCCTTTCTGCGGCATGGCGGTTATACCAGTCGGTTTGCAGCATCTTCGAATCTTCCACCCCGATTTGATCAAGGCCTCCTAAAACTTCGGCTATCCTTATTTTTCTATAACCGGGGGCGTGATCAAGGCTGATCAAATAGGGATAATCATCCGGTTCGACCCGGCTGTTGGCGGTGACTATGAACCCCCGGTCCGGGTTGTAGAGCTCGGGGAGCTCCTCGAAGGGGATAACCCCTTCCCAGCCGTAGCCTTCCTCCCAGCCGGGAGAAGGCATGATACCCTGCCCCTGTTTCCTGACCGGCAGATTCCCGGCTACCTTGAAACCGATGTTGCCTTCCACATCGGCATAAACTACGGCCTGCACCGGGGCCTGGAAATGAGCCAGGCCCGCTTTGAACTGGTCCCAGTTTTCAGCTCTATTTATTTTTAAAACCGCATCAATGGTGCTGGCTTCAACATCGTAAGCGCTCCAGCGCAGGCTCATGGGGGGATCGTCTGAAATGAGGGGCCCGTGCCGGGTCTGGATCATTTCGACTGTTTCCGCTTCATCCCGGCCGTCGACCTTTATTTCCACCGTTTCTACTTCGGCCTGATACCATTGCCCTTCATATTTGAAGCGGTGGGGATCCTCGGGGTGGCGCTCCTCTAAAAAGAGATCCTGGGTATCGCCGATATTGGTCATGCCCCAGGAAATATGGCAGTTATGGCCAATGACAACCCCGGGAGCGCCCGGTATGGACCAGCCAAAGAGATCCATACAGCAGTCTTCTTCGCGCAGGATCAGTGCGTTTTCAAACCAGATCGAGGGCAGCCCCAGGCTCAAGTGGGGATCGTTGGCCATGACGGCGGTGCCGGTGGCGGACAGTTCCGGGCTGATTACCCAGCTGTTGCTGCCCAGGCGGGGCAGGCCGTGGAAGTGATCCAGGCTGCTTTCCCCCAGCAGGGCGAGCAGGTTTTCGGTCGCCCCCTCATACGTTTTGCTTTCAGCGCTTCCTTCCGGAGCCAAAACCGGCGGAGTGTCCCATCCTTCATAGGGAGGCAGGATTTCTTCCAGCAGCTCGAGATCGATTTCCTCGGCCAGGGCCTGGCGAAATGCTTCCACCTGCCAGTTGGAGCCGAGATCAAAAGCCATCAGGCCGATAATGCCGGTGCTGTCTAGAGGCTCCCAGAGTTCGGGTTCAAAACCGAGCAGCCTGAATTCCAGGGAGGGGGGATGGTTGGCCAGGTAGGCGTTTACCCCACCGGCATAATAGGCCAGCACTTCCCTGCTTTCCGGGGAGGTGTTTTCCAGCATCCGTTTGCCAATGCGGTCCAGGCCGATCTTTTTCAGGAACCGGTCCGTCGGGAGCTGATCTTCTCCGAAAACCTCGCTCAAGCGGCCCTGGACCACCCGGCGCTGGAGTTCCATCTGCCACATCCGTTCCTTGGCATGAAGATAGCCCTGCATAAAATATAGATCACCCTCATGGGTAGCGGCAATGTGCGGTACGCCCCGGAAAGTATGGTGCACGCTCACTTCTCCCTGCAGCCCTTCCAGGTCCACTACAGCTTCGTAGGATGGCAGGCCGCTGCGCACAAAGAAGTAGCCGAAAATGCCGCCTCCGATCAGCACAACCACTACCAGGGCTAAGATAATTAAGAAAGCCTTTTTGCCTCTGCTCAACGCAACTCCTCCTTTGCGGCGGATCATTAAGCGAATTTTACTTTAACGATCGCGTTCAAAATCATAGATTATCTTCTCCAGGTACCATTCCTCGGAACGATCCGGATAACGTTCTTTCAGCCGCTCGATCTGCCGGTCAATAGTTTGGTCGGCCTGGTCGGGAGGGAGCTTGAGCTGGCGGCGGGCTTGCTGCCGCAGGGACCCGGGTTTGCCCCGCTTTGAAGGACCGGCTTGCTTGCTCCGAAGGTAATATAGAACTGCGAAAATAACGATTACAACCACTATAACCAAGGTCATATCCATGACGAAGCCCTCCTCTCGTATTCTTAATAATTATATCATTGCCGGAGCGGGCCGGCAAAAACAGGAAATCGCTGCCTTTACAGGCCCTTAAGTAATCTCTGCCAAAATCCCGGCTACCTGTTTGGCGATCCCTTCCACCATGACGTAGCCCGGGGCCTTGCAGCCATCACCCACCAGGTAGAGCCCCTTTACCGGCGACACCGAATGAACATCGCGGCCCTGGGCGGAACGGTTCACCGGCCAGCCGTTCTTAAAAACCCCGGTGTTTATGACCCGGCAGTGCTTGGAAAAATCGTCCCCGAATAAAGACTCCAGGTCACTGAGCCCCAGCTTTACTTCTCGGCCTACCTGGTCGCCTTCCAGCATCTGGTAGGAAATCAGCAGGTGCCGTCCCCGGGGGGCCAGGCCGGGATCGGTATTGGTGGGCTGGGCCAGGCCGGCCACCCGCTTGGTGTCGAGGCAGTAGAGAATGGAGCCGTGATCCAGCAGGGGCACATCGCAGACCATATTGATGCACAGGCCGCTTGTGGGGCAGTCTTTTTCAACCGCCGCGCCGGCCCCTTCGCTTGTTTCACCGGCTATTTTAACTGCCGCACCAGGTCTTTCATCAAGGCCGGGGCTGGCCTGTGTTCTGCTTATTTCCCCCTGATCTGAAGACAGGCCCGCTTTAGAGCCGGAATTTGAACCGGCAGCGGCTGCCACCGCCGGGCCGGCTGCCCGGCCAAACTGATCATTTTCAGATTCCGTCATCAGGAGAGGTTGACCGGCGCCCTTTAGCAGGCTCTCCCCCGTGGATAGGGGTTGAGCGGCGCTTTCCAGCAGGCTGTAGGTTTCTTTCGGACCGATATCAGAGATTACAAGCTTGGCCTTTAATCTCTCCACCGCCCCACTTCTTCTATTTATTATCTCCACCCCGCTGACATAGCCGTCCCGGGTCACAATTCTCTTGGCCTCCGACTCGGTCAGCACCGCGCCGCCCCCGGTGCGAACCTGCTCCACCAATTTTTCAACCACCGTCCCGCAGCCACCCACTATAACGCCCGAGGCTTTAGCCCGGTAAACATTTTTAATAATCTTAACCGCCTCATCAAAAGGAAGGCTGTCGATTCCGACACTGCAGCCGAAATTAATCATCCGCTCAAAAAAAGTCCTGATCATCGCAGAAGAAGTTTGTTGGGCCAGCCAGTCTCCAAAAACCAGGCCGGGCCGCCCCGCTTTCCTGGTGGCCAGTATCTTGAGCAATATTTTCAGCAGGTCCAGCCTATCGCGGCGCGAAAAGGGGACCAGGCATTCCATGATCTCCCTCCAGCGGTATTGTTTGCCGGCTGCATTTAGTCCCCCCATACCCCCGGCATTCCTGATCGTCACCGGCAGTCCAAGGGTTCTGATCAACTCCGCAAAGGGCCCTTTTTCCCCGTAGGGCAACGAGTGGCAGGCCCCGGTGCTGATGGAAACCCCTTCATAATTGAAGTGGGTAAACCGGCCCCCGGTAAAATTCAGGCGTTCGACCAGGACAATCTTTTTGCCCTTTCTGGTCAGGCCCGCTGCGGTTAAAAGGCCCCCGATACCCGAGCCAATTATTACGGCGTCATAGCCGCTTCCGCCCGCCATACCGCCGCCTTCATCTTCCGGTCCATTTTCCCTGCCGGGAAGCCGCCCGGGCTGCTCCACACCGGCCTGGGCCGGTCCGACCTGTTCCTGACCGGTCCGTTCTTGTCCGGAGCTAATGGCCCGGCTGGCGGCAATGGCATCTGCCGGGCAGGCGAAAATGCAGTGCCCGCAGGCGGTGCATGCTTCTTCATTGATCCGGTACCCGCCCTCCTCGTTAGCCTCTACAGCCTTTTGCGGGCACAGCAAAAAGCAGTAGCCGCATCCGCTGCAGCGCTCCAGGATCAGTGGTTTTTCTTCCGAACCGGCTTTTGGCATCGGCGCACCTCCCATGAGGATATCAGGGCCGTAGATAGAAATATTACAACTGCAAATGTCGTTTTTAAGGTCACAATAACCGGGGAAAGGAAAATAATGATGAAAAACCGCTTGACATCAATTGTATCACAGGGCTTAGGGCAATATCACAAGTCTATTTATAATATTTCGACATTAAACAAAAATACCCTGCTAAACTTTCTTTCAGCGGCTCTGTTTAAAAGGACTCCGCTTCTTTGACAAACCCAGGCCTTGAAAATGTAAGGGCTTTAATTGAGGGACAGCCGCGCCTATGATCGAAACCGGGCCAACCAGACCATCAAAACAGGGGCCCGGGCTGGAACCGTCGGCCCTCCACCGGTCCCGGTTGCCGCTATTATGAGCTGCCGTTGCAGCGCTTCGAGGTGAAGCGCTTGATCAGCCCCAGCATCTTTTTATAGTGCGAGCCCTTCCAGTAGACCCGCCCGCAGCCCGGGCAGCGGCTGTATTCCGAACAGCGCTGCCGTACCTTTTCGGGGATCTGTTCCTTGACCTGTTCGGGGTCAACCCTGCTGAGGCCCCGGTTGCACTGCAGGCAGCGGCTGAAGGGATTTATGGCATCATGCAAATCAAAGCGGGAGAGCACTTCTTCGACCTGCTGCGGCGGATCAATGGAGCGCACCAGGTAGCCATGGGTGACCATGGAACGCTTCAGAAGCCCGCGGTCCCTGGTCAGCAGGATCCGGTGTTGGCCGGCCGAGATTTCGGCCAGCTCTTCATCGCTAAAACTGTTGCGGTAGAGCGCATCAAAGCCCAGCATGCGCAGGTAAGCGGCCAGTCGGCCCAGGTGGGTGTCCAGGACAAATTTCGGTTCCCGCAGCGGTTCGGGCCGCACCTGCAGGAGGGGGGCAATATCTAGCGCTTCAAAAACAGGGTAGACACTGATCCGATCGCCGGAGGAGGGCCGGTAGGTAAAATCCACCGATTCCCCGTTGGCCAGGATCAAATCCACCTCGGTATGAGGAACCCCCAGCGACTCGATCATATCTTTCACGGTCTGGTGGCCGGAGAAAGAGTGACTGAAGGCAACCTGCCGCCGTTCAGGGGGCAGAAAATCATTTAACTCCGCGTAAAAACGAAAAAATGCTACAGCAGCCATCGATGGGCACCCCGCTGATCTGATCGCTTGTCGGTGGCAATATCCCGCAATAACCCAGGGCTTTCTTTCGCCCCACTAACAGGCTCTGAAAAAGCTTTGATGTAGTGCCCTAAATTCTGCAACCCAAACCTAAAATCCTGCCTCCCTTACGGGGCAGGATCAAATCCCGGCCTTCACCGGTTCCAACCGGCCCGTCATTTATTCAGCGAGGATAAAGCCGGGCTGCGCAGGAGGGGGATCCCCAGGCGCTTTAATTCGCGGCTGATCAGGTAAAAAGTGACCAAAAAGGCCAGCAGGTCGCTGAGCGGACGGGAGGCCCAGATTCCGATTAAGCCGAACCAGCCCGATAAGATCAGCATCAGGGGGATGAAAAAGATCACTTCCCGCAGGATGGAGAGCAGCAGGGAGGGCATCCCCTTGCCCGTCGCCTGGAAGTAAACCGTAAATACAACCTGGCCTCCAATCAAAGGGAACATGATCACCATGATCCGCAGGGCTTCAGCGCCCAGGGCCACCAGTTCCTGTTCCCGGCTGAACATGGTCATGAACAGTTCCGGCCAGATAAAGTAGAGGGCCCCGAAAAAAGTGGCGATGGCGGTGCTTAAGGCCACTCCTTTGGTGATGGCCTCGCCGATGCGCTCTATTTTGCCGGCCCCGAAGTTGTAACCGATAATTGGCAGCAGGCCCTGGGAAATGCCGATCACGGGCATCAGGGCGAACATGAACAGGCGGAAGATCAGGCCCAGGGCGGCGATCGGCAGATATCCGTAGACCGCCAGGATGTTGTTGGCAATGACCAGAGATAGGTTGGTGGAAATCTGCAGGAACATGGCCGGAAACCCGATCACATAAATTTTACGGATGGTGCTTAAGCGCGGGGCCAGGCAGGAAAATCCGATCCTGATCGCACTTTTGCCTGCTGTAAAGTGATACAGCATGATCGCCACCCCGACCACTTTAGCCAGGACCGTGGCGATGGCGGCGCCCTGCACGCCCAGGCCGAGCAAAAAAATGAAAATGGGGTCTAAAATAATATTGATCCCGGCCGAGATAATCATGATATACATAGAAAGGATGGGGCTGCCTTCGCCCCGGAGCGCGTTGTTCAGGCCCATGATCAGGAAAAACATAACCGAACCGCCGGCAATAACGATCACGTATTCCCCGGTCAGGGCCAGGATCTCAGGGGTAGCCCCGAAGAGGACCAGGAGCGGTTCCAGGTAGAAAAAACCGATCAGGGCTACCACGATTCCATAAAGAACAGAGAGGCTGATTACCTGCCCGACGGCATTTCTGGCCGTCTTTTCATCACCGGCCCCCAGAGAGCGCGAAATCAGCGAAGCCGCCCCCACCCCGGTGCCGATCCCCAGGGCCCCCAGCAGCATCTGGAAAGGAAAAGCGACAGACAGGGCCGCGATAGCATCACTGCCCAGCATCCCCACAAAAATGGTATCAACGATATTATAGGTAGCCATGACCAGCATGCCCACCGTGGCCGGCAGAGAAAACCGGATCAACAGCCGGGTTATACTTTCTTCGCCCATCAGGGCGGCATTGTTCTGCATCAAATCCCTGCTTTCCAAATCAAATAGCAGACACGTATATTCTACGCTTAATTAAACCGGCCAGCAAGCCTCCCGGAGGGAGAGGGCCCCTGACACAGGGGAAATAATGTTATATAATTCATAAAGGCAGGCCCGGGCAGCGGCGGCCCGGGAAAGCAAAACAATACTCCAAACTTGATCTGACCCTTAGAGTAAAGCTGGAAACAAAAGGAGAAGCTATGCCGAAACAGAAAAACAGGCCCCCCTACCGCCACATTATTTTTGACCTCGACGGCACACTGACCGATTCGGCCGCAGGTGTAATCGGCTCGGTCTGCTACGCCCTGCAAAAAATGGGCCTGGAAGCTGACACCACTGAACTGAAAACCTTCATCGGGCCTCCCCTGCAGCGCTCCTTCAGGGAAAGGTACGGCTTCAACGAGGAACAGGTATGGCAGGCCATAGGATATTTCCGGGAATACTACCGGGAAAAAGGGATTTACGAAAACAGGCTTTATCCCGGCGCGGCCGAAATGCTGCACAGTTTGGCCGGAGCGGGGAAAAGAATCTACCTGGCCACTTCCAAGGCGACCCCTTATGCCGAGACCATCCTGAAACACTTTGCCATTGATCGCTACTTTTCATTCCTGGCCGGGGCTACCCTTGATGGCGCGCGGGTGGAAAAGAAAGATGTCCTTGCCCACCTCCTGGAAGAAAACAGGGGCCTGGAACCCGCAAACACCGTCATGGTCGGCGACCACAGGGACGACATTATCGGGGCCCGGAAATTTGGGCTCGCTTCCATTGCCGTTACCTACGGATACGGCTCCGAGGAAGAACTGGGCCGGGAAAGGCCCGACCGCTTTGCCCGTTCCATCCCCGAACTCAC
>PWGD01000056.1 GCA_003554395.1 Syntrophomonadaceae bacterium
ACGGAAAAATTCACTGCCCCTGGTCGCCTGAAATTTCCTCTACCCTGGTTACAAATTTTTTGCCCGCTTCGTAGGTTTCTTTCAAAGCTTCCGGGGCTTCCAGGATCGCCCCTTTTTCATCGTAGCCGCGGAATGAAAGACTGCCCGCAAACTGATGGTTGATGTTGTGAAAGAAAACTTTGATAATCTCAAGGGCATTTTCACAGTATCTTTTGCGTTTCAGGGCGCCGACACAGATAAAAAAACCCTGGCGCTTCGGTTCGTCAGGGACGAAAGGTTTTTTTAGGTTATACTTGGCATGCCACCAGCACTGAAACCGGTCGATGAGCATCTTTAGCTGGGCATTTAATGAGCCAAAGGTAACCGGGCTGGCGATGACCAGGGCATCGGAACTGGAGACCTTGGGGTAAATATCCTGCATGTCATCTTTCACAATGCAGCGCCCATCCCTGGCGCAGGCGTCACAGGCCTGGCAGGGGCGGAAGTCGAGATCATTGATACGGACCATTTCCACCTTCCAACCCATATCTTCCGCCCCCCGGCAAAATTCTTTAAGCAGCGTTTCGCTGTTGCCGTTCCGGCGGGGGCTTGATGCGAGGGCCAACAATGTTTTCATTGCTAATATCATCCTTTCTGCAAATGTAAATAACTTAAATCTATTGCCATATCTTTTTTAGTAGGTTACCATATAAGCATTGAAATAGGAACCTAAAGTTTTAAGGCAAAGGGAAGTGGTGGCCGTGGAAAATCGTTATAACACCAGAAGCAGACAACCCAAAAAAAGGTCGTGGGCCCGCCTGGTTATCTTCCTGTTTTTGATGGCTGTAATCGGAGCCCTCGGTTTTTTCAGCATGAACCAGCATGCCGCCCTTCAGTCGCTGGAAAACAATCTCCAGTCTCTGGAAGAACAACTAACCCGGGTTGAAGAAGAAAAAAGCAGGCTTGAAGAGCAGTACGACCAGCTTTATGAGGAAAATGAAAAGCTGCGCGAAGAAAACAAGATGATGCGTTCTGAAACGCTGATCGAACATGGCGACCGGGAAACTAACAAAGTCGCCATTACTATCGATGACGGCGGCACAGAAGCGATAAATAATCTGACTTTAGATTACCTGAAAGAGTATGGAGTCAGGGCCACCCTGTTTCCGACAGGAATCAATGTTGAAAGCTACCCGGAAACCTGGAGAAGGGCAGTGGAAGAAGGCCATGAACTGGGCAACCACTCTTACAGCCATCCTTACCTGACCAACCTTTCCGAAGAACAGGTTAGGGCGGAGCTAAGCAGGTGGCAAGAAGCCGTGGAAGAGGCCGTCGGCCGCAGTTACCATACCCCTTTTTTCCGCCCCCCCTATGGAGACGGCTTTTATTCCGGCCAGAGTTACCACCGGGAACGGCTGCAGCCAATTGTAGCAGAAAAAGGGATGTTTCCTATCATGTGGGATGTGGAGCTGGTTTACGCCCTGCGTAACCAGGCTTACAGCTCGGACCGGATTGTCGAGCACGTCCTGAACCAGGCCCAGGGGGGCAGCATCGTCCTGCTGCACTTTACCGAAGCCGATATTAAAGCCCTGCCCCGGATTATTAACGGGCTGCGTGAACGCGGCCTTGAACCCTGTTCCCTGCGGGAACTGCTTCTCGCCGAACCTCAAACCTAAATGCCTGCTTAACCATTTATTCCCTACTCGATCAGGGCATCCTCCACCGCTTTGAGGAGGACCATACTGCTGGTTGTTGCTCCTGAAATTAAATCAATTTTAAGGCACTGTTCTTCTATAACCCGGTCCAGGACTGCTTCCGCTTCCTGCCCGTTGCTGTGCACATGCCGGGTCAGATCAATGGCCGTGATCCTTTGATCATTCACCGTTACCACAACCTCGGCAGCCGCCATAACAGTTTCTGCCGATCCATGGTAAGTCCCGTCAGGGATGGAGTTGATGTTAACATCCCGGAGATACATCTGCCCCAGCTTAACCGTTTCCGGAATCAAGACCATCCCCACCAGGGCCGTAGAAAGGATTGCCGCAGTGGATAAAACAAAAAAAAGGATTAGAGGCTTATTTTTTAACATAATATACCCTCACCTCTAAAAGCATTTTTGGCTATAGAAGCGGATGCTCGCATACCCTTATCCAGAATTTGTATAACTTATTCTTAATTATACAACAAATTGTCCGGATTGGAAAGATTATTGAATCAATGAAGGCAGGTAGGTGGCCAGTCCGGGGACCATGATCAGGAGGGCCAGGCACACGATGATGGCGAATAAAAACGGCCATACTCCCCTGAAAATTACCTCGAGGGGCACGCCCTGGGAAACGCCTTTAACGATATAAACGTTCATCCCCACCGGCGGGGTAATCACACCCATGGCTACAACCATCACGATGATCACACCAAACCAGATCGGATCATAACCGAGGACATCCACAGCCACCGGCAAAAATATCGGTATGGTAAGCAGGATCAGGGCCAGGGCATCAATAAAGCATCCCAGCAGCAAATAGATAAGCAAGATAAGGGCCATAATGACAAAGGAAGGTAAAGCAAGCCCCGCCGCCCATTCAGCCATGACGAAAGGAATCCGGCTGATAGCCATGAAGCGGCCAAAGATCACCGCCGCAGCAACTAAAAGCATGATCATCGCCGTGGTCCGGGTGGTGTCGGCAAGTGAATTACGGATAATGGCCAAACTCATATTACCTTTTGCAGTTGAGACCAGGACTACCCCGGCTACACCGACTGCGCCGGCCTCGGTGGGCATAAACCATCCGGCAAAAAGGCCCCCCAGGGAAATGGCGAATATAACTATAACTTCGAGCAGCCCTCCGCCCAGGGCCATATACCTGGCCCGCCAGCTTGATTTCTGGCCGGCCGGTCCGAGGGTATGATCGCGCCTGGCCGTAATATAGATGGTCAGCATGTATAAAAACATCAGCAGAAAGCCCGGTATTATCCCGGCCATGAAAAGTTTACCAACAGACTGCTCGGCAGCTATGCCGTAGACAATGAAGATAACGCTGGGCGGGATCAGCACTCCCAGGGCCCCGCCCGCAGCAACACTGGCTGTAGAAAGAGAAGGGTTGTAGTTATATTTCCGCATTTCAGGAAGCGCTATGGCCCCGATTGTAGCTGCAGTGGCAGTATTAGATCCACACACGGCCCCGAAGAGGGCACAGGTAGCCTGGGTGGCAATAGCCAGCCCCCCGGGAAGATGCCCGACCATCTTATAGGCCAGGTCGTAAAGCCGGGCTCCAATGCCGGCATGGAAAGCCAAAAAACCCATCAGGATAAACATGGGAATGACACTTAAAGAATAGCGGGAAAAAGTAGAAAACAATTCGGTGGAAACCATGGCAAAAGCAGCCGAGGTCGTGGTCAGGTATGCAAACCCGGCCATCCCGACCATGGCCATGGCATAAGCAATGGGCATCTTTAAGGTGATTAAGAAAAAAAAGGCCAATATCCCGATCAAACCGGCGGTGGAAGGGCTCATCTGTCCTGATCCTCCCTTACAAGGCGGAGCAGCTTCAGCAAAACAGTGAGGGCGAGCAAAAAAACCCCCAGCGCCACCAGGTAGATAAAGGGATAAAAGATCAGCTGGGCCGTCGGCGACACTTCACCGCTCTCGGCAATCCTGGTCCCGTAATCAAAAAGATTGTAGGCGGCAAAGAGGAGAAAAGCAAATACCGGGATGCCCACCGCTACTTCAACAATACGCTGGACAGTCCGACTAAAACGTTCCAGGATAAAACCAACTGCAATATGGCCGTCTTCCAGGGCACAGCGGGCCAAAGCCAGGCCGATTACAGCAGCGGCAAGAAAACCGACCACTTCATGGGCCACAAAAAAAGACCTCTGGAACAGAACCCGGCCCACTATGTTGGCCACCACCAGAAATACGGTAACAGAAAGGATGATGCCCGCTATAAAATCAAGTCCCCGGCTCACTTTTACGATCACAGTTTCAAATATATGCATTTATGATCTACCTTCACCATGTATAGTAGGGCCAACTGCTGCACATATAAGGTGCGCGTATTATGCAGACCCGGTTCGCATCCGGGCAGTTGCGCTCTGCTCAACTGCCCGGATACCAAAATACCGGAATTATGATCCGGCAGGTTTGCGGATCAATTACTGATATTGCTCTACCAGGCGGCGCACTGTCTCCAGGATATTGTTGCCGTCAAAACCCTGTTCATCCATCCTGGAAATAAAATCCTCCTGGATCGGCAGCACCCTTTCGATCCAGCGTTCCTGTTCTGCAAGATCCAGTTCAATTACCTCCTGGCCAGTTTCCTCTACGGCCCAGACCAGGGCCTCTTCATTCTGAACATCCCATAGTCCGGCAGCCACCTCTTCATGAAAATCTTTATTGACGGCCATAAAAATTTCCTGGAGATCAGCGGGTAGTTGATCCCATTTGCCCTGGTTCATGGTCACATAGAAAAGGGCATTATAAAGAAAAGGGGTCCGGGTCAGGTAATCGGTATGCTCGGCATGGTTCCATCCCTTCAAAACTTCCACCGGAGCCAGGTTTCCATCAACCCTGCCCCGCATCAAGGCTTCTTCGGCTTCATCCTGGGGCATAGCTTCGGGAGCAGCGCCCAGCAGGGAGAGAGTTTCGGCGCTCAAACCGGCCACCCTGATTTTCATCCCCTCCAGGTCCTCAAGACTCCGAACCGGGTTTTTAGTGAATAAATCTCCGGGACCGGTAGCCAGCACGAACATTAACTCGGTGTCCTGGACCTCTTCCGGGTCCAGCGCTTTAATACCTTCCCAGGCCACCATACTGGCCATGCGGGAATCTTTATAAACTAAACCGGGCAATTCAAATACTTCCAAAACGGGAAACCGGCCGCGGTTATAAAAAAAGGCGGAGAGCCCGATATCGGCAGTTCCGGACACAATGCCTTCATAAGTGTCGGCCGGATCAAGCAGGGTCCCCCCGGGGTAACTGGTTATTTCAATCCGCCCTTCGCTGGCCTCACGGAGCGCTTCAGCCCAACCCTGCACTAAATCAACCTCGGCAGGGTGGCCGGCCGGAAAAAAGTGGGCCAGGGTAAATTCATAAATTTGGCCGTCATCTTCAAGAGCTCCTTCATCAGGTGCTTCAACATCTTCACTTTCACCGGCGCCACAACCGGTCGCTCCCAGCGCTAAAAGTAGGGCCAGGCCAAGAAACAGCAACAGCTTTTTCATGTTTTTCTTCCTCCTCTACTTGATTTTCAAGCGGCGGCCAGGGCAAAAATAAATACTCCGGTTGGAGTATCATCAGGCAAAAATATACCGGTCATAGACCGGCATAAATACTCTACCAACCCTGCCGTTCTACCATACTGCATTTAACATTTACAAATTCGCTATGGCTGTAAAAAATCCTTCCGGACGGCAGGGTCCGTTTTAACTTTTTTTATTTAGAAGGTCAGGATGGCATCGGCATCCAGGGCCAGGTCATTCAGGGTGGCGGCCCCGGCTATTGTCGCTTCCTCAATCAGATCTTCCTGCTTAATTTCGCCTCCAAAAAGCTGCATGCTCTGCTGGCAGGCCATAATTGTTATGCCCTGGCCCGCAGTCTGCTTCAATACATCAAGAAGGCTGGGAAACTCTCCAATCTTGATTTTTTCCGCTTCTCCTTTGACCAGGTTTTTCAAACCGAGACCCAGGAAATAGACCGTCGCTTCCACGTCCATCGTTTTGGCTGTCTGGGCCAGGATTAACGGAGAATAAAGCCTTTCCGGGGTACCGGGCCCGCTGGTCTGAACATAAAGTATTTTTTTCTTTTCCGCCATTTTATTCTACCTCCTCTCTTCCTTTTAAGATAAAGTAATGGTACTCATCGCCGACACGCTCCACCTTAACCACGGTGTGGCCGGCCCGTTTGGCCCAGCGGGGAATATCTTCCGCTGAAGCCGGATCATCGGCAACCAGTTCCAGCAAGTTGTTTTTTTCAAGCTGATCTATTTCTTCCCTGGCCCGCATTACGGGAACAGGGCAGTAGAGCCCTACACAGTCAACCCGGTGTATTTTGAGCCTGCCGTCCTGTTTGCAGGTGTATTGTCCTTCGGCCGGTTCGGGGCAAATGGGCTGATCACAGAAAGGACAGCTGCAGTAGTCCCGTTCCGGTTTGCTATTCAGGCTATTTTCATTCATTGCTTTCCCTCCCCTGCTTTTCCATGTAATCCCGGATCGCTTTATGGAGCGCATCGGCCCCCAGGTTGGAGCAGTGCATTTTGTTGCCAGGCAGACCGCCCAGCTCTTCGGCTACCTGCTTGTTGGTTATTTTTAAAGCCTCTTCCAGGGTTTTACCCCTGGCCATTTCGGAAACCATGCTGGATACGGCAATAGCTGCTCCACAACCGAAAGTAAAATACTTAACATCTTCAATGCGATCATCTTTAACCTTGATCGTAAATTTCATCATATCGCCGCAAACCGGGTTGCCAACTTCACCAATCCCGTCCGCATCCTCTACTTCGCCGATATTTCGAGGGTTTGTAAAATGTTCCATGACCTTATCACTGTAGGTTGGCATTCTTTTTCTCCTCCTTCAGATACTGGTGGTAAAGGGGTGACATGTTCCTCAGCAGACCCGCTACCTGAGCCATCTGTTCAGTAATGTAAGGAATATCTTCAATCCTGTTCTCCCGGTCCGGGGCCAGAAGCAGCGAACCCTGGGCCAGTTCGGGCGGCAAACCGATGGCCTCTAAAACATGTGAAGATTTTAAGGCCTGGGAGGTGCAGGAAGAACCGCTGGATACATAGATGCCGGCCATATTGAGGCGCATCAGCAGCGCTTCTCCTTCCACGAATTCCACGGAGATGTTTAAATTCCGGGGCAGGCGCTTTTCCGGATGGCCATTCAGGTGCAGGTGAGGGATTTCATTGAACAGGCTTTCTTTAAGCTGATCCCTGAAGTAAGCCACCTTTTCGGCCCGTTCTTCAAGGGTTTCATAGGCCAGCCTCGCCGCTTCTCCCAGCCCGACTATGGCCGGCACATTTTCAGTTCCGGCCCGCAGGCCCTTTTCCTGGATACCGCCCTCGATCAGGGGGCGCAGACGCACTCCCCGGCGCACAAAAAGGGCTCCTGAACCCTTGGGCCCGTAAAACTGATCCCCGGCCAGGCTCAGCATATCAACTCCCATCCGGTCAACATCAAGGGCAATCCCCCCTGCTGCCGCCGCCGCATCAGTATGGAAAGGAATTTCATTCTTACGCGCTAAAGCAGCCAGTTCATCAATCGGTTGGATGGTCCCGATTTCAGGATTGGCGGCCTGGATGGATATGAGGATGGTTTGATCGCTGATCGCTTCTTCCAGCAGTCCCGGAGCGATTAGGCCGTATTTGTCAACAGGCAGCCGGATAATTTCATACCCTTCTTTTTCAAGACCTTTTAACTGGTTCAGGATCGAAAAGTGCTCAATAGCGGAAGTAATAATCTGGTTTCCTTTCTTTTTACCCGCCGCTATAATACCTTTGACGGCCAGATTGTTTGCTTCTGAAGACGAAGCGGTAAAGATAATCTGATTTTTACCAGGTTCTTCAGCGCCAATGAGCCGCCCCACTTTTGAGCGGGCTTCTTCCAGGGCCTCCCTCGGTTTTTCTCCCAGGGTGTGACCGCTCGACGGGTTGCCGTAATGCTCCGTAAAATACGGCAACATCTCCTGAAGCACTGCCTCATCTACCGGTGTAGCGGCACTATAATCGAGGTTAATTGCTTTCATATAAATCTTCCTTTCTTAAACAGCCTTGACTTGAAACCAACACTTATATATAATTCCTATTAGAATTATAGTATATTAAAAACAGCTTGTCAACACGATTTGATAGTATATATATCAAAACTAATAAGAAGCCCGGGGGAGATGCCAAAACAAGGAAATCCCAAAACTAATGTGGAATAGAATAGCAAGTTTAAGGTTAATGGATATATTAAAAATATTAAAAGGAGAGGTAGATTATGAAAACAAAAGAAAACTTGATGGAAGCGTTTGCCGGTGAATCGCAGGCCAACCGCAAATACCTGGCTTTTGCCCGGAAAGCGGAAAAGGATGGCTTCAAAAATGTAGGAAGGATCTTCCAGGCTATCGCCGAGGCGGAAACTGTTCATGCCCTTAAACATTTTGAAATCGCAGAAAAGGTAAACGGCACCCTTGATAACCTGAAGGCGGCAGCCGCCGGTGAACACCACGAATTTACCGAAATGTATCCCGAATTTGTCGAAACAGCCAGGCAGGAAGGCCATAAGCAGGCCCTGCAGTCCTTTGAATACGCCAATGCAGCCGAAAAGGTACACGGGGGAATTTTTAATGATTTAAAAGAAAAGGTGGCGGCAGGCTCCGATGCTGAAGACAAAGATGTCTATTTATGTCCGGTCTGCGGATGGGTCGGCATGGATCCGGTCCCGGATAGATGCCCGATCTGCAATACCGCCAAAAAAGCATTCAAGCAATTTTAGTGATTGTTTTAGCCCCCAGCAACCGGGCCTCCATTATTAAAAGCTTTAGAGGCGGGTTAGTGGGGCTCGAGGAAATCGGCAAAAATTGTAGAATGAAGAAGATAGATCCGGTTATATTTAAGAGCTAAACTGTATAAATATCGGACCAGGGCGGGAAGTTCTTCAGGATTCCGGTTCAAACAGCTTTCTTTCTCCTTACCTGAAGCTTCCCGCTTAAAATATCCCCAGAGATGATCGACAACATTGGAGAGCGCAGGACAGGTGACCGGTTTGGCCATGACAGCATGGACCCTGTCAATTAGTTCACCCGCTTCTTCCAGGGGGCACCTTTCCAGGGGCCGCAAATAGGCCTGGACCTCCCTGTAATGGTTATAACCGCGGGCCATTACCGAGTATTTATGATGGGCCCAAAATTCAAAGCCGTTTTTCGGCAGGGGGATCCTTCCTGCCCGAGCATTGTCCCGGTTTTTCCGGTCCAAAATTTTTATCTGCTCTACCGGGTCATCTATATAATCAGGCCCTTTGCCGGATATGTTCTGTGGGAAGAATAAAGAATCCTCACCGCAGGGACTGCCATGATTGAACCCCCGCAGCTGCATTTCCAAAACGCTCAAGGCATGGGCCCGTTTCAGCAGACCGGGGTTTTCGCTCCAGCGCACAGTCTCAGGGTGGGCGGCGTAGCCCTTTTTCCTTCCGGTAATGACAC
>PWGD01000192.1 GCA_003554395.1 Syntrophomonadaceae bacterium
CCCTGCAGGATCAATTTTTATTAAAATAACTTATATACAATAACGGTCATATTCATTATTCATATTTTATCTTTATGGGTAAATATTCCATAATAGATCTATCGCAGTTTTATAAAATCATAATACAGGTGGTGGTAAATCAGTGAAACATTTTTTATCAACTCGTTGGGGTATTATCTCGGTCGGTATTTTTATTGGCATCCTGGCTGCGCTGCTGCAGTTCTGGGGCAACCCGCCCAATATGGGTGTCTGCGTGGCCTGTTTTGAGCGCGATATCGCCGGTGCTCTCGGTATGCACAGGGCCGCGGTGGTCCAGTACATGCGTCCGGAAATCATCGGCTTTGTCCTGGGTTCCTTTGGTGCCGCCTATTTATTTAAAGAGTTTAGATCGAGGCTCGGTTCTGCCCCCATCGTCAGGTTTGTGCTTGGCGTTTTTGCCATGATTGGAGCCCTCATTTTTCTGGGCTGCCCCTGGCGGGCTTTGCTCCGCCTGGCCGGCGGGGACGGCAATGCTATTTTAGGGTTACTGGGCCTGGCTGCGGGAATCTGGATCGGGACCCTGTTTTTAAAAAGCGGCTACAACCTGGGGCGCGCCGGTAAGGCCCACACTTCAGCCGGGTGGATTATGCCCTTAATCATGCTCGGATTCCTGGTCCTCATGCTTATAGATCCTCCCGTCAATGGAGAAATTCAAAGCAATTTTCTATTCTATAGTTTAGAAGGTCCCGGGTCCATGTATGCTCCCCTGATCGTTTCCCTGATGGTTGGCCTGGGAATAGGCTTCCTGGCCCAAAAGAGCCGTTTTTGCACCATGGGGGCCATAAGAGACCTGATCTTGTTCAAACAGACCCATCTTTTCGGAGGTCTGGTGGCCCTGGCTGTGGCAGCATTTATCACGAACCTGGTCGTCGGCCAGTTCAACCCCGGTTTTGTCGACCAGCCTGTCGCCCATAACTTGCATTTCTGGAACTTTGGCGGCATGCTAGTGGGCGGGCTTGCTTACACCCTGGCCGGAGGATGTCCCGGACGGCAACTTTTCCTGGCCGGCGAAGGCGACGGGGATGCTTCCATCTTTGTGATCGGCATGATCGTCGGCGCTGCTTTTGCCCACAATTTCGGCCTGGCCAGTTCGCCGGCCGGAGTTACTTCAGCCGGCATCGGAGCCCTCATTATCGGGCTGGTAGTTTGTCTTCTGATTGGCTTTACCATGAGAGGGAAATAAGGATAATGCTTGTAAGGAGGAATGAAAGAAGATGGAAAATATTGTTGATGCCAGGGGCTTCTCGTGCCCTCAACCGGTAATTATGGCGGTCAATGAAATGAAAAAACTAGGTCAGGGCGAGATAACGATTTTGGTTGATACCGATACGGCAAGAGAAAATGTAAACCGCGTCACGAATGCCCAGGGCTGGTCGGTGCTCGATGTTCAGCCTGATGAGGGGGGCTACAAGATAAAGATTGGGAAGTGAGCAGTAAATGTTTAAAGCTTTTAAGAAAACCAGGAACAACGAAGTCAAAATCCATAAACAGGATCGCGGTATCCTGGTTTTTGAAAATACCAGCGAAGTGATTAAGGCTGAAAGCGTCTTGAAAGATAAAGGATTCATTATTAAAGTAATGGGGCCGCCGCTTACGGGGTTTCTCATTTACCATGGCGCAGCCTGGTGGCGGAATTTGCTCCAACGGCTGCGCCTCCTATAAAAAATATTTATCCTGCCATTTTAAAGCTTCTCGACCCAGGGTTGCAGGAGTTTCACTGGCAGGATAGAGAAATAAAAACTATTCTCCGAAAAAATTACCCCGTTTCCATTTGCCTTCCAGAACCCTGCCGTTTTCGTAAACCATTATGCCCCGGCCGTGCTGATAACCTTCTTTCCATTCCCCTTCGTAATAAAGCTTTTGATCGTTTTCCGGCCAGCTAAAGATGCCGTAACCATGATAACGGCCCTCGAACCAAGAGCCTTCATACCGGCCTCCAGTCCTGCTATCCCAGGTGCCTTCTCCATGCGGCAGCCCGTTTATAGCTTCGCCGGTATACCTACCTGCGATTCAGCCCGGCATCTCGAAGATAAAAGATTCTTTACCGTTATCCGTGTTGCCCGGACTGAAAGCTATCATTAAAGCGAGGATCACCAGCCCGCCAAAAACCCAAAATATTTTCACCGCCGCTTCACTCCATTCTGTATAGATCATTCTGTCTATATAAAGTATCTTATATTTTTCCTATTATAATTATAACATGGAGCATCAGAATGCTGACCGGGCTGCCGAAAAAGTTGGAGCCGGTGTTGCTTATAATATAGCATCAATCTATTATAGGGGTTGAAATAGACGGCAAATAAGGAGGCCGCAGGATTTAAACTCGCCTGGTGCGCCACTATTAGGAGAAACCCGGAGCTAATAATTACTCCGGGCTTACTTTCAAATTTGCTTATTATCAAACCTGGTCAGGATCCCTGGTCAGGGAAAGGTGGTTTCATTTCAGATTAAAACCAGCCGCCGCCGGATCCGCTATCCGGTTCCCACCAATTGGCTTCTTCGCCGCCGTCATGATCATCCGGCGCTTCTGCTATTTGGCCCTGTTCAAAGTAAACTGTATCAGTGGAACCGTCCGGAGCGGTCAGGGTAAACTGGCCGTGCGGGGTTCCTTCAACCCAGTTGCCGGTCAAGGTGCCGCCCGAAGGGTGGTTAAATGTGCCCTGACCGTGCGGTTGGCCGTCCAGCCAGGCCCCGGTGTAGGTTCCTCTTTGCCAGACTTGATCTGTAACTTGTTCCGGCTGGGGTTCCTGCTCTTCACCGTTTGCCGGCTCTCCTGGATCAGCTTCCACGGCATGATCGTCTGAGGGTTCTTGAGGAGCGGCAGTTTCCTGGGTCGGTTCAGTTTCAGGTTCAACAGTTTCTTCCGCAGGGTCCGGCTCGGCTAATTCGTCAGTTTCGTCTTGATCAGGGTCTTTGGGTTTTAGGGGCTCTTCTTCCTGCTGTTCGCTTCTATGTTCTGAAAGCAGCCATCCGGGCAGTTTACCTGCTTCGGCTGTTTCCGCTTCTTCCGGTTCTGCATCGCGGTCGGCAATAAAACCGCAGCCGATCAGTAGAAATGATAGCGCCAGTATTGACAATACCATCAAAAAGGCCTTTACTGTAGGCATATAGATTCCTCCTCCTGGAGACCTTCCTATAAAATGAAGCTCGTTTGTTTTAGGATCAATAAACAACGAGCTTGTGACGGCATTATAACTTAAGATAACTATAAAAGCAAGAGCTGATTAAATGGCCTGATTAAATGAAAGGACGATTTTAGCTTCTGTTTGCTATTGCCTGTTTGTGTTATAATATAATTCGCAGTCCGGCTTTTTCTTTTTTGCCGGGTTATTTATTATTTTGATTTAATGTTCAGGAGGTATTAGAATGGCCGACATAAAAACATGTCCGTTTTGTCTGGAAGAAATCCCGGCCAGGGCTATAAAGTGCAGATACTGCGAATCGATTGTAGATGAGGTTCCTGCGAAGGCATCCGAAGAATACACCTCCGGCAGGCCTGCCTATGGTGGCGAGGAAACAGGGGCCGGTGCCGGGTACGGTATGGATTACGATGAAGTCCCGGAGCAGAAAAAAAGCAAAAAGTTCCTGGTGCCCCTGGTCATAATCGCTGCCGTCTTACTGCTGGCGGGGGCTGGAGCCGGTTACTGGTTCCTGCTGGACGAAAACGGTACGCCGGTAGCCGAAGCGGTGGAACGCGATGACATCCTGGGATCATGGAAAGGAACTACCGGAGCTGAAGAGATTTATTTCCAGTTCCAGCCCAATGATATGGTCAGTATAGCGGTGCCTTCAGAAGGGTACTGGTTTAGGACCGAATACCGCCTGGTTGCCTCCGGTGACAAAAGCTATCTAGAACTGCACCACCGGGGAACAGATGAATGGGAAAGAATAGCTGAACTGACAGCCGCTGAGCCCGACACTGTAGTCATGACCGATACCTGGGACGGTATTGTTATTGATTTGATCAACTATCCCGACGCCGAGGTCGGAGACGTGTTCAGAGAGCTGCGTTTTGAAAGGTAAGCTGCTGTCTAAAGATTAGAATTGAAAGCATATTTTTCCTGATGCCCCTCTGCAGGGGCATTTTTTATGGTTAATTTCCAGGCGTGATATAATAAATCAGCGGGGGTTAGTAGGGGTATGATAGATGATGAAAAATTTATGAGGGAAGCCCTGAAGCAGGCCAGGGAAGCAGGCCTGGCCGGTGAGGTGCCCATCGGGGCGGTTATAATTAAAGAGGGGCAAATTTTGGCCGCTGATCGTAACCGCCGGGAAGAGCTTAACGATGCCACCGCCCATGCCGAAATGCTGCTTCTCAGGCGGGCCGGCAGTATCCTTGGAGGATGGCGGCTTGGAGGGGGCACTCTTTATGTTACCCTGGAACCCTGTCCGATGTGCGCGGGGGCTTTAGTTATGGCCCGGGTTCAGCGCCTGGTCTTCGGTGCCTTCGACCCCAAAGCCGGGGCGGTGGTGAGCCTCTACGACCTGGTCCGCGATCCCCGCCTTAATCACCGCCTGGAAGTAAGCGGGGGCGTAATGGAGGCAGAATGCGCTTCTTTACTGCAGGATTTTTTCCGCTGCCGGCGGGACTGATGATTTGATTTGCAGGCCACCCGGGCCGTGGTCTCCTTTACAACTTCCCCGGCCCTGTTATAATATAGATTATGGATGCGGAGAGATGGCCGAGTCCGGTTGAAGGCGCACGACTCGAAATCGTGTGTGCCGCAAGGCACCGTGGGTTCGAATCCCACTCTCTCCGCCATTTATATTGATGGAGGTTACAGGTAAATGCCGGTTCTCGATTCGCATGTCCACTGCGGCCTTACCCTGCCCCTGGAACGAATCAGGCCCCTGTGGGACGAGGGAAATATCGACGGCGGGGTAATGTTTTCGCCGGTGGAAGAAATATATGATCGGTTTGATCGGGATTTTGTCGACTCTCCCTCCTATCAAAAAAGCAGGGAGCGGGTTCACAATTACCTGCGTAATTTGCGTTCTGAAAACCATTATATCTTCTGGTTTGTCTGGAACGATTTCAAAATACCCGGTGATGAGTTTTCCGGCATAAAGTGGCACCGGCATGGCGGTGAGCCGGATTACCTTTATGGAACTCCGGAGTGCGAGGAAGTAATTGAACATATTTGTAAGCGGCAAATGCCTGTTATTCTGGAAGAAGAGTTTTCCAGGACCCTGAAGATGGTCGAAAAGCTTAAAGCCCGGACTGTAACCATCATTCCCCATTTCGGCGGCCTGAACGGCGGTTATGCCAGGCTGAAAGCCTCGGGCCTGTTTGAAAATCCCGCCGTCTATGTCGATACGGCCCTGGCCGGGCCGGGGGAGATAGAAGATTTTGCCTCCACCTACGGGGTGGAGCGCATACTTTTTGGCAGCGACTTTCCATTTGGCGATCCCGCCTATGAATGCCTTAAAGTAAAAAAGATTTTTTCCGGTCAGGACCGGCAAAAAGTGCTGGGTGAAAACCTGCTCCACCTTTTAGAGGGCAGCAAGGCTTAACTGGATTCTGCAAGGCTATCTTCAATCCGGCCTCAAACCCTGACGGTTGAAAGAGAACTTTTTTAATTGTATAATACGGTTGGAAGATCACAGCATTAATCTTACGCGGAGAGATGGCTGAGTTGGTCGAAGGCGCTCGCCTGGAAAGCGAGTAGACGGGGCAAAACCTCGTCTCGAGGGTTCGAATCCCTCTCTCTCCGCCATTTTTTTTAGGTTTGACCGTGCTAGATGGGGAGGTAGCGGTGCCCTGAACCCGCAACCCGCTATAGCGGGGTTGAATTCCTGCCCGCGGCCGTGCATCTTTGGGGCCGGCTCCGGGTAAGTGGTGTCGAAGGCCTGGTCCCGTGCGGCGCAAACTCATGAACCCCGTCAGATCCGGAAGGAAGCAGCGGTAAGTGAGGATTTGCGGGTGCCACGGGAGCGCCGGGCTGGAGCCAACTGCCCGGGAAGCGCCTGGAGTTGGCGGTCAACGGCAGGTGCACGGTCATTAAATATTAACGGGGTGTATCAAATAGTGGCTTACCTGAGCCTTTACCGGCGCCATCGCCCGCTTTCCTTTTCCGAGATGACAGGACAGGAGCATATTACCCGAACCCTGAGCAATGCTTTAAGCAGCGGCCGCCTGGCCCACGCTTACCTTTTTTGCGGGCCCCGCGGCACCGGGAAAACTACGGTGGCCAAGATCCTGGCCCGGTCCGTAAACTGTGACCAGTACCCGGCCCCGGAGCCTTGCGGTACCTGTCCGGCCTGTAAGAATATCGCCGCCGGTGTTTCCATGGATGTTATTGAAATGGATGCCGCTTCCAACCGGGGTATCGATGAGATCCGGGAACTGAGAGAAAGAACTCGTTACGTCAGCGGTGAAAACAGGTTCAAGGTTTATATTATAGATGAAGCGCATATGCTTACTACCGAGGCCTGTAACGCTTTTTTAAAGACCCTTGAAGAGCCCCCGGAGAAGGTCATTTTTATCCTGGCCACCACCGATCCATCCCGTTTGCCCGCAACGATCGTATCCCGGTGCCAGCGCTTTGATTTTCACCTGCTTACAACTGAACAGATCCGCCGGCGGGTAGAACAGATCCTTCAACTGGAAAACCGGCAGTCCGACCGGGAGGCAGTAAGTTTGATAGCCAGGCTGGCCGACGGTTCCCTGCGCGATGCCCTGGGGATCCTGGAGCAGTGTTCTGCCTACAGCGAAGACCATATTTCCGCCGAGCATGTGCGAACAGTGACCGGGGCGACCATGACCGACACTATAGAGGCCCTGATCGGAGCTGCGTTGGAAAATAAGCCCGAGGCGGGGCTTGAATTAATTGAACAGGTTGTCTACGGCGGCCGGGATCTGCAGCTGCTGGTCCGTGATCTTACTTTTGTTTTCAGCAGGTTACTGCTGCATCAAGAAGGCGGCGCCAAGTCCGAACCGGAAAAAAGCCACGGCTTCGAGGAGGTCCTTGAAAAATACGGAGGCAAATTATCCAGAGATTTGATCCTGGAAGCGGTTGAATTGCTGCATGAAGTGGCTAATGAACTGCGCCATGCCCGTTATCCCCAGTTTATCCTCGAGATATCATTTATCCGACTGCTCAGGGTCCTGCACGGCAGCCGCCCTGCCATGGCCGCAGGCTCCCGGGAGGGAGCGGAAGCAATAGGGGTTGAAAAAGCGCCGCCGGAAACCGCGGCCCAAGAAACAGTGCCGGCCCCGCCAGCAAGAGCCAAAAAGCCACCGGACGAAAAACCGGCAGGAACCGTCCCCCCCCAAGAGCCGGTTAGCGCCGCTTCTGACAGCTCCGCCTCGGAATCTCCCCCTTTGCCGGCAGGAGATGACAGCGGAACACTGTCGCCGGAAAGTGACCTTTTTTCGAAACTGAAACAAGATTGGCCGCGGATCATCCAGGAACTTAAAAAGAAGCAGAAAAGCACCGCTGCCTGGCTGGAACCGGCCCGGTTGACAGAGCTGCGGGGCCGCCTGGTGTGCCTCAGCTATCCCGCTGAATACACGATCCACCAGATCAGAATCATGGAAAACAGCCACCGCAAACTGGTAGAAGATGTTTTGTCGGCTTTCTGCCACCTACCGGTTAACATCAAAGCCGAACTTGATGAACAGGTTTACGCCTCTTCAGCTGAAGGACAGGCTGAGGATGCTGTTCAGGAATCTCCGGGGGGAGAGGAAAAGAAAAACCCGCCGAGCGCTGAAGAAGCAAGGCAGCTGTTTGGCGGTAAACTAATAGACCCTGATTGAATTCCCTGTAAATAGAGAGGAGGTTTATTGATGCCCAACGGCGGAATGTCAAAGATGATGAAGCAGCTGCAGAAGGCTCAGGCCGAAATGAGCCGGATGCAGGAAGAGCTGGCTTCGCGAACGGTAGAAAGCTCCAGCGGCGGCGGGGCGGTCCGGGTGGTGGCCGACGGCCAAAAAAACCTGGTTTCCTTACAAATTGATCCCGAGGCCCTGTCCGAGGACAACAAGGAAATGCTTGAAGACATGATCATCGCTGCTGTCAATGAAGCATTTCAGCGGGTTGACGAAATGATCGCTTCGGAAATGCAAAAAATAACCGGCGGGATGAACCTGCCCCCGGGCATGTTTTAGCCCTTTAAGGAGGCTCACCAGAAAGGCTGATGGTTTATCCCGGCGCTTTGAAAAAATTAGTGGAAGTTCTGTGCCTTTTTCCGGGAATCGGGCCTAAAACGGCCCAGAGGCTGGCATTTTTTTTGCTGGGCCGGTCCCGCGAAGAAGTGGTTGCTATTGCCAGGGCCATGGTGGAAGCCAAGGACAGGTTGACTTTTTGCGAGCACTGCGGCAGTCTGGCCGAAGCGGAACAATGCGACTACTGCAGTGATCCCAAGAGAGATCGGAGCCTGTTATGCATTGTCCAGGAGCCCCGTGATGTCCTGGTCCTGGAGCAGACCGGGAAGTACCGGGGGCTTTATCATGTCCTGCACGGGGCTTTATCACCCCTGGACGGCATTGGCCCCGAGGAATTAAAACTGGACCGGCTGGTGCAGCGCATCGAAAAGCTGGGCCTGGAAGAAGTAATTATTGCCACCAATCCCAACGTGGAAGGCGATGCCACTGCCGGTTACCTGGCCAGGCTGTTCAATCCCCTCCCGGTCAGGGTGACCAGGATCGCCTTTGGCCTGCCCGTAGGGGGCGATATTGAATATGCCGATGAACTTACCCTGAGCCGGGCCTTAGAGGGCCGCCGGGAGATGTAGAGATTAGCCGAGCTGTTTTTTCATCATTCCGTTCACCAGGGCCGGAAGATGGGCGTAATCTTCGGTAGGCAGGTACGAGGGCGCCGCCTCGTCAAAAAGAATATTTGCCGACGAAGGGATTTCTTCGTCACCGGGCCACAGGACGAAGCAGATCGGGACCCTGGGCAGGACAGGTATAACCATGCCGATACCGCTCATCGATGCTTCGAAACCGCCCAGGGAGGCGGCCGCCTCCCGAAAAAGTTCCGGTTTGTCGCCAAATGTTTTTAAAAAAGGGTTAACAGCCCTCTTTTTAAATGGGTCCATATAGATATCCCCGCCGGGGAGATGGCGGTAGGCGATCCACCGGCCCGTCAAA
>PWGD01000136.1 GCA_003554395.1 Syntrophomonadaceae bacterium
AAACCTTTACACCTCTTCATTTAAACCCTAACTCATTCAACACTGATCACAAGGCCTCTATAATAAAAACTCTCTTCCATCAAAGAGACCCTTCCTTACTCTGCTCAGTTTTCAAAGAACGCTGCCGCTTGAAAAAACTCTTAAGCACGACCTTTTAATATTAGCATGGTCCTTAGGTCTTGTCAAACCTTTTTTCGGTATTTTTACGTCTTTTTTAAGGTTTTTTATAACTATTTTCCCCGGGGTTAAATCAGGCCGAATTTTAAGGCCTTATGAGCTTAAGCTGGCGCGCTTTTGCCCACTGCGCCAGGTTTTCGGACGGGGCATTTATGAAAGCAATATTGCAGGTTTGGCTCCCGGCCGGACGGCATCCGCTAAGGGGGCCTGTAATCAGGATATCCAGCCGCCCATCAGGTGCCCTGCTCACCTACAACCAGCGAAGTCTCTACAGGCAAGGCGTAGGCAATACTTTGACAGATCATGACTGCTCTACCTCCAACCGCGGTTTAAGGGTGGGGAAAAGAATAACATCGCGAATGGAGGTGTTGTCGGTAAGCACCATCACCAGCCGGTCGATACCGATGCCAAGTCCGCCGGCGGGAGGCATCCCGTATTCAAGGGCGGTGATAAAATCTTCGTCCATAACATGGGCCTCGTCATCGCCCGCTTCTCGCCGGGCCAGCTGCTGCTCAAACCGTTCCCGCTGGTCAATCGGATCGTTAAGTTCGGTAAAGGCATTGGCAATTTCCCACCCGGCCATGAAGCCCTCGAAGCGCAGGGTCAGGCGGGGATCCTCTTTCATTTTATGGGCCAGGGGCGATACTTCGATTGGAAAACCGGTCACAAAAATCGGCGCCAGCAGCTGCTCTTCGCAAAATTCCTCAAAAAACATGTAGAGGATTTCTCCCCAGGAAAGGCCCTTATCCAGCTCCAGGCCGGCATTTCTTGCGGCCTCAAATGCTTCCCCATCACTTTTTAACCGGGCAAAATCAACGCCGGAATATTTACGGACCACCTCAACCATGCTTTCCCGCGGCCAGGGCGGGG
Organism: Syntrophomonadaceae bacterium; assembly: GCA_003554395.1. Taxonomy (GTDB): domain Bacteria; phylum Bacillota; class Dethiobacteria; order DTU022; family DTU022; genus B1SED10-74M. The sequence goes on from PWGD01000136.1 coordinate 1,048, forward strand.
TCAAGTCAACTTCCCGGCCCCGGAAAGTGATCCGGCCGCTTCCAAACACAGTTTGGGCAATTTCATAGATCAGGTTTTCTGTAAGCTCCATCATATTCTCGTAATCGGCATAATTTTGGTAAATCTCCAGGGAGGTGAACTCGGGGTTGTGGATGGTGGAGATGCCTTCGTTCCTGAAGATGCGTCCGATCTCAAAAACCTTGTCCAGCCCCCCCACCAGGAGCCTTTTCAGATGCAGTTCAGTGGCTATACGCATATAAAGCTTCATATCTAAGGCGTTATGGTAGGTGACAAAGGGGCGGGCCAGGGCCCCCCCGGCTATGGTCTGCATGATCGGGGTTTCCATCTCCAGGAAGCCCCAGCGGTGAAGGATTTCCCGCATGGTCTGGATAATCCGGCTGCGGTTTATAAAGGTTTCTTTAACTTCCTGGTTAACGATTAAATCAACATAGCGCTGGCGGTAGCGCAGCTCTATATCTTTCAGGCCGTGCCATTTCTCAGGCAGAGGGCGCAGGGCCTTGGCAAGATACATATATTCATTAACCTCAACCGTAACTTCGCCTTTCCTGGTGCGGAACACTGTCCCGGCAGCCCCGATGAAATCGCCGATATCAACCAGCTCAAAGCTTTTGTACTGCTCTTCTCCAACCCGGTCGAGGCGCAGGTAAATCTGGATCTGGCCCCGGTAATCCTGAAGATGGGCGAAGGTGGCTTTGCCGTGGGAACGGATGCTCATCACCCTGCCGGCAACGGTTACCGTCTGCCCTTCCAGGGAGGTAAAATTATCGATTATCTCTGTCGAATAATGGGAGGCTTCATATTTGGGGCCGAACGGTTCCACGCCCCTGGTCCTGAGTTGCTCCATCTTGCTGCGCCTGACCTGAATTAGTTCGTTTAGTGGTTGTTCCTGTTCCATTTTTAGCCTCCCGCTCTGCTGTTTGAAGTTCCCCTTTAAATATATCAGTCTACCGCTTCAATTTTAAATTTCAGGGTCCCGGCCGGGACCTTCACCTCAATTTGGTCCCCAATGGTGTGGCCGATCAGGGCTTTGCCCACCGGCGATTCATTGGAGATCTTTTTGTCTGTCGGATCAGCCTCAGCGGTGCTGACAATAGTGTATTCCTGTTCTTCGTCCAATTCCATATCCCTGAGCCTGACCGTCGAGCCAAGGTTCACGTGGTGGTCATCATCCATGTTTTTCTCCAAAAGCCGGGATCGGCGAAGCATCTTTTCTAAGGTAATAATCCTTCCTTCAATAAATGCCTGCTCATTTTTTGCATCTTCATATTCGGCATTGTCAGTTATGTCTCCAAAGGAAATTGCTTCCTTGATCCGCTCGGCGATTACTTTGCGCTTGACTGTTTTCAGATGATGAAGTTCTTTCTCGAGCTTTTCCAGGCCCTCTTTGGTCAATAGCAATTCATCATTCTTTTCCATGCTCTCAGTTTCATGGTTTTCCATATTTTCGTTTTCAACATTTTTTTCTGCATTCTTCATATTATCCATCCTTTTTCCCCCTTGATTAATCAATTGTGCTTGCATTATCCTCAACAGATTCATTTCATTGTCTTCTGATCAGAAATCTTAACATAAATAACGGCTTCATACCGCAACGAAGCCCATAAAGATAAAGATAGTGTCAAGGACGCCTCGACACTTGTAGAGGTAAATCTTCAATATTTGCTTTATTATAAGGTCTCTCCCCCCGGTTGTCAAGAAATTTAAGGGCCCGGAAAAGCACCAATCCTGCCCTAAGATCAACCGCTCTCCGCTTCACTGGAGATGGACGATCCTGGGCCTCAGGTCCAGTTCTTCCAGCAGGCGATGGTAATGTTCCCCGCTCAGTTCCTGATTGCCGCCGGCCATACAGACCAGCAGGGCTTCCATAACATTGGTGCCAAAAGAGCGGCCCTGCATTTCCGGCGTGGTTGTGATCAGGGTTTTTACCTGGCGTTCTTTCAAAAACTCCACGTCATCGCCGGTCACAGTATTGGTGACAATAACTTTCCCGGGCAGTTCAGCGGGCATATAGCGGTGGATAAAATGAAAATCGCCGGCAATGATATCATTTTCGAGGAAGTAGCGGACATGGCGGGGTTTATTTATAGTCTGCTTGCTGCCGGTAGGATAAATCATGGTAAAGGGAAGCTGCCCGACAATCGGGGCCAGGACCCGGGCTACGGCGGCCAGTGTATTCAGCGAATAGAGGGGGATGGGCAGATTGATGACATATAGCAGATCGCCGTAGGTCATTTTGCAGCCGGCCTTTTCAAAAGCCTGGGCCATGCCGAGGCGGTCCATAGCCGACATGAGCAGGACTTTTTTGGGCTCATCAAGCAGATCCGTTTCCTCCATCAACTGCTCAATAGAGCGGCGCTCCAGGGTATTTTTCAGCCCGGAACCGTCAACAATCGGAGTTTTTTTAGCAGCCCGCCAGATCCGCCTGGCGTCCCTGAACTCATAGCGCCGATCAACGGCATAAATATAGAGATCCATCCCGCCCAGGCCAAAAGCATCCACTTCGCCGTCAAGCTCATTAATCTTTTTGATCATTTCCTTCATGTCGCCGTCGGTGCCGATCCGTTCAACCTGGTACTCTTCTCCTTGTAATTTGACCTTAACGACATGGTCCCTTGAGGATGAACCGAGGCTAATTCCCACTACGCGTTTCAAGTTTTCTGGTCTCCTTTCGCTGCTTCTCCATAACCAGGTCCAGAGTATTTTTAAACTGCTGCGGATCGACATAGCGATCTTCCTGGATCGGGGTCGGGCCAAGGTTAATGTAGATGATCTGAATGTCGAGTAGAGCTTCTGCCAGGTGGTACCATCTTTCAGATGAAATCATGATCAGGGTATCAAACTCCCGCAGGCGGGCTACCAGGTCAAAGATGCGGTTAAAAAAATCGAGGGCCTGCTGATCGCGAACCATATCCCACCGTTCCCGGTTGTTGAGCAAAAGATATAAGTCAAGCCCGTATGAGCGGCAGATATCGGCCAGTTCTTTGTAATTTTCCAGGGGAAAACCGATCACGGCCACCCGGCTGCCCTTGCGAAGCTCGCCGATGGCCTCCAGGCGGGAAACAAAACTGCGATCAAGGTGCAGGCGCCTGGCCGCTTCCTGCTGGGAAAGGCCTTTTTCGCGCAGTTCCAAAACCCTTTCCACCATCCGGGTCGCTTGATCGAGGCTGATCATTTTATCGCCGACCCGGAATACCCGTTCAGTCTGCACTGCTTTTCTATGCCACCTTTGTGCACAGGATTGTGATCGCTACAATTTTAGCATTAAAGCCGCCCGGGAGCAATTAATTTATGAACATGGGAAGATAAGAGCAGTAAAAAATATTGTTGGGGCGCCCATCAGGGCAGGTTGGAGGCAAAATTAGTGAGGATCGCTTCCATTTCCTCGCGGCTCGAAGCCCTGATTAATTCCTGGCGGGCGGAAGCCGCTTTCGGTAAACCCTTGATATACCAGGGGGCATGACGGCGCATTTCCCGGACCGCCACCGCTTCTCCCTTCCTGCCGGCCAGCAGGGACAGGTGTCTTAAAGCCATCTCTACCACCTGGGACGGAGCGGGCGGTGCGGGCAAAGCCCGGTTTTGCATCAGGGCCAGGACGGAAGAAAAAATCCAGGGGTTGCCCCTGGCGGCCCGGCCGATCATAACCCCGTCACAACCGCAGTAAGCGATCATTTCTTTAGCCCTCTGGGGCGAATCGATATCGCCGTTTCCGATCACCGGGATGGCCAGGTTTTCTTTTATCTCCCGGATAATATCCCAGTCCGCCCTGCCGCTGTAGCCCTGCTCCACCGTCCGGCCGTGCACGGCAACCGCAGCAAGGCCGGCCTCTTCTGCCCGGCGGGCTATTTCAGGGGCATTTACGGCAGCGGCGCTCCAGCCCTTACGCAACTTTACGGTGACCGGGCAGGAAACAGCGCCGATAACTGCTTTGAAAAGCGCGCTGCACAGTTCGGGCTGGCGAAGCAAAGCCCCGCCTTCCCCGTTGCGGGTTATTTTGGGGGTGGGGCAGCCCAGGTTCAGGTCGATAAAATCCACGCCCTGCTCTTCAAGTATAGCTGCCGCCCGGGCCAGGACCTGCGGATCGGAACCGAACAACTGAAAGCCGATCGGCCGTTCCTGATCGGTAAAATAAAGCAGGTCATGGTGGCGGCGCTGGTTATAGAGGAGCCCTTTAGCGCTGATCATTTCAGAATAGACCAGGGGGCAGCCCTGCTCTTTTGCCAGCAGGCGGAAGGGATGTCCGGTTATGCCCGCCATCGGGGCCAGGGCCAGCCCTGGCCTGGCTTCAAGAGGTCCTATTTTTAAGATCAAGTTTTTATGCATTCCCTGTTTTCACTGTCCTGTTCTTGATTTGAAATCTATACTGCGTTCAAGGCATCAATAATATTATTTGCCGCCGGGATGGGACTTATTAAATCAGTAAATTAAGGGCTGTGAACCGGCCTGCTGGCCAGGAAAAACTTTTTGCAGACACTTCGGGGGCTTGCAACAGAACACCGTGGTTTTGAGGAGCGCTTAAGCTGCGGCCCGGACCGGGCTGCTTTCAGGCCCCGATGGTCAGGCCCCGGGAGCGGCGCTGTTTCATTAAGTCAACAAAAGCTTCCAGCCTGGTCTGCCCCCCGGCCGAGCCGGTATGCTCATCTATAAAAAGGGTCAGGACCGGGATGCCGTAATCCTTACTGAGCCGGGGAACAATGCTCTTGGCCACGATTTCAGGGATACAGGAAAACGGAGCCAGCTGGACTACCCCGTCAAAGCCGGACCTGGCGTAGCGGATAATATCGCCCACACTGTTCTGACCGTGCCCGCCGATTTTTTGGGACAGGTAGGGCATGGCCAGGCGCCGACTGCCCATGTCGCCTTTGGTAGAGAGCACATCATGGCGGGTATAGCTGGTCAGGTAAATGCTGCGCTGCACTTCCACCCCCAGATGGCCAAGCAGCTCTTCTACATAAAAATTGGCAAACGGTTCGAGCTGGACATAGATCTCGCCGATCACCCCGACCCGGGGCACCTGCAGATCATCTTGAGCCGGGACACTGCGCATTATGCCGCGGGCTTTTTCCCCGGCCCTCTCTATTTCAAGCTCCGTTTTGGCTTCGCTCATGACAGCCATGGCCTGTTCGAAGGCTTTGGATGTTGAACCGGGCCTTAATTCCCGCGGCCTTTTCTTCTGGGCCAGCAGTTCAAGGTCATCGAAGACAGCGAGCTTTTGATAGCCTTTCTTAATCGTTTTCCACAGGTAGGGCCAGGAATGAGGGCCTTTTAATTTTTTCAACTGCCTGTAAAAATGGACCGGTTTTTTTAAGGGAGGCCAGAAAAAGATAAAGTCGAAATCATAACCGAGGTCCCTTAAAATCCGCCCGTGCAGTTCGCCGTAGAGTCCGGCCCGGCAGGGCCCGTAGCCTCCGGCGCTGGCCAGGGTATCGGCCCCGCGCTCCAGGCCTTCCAGGTAGGTCCCCAGCACTATTTTAAAAGGAATACAGGCAAATTCAGGCGCATACTTGGCTCCCCTGGACAGGGTCAGGCGGGTGGGGCGGTGGGGCGTGATCGACTCATGCCCCAGGTCCTCTAAGATTAACTGCATAATCGGGGTTAGCGTTCCCATATGACCAAAAGTTGCTTTCATGGAGCATAACCTCCCATCCGGGTGCTCAGGCCAGGTAACGGAGGGCCAGCTCTTTCAAGAAAGCGGCCTTTAAATGCAGGCTGGCCACATCTATGCGCTCATTGCGGCCATGGATAGTGGTCCTGGCTTCGCCGTCGAAGTTTTTATCCATATGGCCGATCCCGTAGGATGGGATCCCGGCGCCGCGCAAAAACTTCGAATCAGTTGAGCCGGCGGAAATAACGGGCAGGCAAATGGCATCCGGACCGGCCAGTTCCAGGGTAATTTCTTCCATCAGCTTATAATAAGGCGTTTCGGAACTGGTAAAGGTGGGGTCCCGGTATTCAGTAAAATCAATCTCGATCTCTTTGCCGATGATGGGGCGGAGCTGGGCTTCCACGTATTGGCAGTCCTGGCCGGGCATGATCCTGATATCGACGCTGGCTTCGCAGTAATCGGGAACGATATTGGTCTTGGTCCCGCCCTGGATCATATTCGGCGACACGGTCATGCGGGTCATGGAGCGCAAAGCTTCGATGAACCCTTTTTCCAGGGGTAGTTCTTCGAGCAGGCGGTCGATTTCAGCCGGCTGGACCAAACTTTTATCGATGCCTAAAAGCCCGGCCAGGCTTTTAAGCAGGGTCTCAACTTCCGGGATCAGGACCGTTTCCGCCCAGTAATTGTTTAAACGGGTCACAGCCCGGCTCAGCTTCACCACGGCGTTGTCGGCCAGGGTGGGGACCGATCCGTGCCCGGATTTGCCCCTTGCCTTTAAAGTGCACCAGGCCGTCCCTTTTTCACCAACCTGGAGAAAGTAGATCACTTTCCCGTTTTTGAGTACAGGCTGGTCGGCGCCTTCATTAACGGCAAAATCGGCCTTAATTTTAGCAGGGTGGTTTTCCAGCAGGTACTCCACACCCAGGCGGCCGCCTTTTTCTTCGTCAGCCGCTGCCGCTATAATCAGTTCTCCCTTTAAAGGTGTTTTCTGCTCAATCAAGTCCAGGGCGGCGGAAACCTGGGCCGCCATCAGGTCCTTGCAGTCCAGGGCCCCGCGGCCGTAAACCACACCGTCTTTGATCTCCCCTGAAAAAGGCTCAAAATCCCAGCCTTCACCAACCGGGACCACGTCGGAATGTGATAAATAGAGAATTTTTTTGGGCCCGGAACCGATCCGGGTCACGAAGCTGCCCCTTCCTTTTTCGGGTTCAATTATTTCTCCTTCTACCCCGGCTTTTAGAAAAAGCTCCTTCAGGTACCCCGCAACCGCCGTCTCGTTGCCCGGGGGGTTGGAGCTGTCAATACAGATCAGGTCGCTCAAAATTTTTTCAGGAGAATGACTCACAGGTTATTACCTCCCTGACTGGCAGTGGTTAAGACTAGCTTATCATAATTAAGCGCTTTAGTTAACTGGTTTCTTTTAACAGGTGGCAGGAAGCGTAATGGTCGGGGCCGACCTTTTTCAGGACAGGTATTTCCTGCCTGCAGATCTCCTCTGCCAGCGGGCAGCGGGTATGGAAAGTGCACCCGGGAGGCGGGTTAGAGGGGCTGGGGACGTCCCCTTTCAAAATAATCCGCTCTTTTTTATATTTCGGTTTCATCACCGGCACAGCCGACAGCAAAGCCTGGGAATAGGGGTGCATCGGGTTGTTGTAAAACTCCCTTTTTTCCCCTTCTTCCACGATCCGGCCCAGGTACATGACCCCGACCCGATCTGCCATATGCTTGACCACGCTCAGGTCGTGGGAAATAAAGAGGAACGTTAAGCCGAACTTTTCCTGCAGGTTTTCCAGCAGGTTGACAATCTGGGACTGAATTGAAACGTCAAGGGCTGAAATCGGCTCGTCGGCGACTATAAATTCCGGTTCCAGGATCAGGGCCCGGGCAATGCCGACTCTCTGCCGCTGCCCCCCTGAAAACTCGTGGGGATAGCGGCGGTAATGATGCTCATCGAGGCCGCATTCCCTTAAAACCGAGATGACCCGGTCGCGGCGCTCGCTGCCCCGGGCAATGCCGTGCACTTCCAGGGCTTCTCCGATCGCTTCGCCGATGCTCATCCGCGGGTTAAGAGAACTGTACGGGTCCTGGAATATAATCTGCATATCCCGGCGCAACACCCGCAGTTCGTCTTTGCCCATGGCCATAACATCTCTGTCTTTAAACAAGATCTTGCCGGCGGTGGGGTTGAGCATCCTTAAAATGGCCATGCCGGCGGTGGACTTGCCACAACCGGATTCTCCCACCAGCCCGTAAGCTTCCCTGGACCGGATCTG
>PWGD01000036.1 GCA_003554395.1 Syntrophomonadaceae bacterium
TCATCCAAATCGGACAGTTCCCGGCGATCCGAAGTGCTCCCCAGCACCATGGGCAGGATTATGCTCAATATAACCAGGCCGGCGGCCAGGTAAGCGGCGGGAATAATGGTGTCCAGCAGCAGGTTGAGGATAAAACCGGCTGAAAAGGCCGTCACTATCATGATTACAGCCGACTTAGCCATATCCACAACCCCCATCTCCTTAACTAAAACCGTAAAAGTAGCGGCGCAGGGGAAATAAGCGGCCAGGACCACGGCTCCGATTACCAGCTGGCGGGCGCTTAACCCGAGCGGGATCAACATTGCCACGGCAACATCTTTTCGCAGGAATCCAATCAAAAGGGTGGAAACGGCATCACCGGGCAGGCCCAGCAAACCCTGCACAACCGGCGCAAATAGGACCCCAAGTAATTGAATGAGACCCACAGTATAAAGGATGTTTACAACCAGGATTCCACCCAGGATATAAGGGGTGGCATGAACCAGGAACCCTCTGATCCGCATGGCCAGCTTTTTAGCCTGGGCTTTAACACTGGGGATACGGTAGGGGGGAATTTCTATCACCATGGAAGGAGTATAGCCGGGCATAACCCGGTCTATAATCAGACCCAGGACAACCCAGATGAAAAAGAGAGCGGCAAAAACCACTGCCAAATATTCGAACCCATGGCGCCCGACCAGGCCTACGATCAGGGCCAGCTGGGCCATACAGGGAATGGCCACCGACATCAAAGTACAGGCTATAAACCTTTCCCGGCGGCTTTCCAGATTACGGGCGGCCAGCGCCGCCGGCACATTACACCCGAATCCAAGCACCATGGGAATAATGGAATAACCGTGCAGCCCGATCCGGTGCATGCTGCGGTCAACCATCACCGCCAGGCGGGGCAGGTAGCCTGAATCTTCCAGGAACCCAAGCACCAGGTAAAAAACTGCCAGGAAGGGGAGAACTACCCCCAATTCAACATAAACCCCGGTAGTCAGGACTCCGAGCGACTCTTCAAAATCTATACTGCCCTCAACCAGACTGCCAATTAAAATATTATGCCAAAAACCGCTACCGCCAAGGGCGTTACTTAGAGAAAGCAGCAGGGTTTCATAAAAACCTTCAAAGATAAATTCTTCCATGGCTTCATGGATAAATTCTCCCAGCCCGATTACCAGTTGAAAGGCTACGAAAAGGACCGCAGCCGCAATGGGAAGGCCGGTCAGGGGCCTTAAACTGGCATCCTGCAGAGTTTCCAGCCAGCTGTGGTGACGATGGACCACTTCCTGTACTTCACCGACCAGTTCACCGACGTAGGCCCAGCGATTGGCAGTATTTAAAGGAAATTGACCCCTGTTAACCGCCCCTGAGAGCGAATCAACGAGCTCTTTTAAGCCTTCTCCGCTTACTGCAACGGTTGGAATAACCGGCACTCCCAGCAGGGACTCCAGCTTTTCAATGTCAATTTTCACTCCCTTGTGCCCGGCTTCATCAATCATATTCAGGGCCACAACGAGGGGAACTTCCCTTTCCAGCAGCTCTGTAGTCAAGAAAAGATTACGCTCCAGGTTGGTGGCATCAACCACGTTGATTACGATATCTGCCTGATCAACAAGGCTTGAAGCTACTTCCTCCACTTTTGAAGTGGGTTCCAGGCTGTATGTGCCGGGAGCATCCAGGACTTCAAAAGTGCCCTGCCCGGTATTGAGCAAACCTTTGGTGAATTCTACCGTAGTTCCGGCGTAATTAGAAATCATTACCTTGGAGCCAGTCAACTGAGAAAAAACCACACTCTTGCCCACATTCGGGTTACCGGCCAGGACTATTTTCTTCAACTTGATCCACCTCCACTAAAACACGGGTCGCTTTGCCATATCCTACGGCAACCTGATAATTGTCTACGTTTATGGTCACCGGCCCGCGGTTAAAGACCGAACTGATCTTTTTAATGCGTTTGCCTTCCCTTAACCCGAGCTGATTTAATTTCAGGCTAAAATTGGCCCCGCCCCGAACCTTTGTAATCACCCCGGTTTGGCCGGATTTCATATCGACCAGCGAAACTTCCATTAGCTGTCACCTCCATGACCCATTCATTTACCCTTATCCTGCCAGGCCAGCTCTTTCTTTAAACCGGCATCGATGTCCTGTTCCAGCATAAATTGCAGCAGTTTGTCAAATGTTTCGCTGTTTAAGTCATGTTCAACCAGACAGGCATCTTCTTCCGCTACTTGCGGAGATACTCCCAAAACCTGGGTTAAAAAGCCGTAGATTATCTTGTGCCTGTGCCTGATTTTCATGGCATAACGCCGTCCTTCATCGGTTAACTCTACCGGACCGTACCGATCCTGCCTGATCAATCCCTTTTCTTTTAAGACCGTCAGAGCCTGAATTACACTGGGTTTGGCAATATCGAGGCGATCGGCAATATCGGTAACCCGGGCTGTATCTTTTTCCTGGTGCAGGTTTAAAATAACTTCGAGATAATCCTGCAGTGAAGAAGTAACCGGTAAAGAATGAACCATCAGGACCACCACCTTAAAATATTGTTAGCTCAGGCCAGTTAAAATAAATTATGTTAGGTTTAGCTAACAAGAATACTATAGCATCACTTCCTCCCGGTGTCAATTAAAATTCTGGTTGTATTAATTGTTCCGGGATATTTAATACTACAGCAAAAGATTAAGAGTTAAGCGGTGCCAAGGTGACGGTTAGAGCATCCCGAAGCGCAGCGCAGGCTGAAGGGGAGACGATGGGACTGTCCCCGTGGCTTAGCGCGCTCTAATGCAAGACATAAGTTTCGCTTCAGTGTTAAGCTAAATTTGTTCTCTTAAATGTCACCACGTAAAATGACCCTGCTGGAGCAAAACTAGCTCATGAAATATTCTATCAGCCATGTGCCTTTAGATAAAACCCGATTAGAACAGATTTTAGTTATATCAAAAACCGGTAAATTATTGTATAGTTGTATATTAGCAAACAAAGCTGTCAGCCAATAAGACCGGGGGTGAAGCGTTGCAGGCTAATCATAGAGGCGGGCCCGGAAAGGAAAGAAAACTAAAAGCCAGATCTGATAAACCCGCTGCTAAATATTTTTTGATCCCGGTTTATGCGATTGTCTTTTGCGCCTTCTTTGATACCCATGCCCAGATGCCGGTGCTGGCTCCTTATACCCTGTCTTTCGGCGCTACTCCTTTTTTACTGGGCCTGGTGGTCGGCTCTTATTCCCTGCTTAACATTTTTGGAAACTTTACCGGCGGCGCTATTATAGACCAGAAGGGCTGGCGGGACCCGCTTATATACGGCCTGCTCGGCGTTTCGCTGGCTCTGCTTTTATACACCCAGGCCGGGAGCGCCTATCACCTGGTCATGATCCGGGCCGGCCATGGATTTATGGGCGGACTGTTAATCCCTGCCGCCCTGGCCTCGCTGACTGCCGGAAAAAATGAGGGCTCCTCTTACTATATGCGCCTGGCCTTATTTGGAGCCACGATTGGCCTGGCCGCGATTACGGGCCCCCTATTTGCCGGTATAACGGCGAACCGGTTGGGCTTTCAGGCCGTTTATTACGGCCTGGCCATCTTAATGGCCGCCGCCCTGGCCGCCGCCTTATTGCTCCTGGAAAAAGACCATCCCACGGGCAGTCCCTTGACTGCGCCTGCCATACCTGTCCGCTGGATTTTAAGCAGGCCCAAACTGCAGGGGGCCTTCATCTTTGCTCTCGGAACAATGGGATCCACCGGGACCCTGGCTTCTTTTTTGCCTGCAAGGGCCGGGCTGCTGGGCCTGGACCATGCCCGGACGGGGATGTTATTTGCCACTTTTGCCCTTACCGCCATTGTCATCCAGGTCTTGTGGCCCGGAAGATTAAAACCGCTTGTAAAAGGGGATTTTTCCGGTTGCGCTGTCGGGCTGGCCCTGTTGTGCGCCGCTTTAGTCCTTGCCGCGTCTGCCCCTGCCGCCCCATTACTTTATGCTGCCATGGTCATATACGGCACCGGTTTCGGCTTTTCTTTCCAGGGCATGCTCGGCCTGGTCATGGAAAACTCCGATCCGGCCTGGAGGGGCCGGGCCATTGGTATTTTTTTCGCCGCCTATTCTCTTGGAGTAGCTTTGATGCCGCCCCTGAGCGGTTTAATCTGGCAGTACCTGCCCGCTGTCTTTCCCTTCTATACCGCGGCGGCAGCAGCAATGTTGAGTCTCGCTGCCGGCAAAAATTCATGTTCCGGCTAAGCGCGGATTATGCCTGCAAAAAAGAAGGTTCCTGCTGATCAAGCAGGAACCGTATTATCGGGCAATTCATTATGTCGCTAATTAAACCTTACAGCTAATTAAGCTTTACAGAAGATGGATCACTCAGAATCAAAAAGCCGCTCGTACTCCCCGTAGCCTCTTGCTTCCAGTTTATCTCTGGGGATAAACTCCAGGGCCGCTGAATTGATGCAGTAACGTAAGCCGGTCGGATCAGGCCCGTCCTCAAAAAGGTGCCCCAGGTGGGAATCGGCCCCCTTGCTGCGGACCTCTATCCGGCGCATTCCATAGCTGTGATCATCTTTTTCCACAATACTTTCTTCGTAGATCGGCCTGGTGAAGCTGGGCCAACCGGTTCCGGAATCATACTTATCGGTTGAACTGAACAGGGGCTCCCCGGAAACTATATCCACATAAATGCCCTCTTCTTTATTATCCCAGTACTTATTTTGAAACGGGGGTTCAGTCCCGTCTTCCTGGGTGACCTGGTATTGCAGTTCTGTCAAGCGCTCTTTTAATTCATCCATTTCGTCATCTCCCCTGACTTCGTCTATTTTCTCGACTTCCTCCGCTTCCTCGAAGCCGGTTTCTGAAAGCGCCGGTTCACAACCGGCAGCCACTAAAAGCAGGCCGCCGAGCATTAGTATTCCAAAGTTTTTATTCAATTTTAACATCCCTCCCAAAGGCAAAATAACCGGTTATGTGGCGGGCTTTTTCTTTTGGATCCGGATAAGACCAGGCCGCATTTTCAATCCTTTTCCCATCGATCTCGAGGTCATAATAATGAGCCAGCCCTTTCCAGGGGCAGCTGGTCCGGTAGTCGCTTTCAAACAGGCATTCCTGCTTTACATCCTCAGACGGAAAATAGTGGTTTCCTTCAACTAGAACCGTGTTTTCACTTTCCGCCAGGATGGTAGCATCCAAAACAGCTTTTACCATATTTTTGACCTCCCCAAAAATGATCTTAATAGAGTAGTCAAGATCACCACTATAACCTTACCAGTCTCAATTCATGTTTTCCAACCGGATTAGACTATTTCCTAAACCGTTATATTATTATATCACTATATTATAATTTTGTATATAAATGCCTGAGAGCTTAAAGTTCACGGTAAGGCTGCTGAGTGCGGTTAATCCACCACAGCATTAGCAGGCAGAGAATGACAATTGGCGGGGTAAAAAGATGAACCACGGTAAAGAACCCCGCCCCCCAGGCTTCACTGACAAAGCCCCCTGCAGCCAGGGGGTTATCACGGAAGGTTTCTTCAATTAGGCCGCGCAGCAGAGTATAGCCCAGGACAAAATTCCAGAACAGGTAGCCGGGTTTTAGTTCCCTGCGCCGGGCCAGATAATTATGAAATATAAGCAGGGCTATACCAATCAGGGATCCATAGATCTGGGTAGGATGCCTTTCGAAAAAGAATAGGACCGCTTCCCGACCCAGTATTTCCTGGTTAAAGATATTGGCTATACGAACCAGGGCAATCCCGGTAGCAACTCCCGGAACGGCCAGATCGGCCAGGGCCCACCAGTTCAGTTTCTTAATCCGGCAGTAAATCCAGCTGATGATGATGCCGCCCAGCAGTCCGCCGTGAAAAGCCAGCCCGCCCTGGTCAATCCGAATAATGAGATGCGGATTTTCCATAAAATATGACCAGTTAACGGCCACAAAAACAGCCCGCGCCCCAATAACAAGAAAAACAAGGACAAGGATGAAAAGGGTAGATATAGTATCTTCATCAAAACCCTTCCGCAACCCATTTTTTCGCAGGTAATAGAAACCGGTTAAAACAGAAATGGCGAACATTAAACCGTACCAGCGAACCACAACCGGCCCCCATTCAAATATGATCGGACTGATGTCTTCCAAATACATCTTCGATTCCCTCCAAAAGCAATACCTGTATGGTTTGTTTTAATCAAGCGTTTTGCCAAAGTCATAATTTCGTGGACACCCGGTCGGTTGCTTAACGTAAACGGCAGCTGCCTTAAACCAGGCCCAGGGCCAGCAGTACTGAAATCAGATATCCCACCACCAGGGCAATGCAGAAGACCGCCCCTACATAAAAGACAAGAAAACGGCGTTTGAAGATGGAACTCATGAAAATAACCCCGTTAATGCTGGTTCCGGTACCGGCAATAATAAAGGCTATACCGGCTGCTACCGCTCCGGTTGCCCCAATAAGAGGGGCAGCCAGGGCAATCATGGCACAATCGCCGCTGTAGATGGGAATACCAATCAAGGCCCCGATCAGAACATCAAAAGGGGCCCTTTCAGCAAGAGCCTGCTTAACCAGGTCCTGCGGAACAAGATTTTGCAGCAGGGCGGAAATTACAATCACTACCGCAACATAGGGAAATATTCTCTTGAGAAGACTGAAGGTGTGTTCCCAGGCCGATCCGGCCAGTGCTGTAATATTATTACGGCCATCCTGGGGAGGGTTTGAAGTGGAACAGCAGCTGCTTGATGCAGGCTTGCAATCATCATCTCCTGCTGCCATGGCCAGTGGAACCCGGACCCGGTCCTCTTCCCAAACTGCTATGCCATCTTTAAATGTCCCCCAGCGTCTTCCGGCGGATTCCAGCAAAAAGCCGGCTGCCAGGGCTGATGATGAGGTAATAATCAGGTAAACCAGCGCTAAAGGCAGGCCGAAGACTCCAATCAAAATCATAAAGGCAGGCATGCTAACCACGGGACTAACCAGGAAAAAAGTCAAAACTACACCCGTAGGCACTCCGGCCCTGATCAGTCCCAGCACTACCGGAAAAGCACCGCACTCGCAAAAAGGAAGCAGGGCCCCCAGCCCTAGTGCCCTTAATCGCCCTGTCCAGATGCTCCTGCCGGTCAGGTAGGATCTCAATTTATCATCACCGAGCCACAACCGTGCCGCTTCGGCGATAAAAATCGCGGCAATAAGCATTGGCACTACCCGCAGGGTCAACAGACCTGCATAAGTTAGAGTTTCGAGAAGAAATTCGGTTCTGATCAGTTCAAACCCTATTTCCATACCAGTTATTAAAACCGCCCTTTCCGGTTCATTTATTTTCTTGGATGTGCTCCAGGGCCAAATGGACCAAACTGGAAACATGGTCATCATCGAGGCTGTAAAAGACCATTTTGCCCTGTTTGTCGGATTTGACCAGCCGAAGGCTCCTTAAATAGCGCAGGTGATATGAAACGGCTGCAACCGGCAAATCAAGGGTTAAGGCCAGATCGCATACACAAAGTTCTTCGTGCCACAAGGCATAAACTATTTTAAACCTGGTCTGATCACCGAGCGCTTTAAAAATGTCTACTACCACTTCCAGCCCATCCAGGCGGCTTTTAACATAATCTACTTTAGCCGGATCACTACAAAAAATCTCACAGCGAACAAAATTATCAGAGCTGGCAGGCATAATGACAGGCCTCCTATACATTCAAACATTTATATAAGTATTATAACGTAATCTGAAATAAAATCAACCCTCTTCAATGCAACCTGCCGGCCCTCGGGCAGCGGGGAGGGGCAAAACCAAAGTTGTCCCCGCTTTCGATTTAGCCCTCATGCCCTACCTCATCCCCTAAATGAAGCAACCTGCCCGGGGCAGGTTGCGAATTAAAGCAGGGTTTCAATTCTTAGGCTGAGGGCCTAATCGGAAAGGATATTTTCATCAATCATCATTTTCATCCTGTTCATTTCCTTCCACATCTTCAGGAACATTATCCTGGTAATTATTATCATCAGGGTCGCTTCTATCGATGCTTGCCTCGCCAAAACCGATATATGCACCGCCCTCCTCGGCTTCATTGGCGATAAAGTCATTTTCCTTCAATTCAACCGCCGACTCGTCAAAAACCACCAGTCCGCCACCTAATTCCAGGGCAATATTTCCAATCATCTCGTTGCCGATCACCTGCGCGCTTGAATTGGCGACCAGGAGCAAACCGCCGCCCGAACCACCCTGGGCTATGTTATCGGTAATAATATTCCCTTCCAGGGTTAAAGAAGAGGTTTGGACAAAAAACCCTCCCCCGGAATTCAAGGCCAGATTACCCGAAATAGTATTGTTTTCAAAAACCGCTGAAGAGTTGTCGCCGATAACAATACCTCCACCCATTCGCCCGGCCTGATTATCATCGATTGTGTTATTGGTTACCAGCGGGGAAGAGTCGGTTAAAATAGCAATTCCGCCCCCGTCCTGCTGGACGATGTTGTTAATAATACTGTTGCCCTCTATCGTTGGCGATGCCTCCCTGATAAAAATTCCTCCGCCGCCAAGCAATACAACATTATCGGAGATGATATTGTCAATTATATTGGGCTCGGAGCCTTCTAAAACCGCTAAGCCGCCGCCATTTTCTTCGGTATAGTTCTCCATGATCGTGTTGTTGATGACATCAGGTGAGGAACCTTCGGTAAAGGCCAAACCCCCGCCATTGTTCCGGGCTGAGTTACTGGAGATATCATTGTTTTCGATAGTCGGGGAAGCGTCAAATACCGCGATTCCGCCCCCGTACCAGATCGCCCGGTTGTTATTAATGGTATTACCGCTGATGATGGGGTTTGCATAAAAAACAGCGATGCCCCCACCGCTGGTGCACCTGTTGTCATGAATGTTATTGCCATTAATACCGGGATTGGATTCAAAATCAATGAACAGGGCGCCGCCATAGTTCCTGGCATCGTTATCGCGAAGGGTATTTTCTTCGATCAGAGGATCGGATTTCCAGGTATAGATCCCCCCACCGTTAAAAGACCGGTTGTTATTTAATATGTTTCCGGTTATGAGCGGGTTTGAATTGTCAAGTACGGCAATCCCGCCTCCGGCAGATTTGTCATGCTCGATTTCGTTGCCTTCGATTATATTCAGGGTTATAGTCGGTGAACTATTTCCGCTGATGTAGATCCCGCCGCCGAAATAAGACTCTTCCACGAATTCTTCACCCTTGTAGTCGTGGATCAGGGTATCCCTGGTGCCCGTCCCCCCGGCGATGGTAAAACCTTTCAAAACGGCATTCTCACTTTCGCCGTTTTGGAAAGTGACCACAGAACCTCTCCGGCGTCCGTCAATAATTGTTTCAGCCACCACTTCCGGATCTTCGGGATTGGCGCTGCGGATCGTAATATCCTTTCCCAAAAAATCCAGCTGCTCATAGTAAAGCCCCGGTTCCACGACAATTTCATCGCCATCATCAGCGGCTTCAATAGCTGACTGTATATTGCGGTAATCGCCGGGGACCGAGATATAAGGGTTGGGCCAAAATGTTACGGCCAGGATCACAGCAGCAATCACGGCCAGGGCACCGGCTGCCAGTCCGATCTTTTTACCTCTGGAAGAATTATTTTTAGGCTCCTGCCCTATATTTTCGTTCCTTGTATTTTCATTCTGATCCATTATTTGCCATGCTCCTTTCAGATATATAACTTAGCAGAACTACTGCTCTTCGAAGGATATGTCATCCGGGATATTATTTGTATAAACGTTGTTGTCGGGATCTTCCAGTTCAAGCTCTGAGTCGCCGGAGGCCCAGATCGCGCCCCCGCCATCATCAGCCTCAGCTTCATTGCTTTCAAAAACATTACTGAGTAGGACCGGAGCAGAGTTGTAAACAGCCAATCCGCCGCCCAGGCGCTCGGATAAATTATTGATAAAGTAGTTATCTTCCAGGGTCGGTGAAGAGCCTTCCATGTATAAACCGGCGCCGGCCATTACAGCCAGGTTATCGGCAATTTCATTGCCGATAATGATCAGAGCGGTGCTTAATGAATTCACCAGGAACAGCCCGCCTCCGTTGCCGGCGCGATTACCGGATATGATGTTGTTTTCCACAACCGGCTCGGAGTCTTCGATGTAGAGTCCGCCACCCCGCTCGGCAGAATTATCGATGATGGTGTTGCCGTCCAGGGCAGGCGTGGAATTTCCGGCTATGGCTACTCCCCCGCCCAGCTGGCCGGCAGTATTTTCCGAAATAGTATTATTGAGCAGTATGGGCGCGGCATTGGAATATATAACTATCCCGCTGCCGTATTCGGCTCTGTTTCTCCGAATAATGTTGCCTTCGACAAGGGGGGATGATTCCTCTATATGGAGTCCTCCGCCCCAAAACCCGGAGTTGCCGATAATTGTATTTTCCAGGATCGTCGGTGAAGAATCAAAAATTGCTATGCCTGCTCCAACCTCGGCAGAGTTGTCTTCAATGTTATTTTTCTTGATCAGCGGGGAACTGCCGCCCGAAATCAGCAAACCGCCGCCCCTGGTAATGGTAAAACCGCTCAAGACCGCTTCTTCGCTTTCCCCGCTCCGGAAAGAAACAACTGCTCCGCTGCCTCCTCCATCAATGATGGTTGAATCAACCACCCCCGGATCATCCGGGTCGGTACTGCGCAAAATAATGTTTTTGCCTTTAAAATCTAGGTTCTCCCTGTAGACGCCCACATCAACCACAATTTCATCACCATCTTCGGCCGCATCGATCGCTTCCTGGATGGTCGGATATTGATCCGGAACAGTAACATCGCTGCCGCCCAGGGCAAAAATGGCCGAAATGGCAACACCGACCACAGCCACGGCCGCGGCGCCAATGATAATAAACTTTAAAGTATTTTTACCCGATCCGTTTTTTTCCTGTTGATCCGGCTTCAACGCTGGTGTTTCTTTTTCTTGATCGGGCAAAGTTTCTTGTACTTTTTCAGAACTTCCAACCGCCTGTTCGCCGCAATAAGGACATAATCCATATTCATTTTCATCGTAATTCATGCCGCAGCTTTTGCAATCTATCATTTTCTACCCCTCTCAAAGACAATTGAACCGGCCAAAAAGCTGAACGCCGTGCTTAAACATTCATCAAGCCATAGATAAGCTGTTTCACATCCGGGATGCCCCGTGAAACAGCCCTGTCTTAATAATATAAACCCTGCCCTTAAAAAGCATGATTGTTAAAATGCCTCATTGCTGCATCGAAAAAATTTCTACATTGAGGGCCTTATTCCTGCCTTAAATCGCACATCATACTTTAATTATTTGTTAAAGTATTTAAAGGCAGGATGATTTTCCCTTTTACAGCTTCCGGTATTTCATTTCCAGCCAGGGAATAGATATAATGCACTTCAGAGGGCCTTTCTCCGGCCGGACAGGCAAAAACGATTACTCCTTCAGATCCTGCAGGCAGGACCCTTGGGGCTGCATAATCAGCGACCTCCCCGGTGTACTTAAACTTCGTAATCGTCCTTTCATGCTCCAACCCCTCTTCAGTTATTAGTAGCGGTTGTTGATCGCTGGAGGCATGGGCAATTTTTTCAAAACCGTCTTCTATGCTTTTTATGGTCATAAAAAAGGCCAGGTAATAAACTTCTCCTTCGAATAGCTTGAGCTCTGAGCTTTCAAAATAAATCCCTGTGCCGTCTTCGGCGCCTTTATCAGTCGCGAAAAAATTATTGACCTGATCCGGGATTATATCATCAACCAGGAAGCTGTCAATTTTAACTGTCACTTTTCCGTCTTCAGAATTATATTCGGTCAATTCAATGCTGACCGCTTTTGGATCTGCGCAGGGCTTGGCTTCATATTCTTCCGGGCCCGGATCGCGCTCATCAGAAGCAATCTCTTCTACCGGTTCCTCGCCGGCCTCTTCTGCTTCATTTTCCGAACAACCGCTAACAATAATCAGGGCCAGCATAATGATCATCAACCACCCATACTTCATGTCGCTTCCCCCACCCAATCAATCCCGCCCCGGCATGAAAAAACAAAAAAAGGCCATGTCTTCCGGCCAGAGGCTATTTTTATCGTGCCTTATATTAACATGTTTCAAGCCAAACAAACAAGCCTAAACTTTTTCAAAAAAAGCGGGGTCCGGCCCCGCCGGCTTATAACCCGGAAATTGAAGTGATCCCCGGACGCACCGGGCCTACACGGTAAGTAAAAACTATTGCCGAGCCGTCGGCTATCTCTTCGACACTTACTGCAGCTCCAAGGGTAAAAGCCTGATCATATTCTATCTCCACCGAATGGCTGTCGATCTGGCCGACCAGGATTCCGGACCTGAGTTCGCCTTCAGGATGGCTGTCCACTGCTTCGATGTAATCAAGGACCGGCCGTTCTCCGGTTTCGGTGTAAGTAAAAGCGACCCTGGATCCAGCGGCGATATGATCGACTTCTACGCCTTCACCCAGGGCAAAAGCCCTGGTTCTTAAAACTTCTATGGACTGGGTGTCGATCTGGCCGACCAGGATTCCCTCGGCCTCGATTTCCAGGATTTCATCGCCGGCCTCATCTTCCGGCTCTTCAAGCACTTCAACCGCCAACAGCATGGGCCGTTGTTCGCTTTCCCGGTAGGTAAAGGCAATTTTTGAACCGTCGCTTAACCCTTCCACTACCGTTTCGCTGCTGAGCGCAAAGGCCCTGTACTCACCGTTGACTTCAATTTCCACGGAGCGGCTGTCAATCCGGCCGGTGTAAATCCCTTCTCCCCGCAGAACTTCCTCTGCCGCCGGTTCGATAACTTCTATCGAGCGCAGCAGCGGCCTTTCTCCCCCATCGTCATAAGTGAAAGCGACTTTGGAACCGCTCCTTATTTCTGAAACGTCGATCTCTTCGGCAAGTCCATATGCTTTGGCCTGCCCGTCCTCCTCAATTTCAACAGAACGGCTGTCGATTTGCCCGACATAAATCCCTTCACCCATGATCAATGCTTCCTCTTCTTCCCTTACGCCGGTATCAATTTCGTCGTCTCCGGGCCGGCACCCGGCGCCAGGAAAAACAATCAGCAGGACAATAAACAGTAAAAAAATTAAAAACGCTTTCTTTTTACGCATTGCCTTCACCCCTTATGATTGTCTGATTAATAGACTGCCGGCTGCCGGTTTTAGTTCCCGGGCAGCAATTATTTTGCATTATCACATTCTAATGGTTTAAAATTAATATAAAGCAAAAACATCTTTTTTACTACATTAATTTTTCAAAAAGGAGGCCTTAAGTTTAAAATGGAGGAAAAAATTAAAGTAGGGGTTAGCTCCTGTCTCCTTGGCAACCGGGTCAGGTATGACGGCGGGCATAAGCATGACCGCTATATAACTGATGTGCTGGCCAATTATTTTCAATTTGTTCCGGTCTGCCCCGAGGTGGAATGCGGCCTGCCGGTGCCCCGGGAAGCAATGCACTTGAAAGGCGACCCCGATCAGCCCCGCCTTGTCACCACCAGGAGCAGTGTCGACCATACCGACAAAATGCAAAAATTTTGCGATGTTAAAACAAGGGAGCTGGAAAATGAACAATTATGCGCCTTTATTTTCAAAAAAGATTCACCCAGTTCAGGCCTTTTCCGGGTTAAGGTGTATGGAAATTCAGGCCAGGCTCAGAAAAAAGGCCGGGGCCTTTTTGCCTCAGCCGTGGTAAACCGGTTCCCTCTTCTACCAGTTGAAGAAGAGGGCCGCCTGCATGACGCAAACCTACGCGAGAACTTTATTGAACGGGTCTACTGCTACTATCGCTGGCAGTCCTTTTTGGAGCATGAGCCGGATTATAAAAAACTGGTCCAATTCCATACCCGCCATAAACTGCAGTTGATGGCCCACAGCCCCAAACACCTTGCCCAAATGGGCAGGCTGGTTGCCGCCGGGAAGAATATGCCCCGGGACCAACTGCTGGAACAATACCAGGAGAGCCTGGCGGAAGCAATGGCTTTAAAAGCGACTGTCAAGAAAAACGTCAATGTCCTCTATCACATCATGGGCCACTTTAAAACCTTCCTCACCGGCGATGAAAAAACGGAACTTTCGGAAGTGATCGAGAAATACGCCCGCTTTATGATCCCCCTGGTAGTACCCCTGACCCTGGTCGGACATTACGTTCGCAAATACAAGGATTCATACCTCCAGGACCAGGTATACCTGGAACCGCATCCGGCTGAACTAATGCTTCGAAACCATGTCTAAACCAAGCGGCAGAGGGGGAGATCCACCGAGTTGCATGAGGTAGGACGGGCTTTAGTAGAATAACCATTAATTTTATGGTATTATTCTGATTAGTGAGGTTCAATATCATTTAAGGAGTATCGTAATGGAAAGTGATATTAGAATTCAACCGGATTATTTGCTGTCTGTAAAAGATTTTAAAAAGATGATCCTGGGCGCCAGTTACTTCTTTGAACGAGAAAAAGACAAGATTGATGCCCTCAATGTATTTCCCGTTCCCGACGGAGATACCGGGACCAATATGAGCATGACCCTGGGCGCCGCCGTTGAGGGCTCTATGTCCTATGAAGGGCAGTCCATAGGGGAACTGTCAGAGATCGTGGCCTCCCATGCTTTGATGGGGGCCCGCGGCAACTCTGGGGTGATCCTGTCCCAAATTTTGCGGGGGATTGCTCACGGACTGCAGCAAAAAGAGACCGTTTCCCCGGGTGAACTGAGTAAAGCCCTCCAGTACGCCGTGGTATATGCTTACAAGGCGGTTTCCACTCCCGTTGAAGGGACGATCTTAACTGTGGCCAGGGAGATGGCCCGCGGAGTAAGGAATGCCGTCCGCCAGGGCGAAGATATTCACAAAAGCTTGGAAGAGGCGGTTAAGAGCGGTAAAGAGGCCCTTGAAAAAACCACCGAAATGCTTCCCGCCCTTAAAGAAGCTGGAGTTGTCGATGCCGGGGGCCTGGGCCTGCTTGTTTTTTTTGAAGGCTGTTTATATGCCATGAAAAAATCTCTGAATGACCTCCTGCATCAAGGCCGGAAAGGCGCACTTGATGATGATCCCACCACAGTTGCCGCCCTATATGAGAAAAGTACGGAAGTATTCACCCCCGAACCGCTCGATCTTCTGTATCCCTACTGCACCGAAATGGTAATTAAAGCAGAGAACGGGGACTTTTCAGGCCTTGAAGACGAACTGGCCTCCGGCGGGGATTCCCTGATCGTTGCCGCTGATAAAAACCTGGCTAAAATTCACATCCACACGCAATCACCCGGTTTGATCCTGCAGATTGCCCACAACTACGGTTCTTTGCATAATATCAAGATCGAAAACATGGAGGACCAGCATGAAGAAGCCGCCTCATCGGCTGCGGCAGTGGAAACACCCCTGATCCTGCCCGGTACGGGCCGCCGGGAACAGGGCGAAACCGGGATTATATCGGTTTCATTTGGCGAAGGGTTCCGGGAAATCTTTCTCAGCCTGGGTGCAGACGAGATTGTTTTTGGCGGCCAGACCATGAACCCCAAGGTCGAAGATCTCTTGAAGGCTGTCCGGAAACTGCCCCAGAAGGCGGCAATTATACTGCCGAACAATAAAAATATTATTATGGTTGCCGAACAGGTGAAAAACCTGTCCGAAAAAAATGTTGAAGTGGTGGAGACCAGGACCCTGCCCGAGGGCCTGGGTGCGCTTCTGGCCTACAAACCGGACCAAAGCTTTGACAATAACTTAACAGCCATGATCGAGGGGATGAACAGGGTAAAAACCGGCCTGGTAACTTATGCCACCAGGGCTACTTCAGTCAAAGGCCTGGAAGTTAAGGCCGGCGAATACCTGGGCCTTTTCGGAGATAAAATTGTTTCCGCGAGCCAGGGATTGAAGCAAACGGCGCTGGAGCTGGCGGATGAAATCATCGAAGAAGACAACGATATCGCAACTATCTTTTACGGCCATGACATCCCGCGCTCAGAAGCCGATAGTCTTGCTAGGGCCGTAGCGGAAAATAATCCGGAACTGGAAATTGAGCTGCAGTATGGAGGCCAGCCCATTTATTACTATATCTTTTCAGTAGAATAATCCCTGCTACCGGCCAAACATCCCGGGCAGCAGCCGTAGACCTCGAGAGTATGCTCATCAATCCTAAACCGGGTCACTTCCTCAATTTCAACGGATATCAACTGAAAATTACAGCTGTCGAACTCGGCAATCTTCCCGCAGGTCTTACAAACCAGGTGATGGTGGTGATCACCGAACCGGTTTAGCTCGTAGCGGGCCTGGTTATTTTTTAAAGCCAGGATCCGCAGAAGACCGACTTTGGCCAGCAGATCCACGGTGCGGTAAACTGTGGCCATTCCGATTTCCGGATATTCGGAATGGATGCCCGCATAAATCCCCTGCGCATTCGGATGCCCTTTTACTTCGGCCAGATAGCCGAGAATGGCCAGCCGGGGGCCGGTAAGCCTGTAACCTTTCCGGCGCAGCAGCTCTCTAGCTTCCTGCAAAAATGACTTATTAATCTCGAAAACCCTCCCTTTTAATGAGAACCCTGAACAACGGGAGAGGCCTGGCCCCGAGAAAAAGTTAGGGGCGCCTTTCCAGGTAATATTTAACAGCAACGGCCCCGGCAAATATTGCAGCCAGGATCAGAACAATGGCCGCCCCCGGGGGAACCGGGAAGAAATAAGAAACAAAAAGACCCCCAAAGCAACCGCTCAGGCCGATAATCAGAGAAAAAGCAAACATACTGCGGTAATTGCTGCTGAGGCGGTAGGCTGTAGCGCCGGGAATAACCAGCAGAGCCGCAACCAGGACCACACCGACAAGCTGGATAGAAACCATCACCGTCAAGCCGATTGCCGCCAGCAGGCCCATGTAAAGAGGGCCGACCGGAAGCCCCCCCGCAATGGCCATTTCCTCATCAAAGCAAATTGCCAGTAGTTCTTTAAAAAAAAGCAGGACAAAAACCAAAATTACGGCCAGGACCACGGCCATCAACTGTAAGTGCCGGCTTGAAACGGCGAGGATATTTCCGAATAGGAGGGAAAATAGTTCCGGATAGTAGCCTTTGAAAGTGCTGATCAGAGCTATGCCCAGGGCCATGCCGGAAGCATAGAAAATGCCGATTACCGTATCTTCGCTTATTTTACCCAGGCGGCTAATGTGACCGGTACTCATAGCCGTCCCCACGGCAAAAATGCTGCCGGTCAGGACCGGATCCACTCCTGAAGCCAGGCCGATGGCAATTCCCCCCAGGGCAGTATGTGAAATACCGGCACCCAGGAAAGAGAGGCGTTTTAAGACAACAAAAAAAGAGATGGTCGGGCAAAGAAGGCCCACCAGCAGGGCGGCAAGCAAAGCCCTTTGCATGAAGCCGTAGGCCAGGATCTCGCTCAATGCCAGCACCTCTCACTATCGCCTCCCGTGGTTAGAAAATCGAACTGACAGCGGTACGCTTCATCAAGGTAGGGGCTGCGCAAAACTTCAGCGGGATGACCGTGAATATGCATGGTCCGGTTAATGCAGAGCAGCTTGTCCGCTGCAGGCGCTATGGAGGCCAGGTCATGTGAAACCAGGATTATGGCCAGCCCTTCTTTATCTTTAAGCTCTCTTAACAGTTTGACAAAACTCTGCTGGGCTGGAAAATCAAGGCCGGTATTCGGTTCATCCAG
Organism: Syntrophomonadaceae bacterium; assembly: GCA_003554395.1. Lineage (GTDB taxonomy): Bacteria > Bacillota > Dethiobacteria > DTU022 > DTU022 > B1SED10-74M. The sequence continues at coordinate 17,571 of PWGD01000036.1, forward strand.
CAGGAGCAGCTTGGGGCGCCTGGACAGGGCCCGGGCCAGCAGAACTCGCTGCTGTTCCCCCCCGGAAAGGCCCTGAAAAGGACGGTGATAATAACCCTCCATCCCCACCGCCCGCAGCGCTTTTCTAACCTGATCCTCTCTACCCCGAATCCTGCGAAAAATTGTCTGCGGTGAAAGAAGACCAGTAGCAACCACATCGGCGGAGGAAAGCGGAAAGCGTCTTTCAAAAGATTGGCGCTGGGGCATGTAGCCGATCCGGGGCCTGATATCTTTCAACCGCCTCCCGGAAATTCCAAACACACTCAGGCTGCCCTCCTGAAGGGGGACCAGACCTAAAATCGCCCGCAGCAGGGTTGTTTTTCCCGCACCGTTCGGGCCGATAACTCCCGTTAATTCTCCGCTGCCGGCCGTAAAAGTTATGTCTTCCAGGACCGTTTTGCCGCCCAGGGCGACGGCCAGGTTATGAGCTGCTATTACTTCATTCAATTTAATCTGCTCCTTATTCCTGCAGGGCTTTATTCCATGGCTGCTCTAAAAATAGACAGGTTAAATCTCATTAATTCCAGGTAGGTTTCCCTGCCGGGAACTCCTTCTCCGCCCAGGGGGTCGACAACCTTTACTTTGGTGCCGCTCTCTTCAGCAATCCTTTCAGCCAGTTCAGGCGAAAATTGGGGCTCGGTTAAAATAGCGCCTATATCTTCTTCCCTGATCAATTCCACCAGCTCGGCAACCCAGCCGGCCGAGGGTTCCTGGCCGGGAAACTGTGCTATTACGGCCAGTTCTTCCAAACCGTAACGACCGGCAAAGTACTGCCAGGCTGAATGAAAAGCAATGAAGCTGTCCCTGGAAAAGCCGGCAGTCGCTGCTTCCAGTTCTTCGTGTAAAACAGTCAGTTCCTGTTGGTACTGCTCAAGCCTGCGCTTAAAATAAGTTTCAGACCCGGGATCCAGCCCAACCAGTTCTCCATGAAGGGCGGGGCAAATCGAGTCCCGCACCACCAGGGGATCAAGCCAGAAGTGGGGATCTTCCGGGCCATGGTCATGGTCACAGGCATCATGGTCATGATTTTCGTGGTGGTTGTCTTGTTCCAGATCATTGCTGTCAAGATCATAATAACCGACAGATCCTATTAAATTGACCTGCTTTGATAAATCTAAAGTCACAATTTCGGTGCCGGCTGCTTCAGTCATATTTACTGCCCAGTTATCCAGGCCCGCTCCCACATAGACAAACAGGTCCGCCCGGTCCACCAGCCGGGCCTGTTCAACCGTGGGCTCGTAAGTGTGGGGGCTTGATCCGGCCGGTAAAAGATTAGACACTTCCACCCGGTTTCCGCCCAACTGTTTGACAAAATCGGCCAGGGGGTAGATAGTGGTCACTACCTGCAGAACCGGTTCTTCTCTCTCAGGTTCCGCTTCTTCGACAGCGCAGCCGGAAAGGGCCATGATCAGAAGCAGAACAGTCAGGGCAAATGATACTTTTTTCATCCATCTCTACCTTTCTCACAAGTGATAATTTCAATTAATGGAGCAGTATCAGGGGAAAATATTTTACTTAGAAAGCATACTGGCATATATTTGCAACCAGGCTTTTTGAGAACAATTATCAATTAGGTCTAGACGCATTATATCATATACTGGGCCCCGCGCAATTGGTGTTTACTTATATGTAAGGCTAAGATATGATTTGTTTAAACAATCGGCGTTTTTCCAGTCCAGATGGAGGTTTATAGAATGCCCTCAAAACCGCAAAAAAAACCCCTGAAAGCCTACTTCTCTTCCGGGCCGTGCGCCAAGCGTCCTGGTTACAACCTGGAAGCGCTCCGCAATGCCCCCCTGGGCCGTTCGCACCGCAGCGCAACCGGTAAAGCAAAACTCAAAGAAGCAATCGACAGCACAAAAAGAATCCTGGGCCTGCCTGAAGAATACCTGGCCGCCATAGTTCCCGCTTCGGATACGGGGGCTTTTGAAATGGCCATGTGGAATCTTCTCGGCGAGAGGCCGGTAGAAGTGGTGCATTTCGAATCCTTCGGCAAAACCTGGGCCGACGATATCAGGAACCAGCTCAAACTGGAAAAGGCCCGTTATCATGCCGCCGACTACGGCGGGTTGCCCGATCTGTCGAAGATCAATTTCAACAACGATCTTGTTATCACCTGGAATGGGACTACCAGCGGGGTCAGGGTGCCGGACGGCAATTTTATCCCCGGCCACCGTAAAGGGTTGACTCTGTGCGACGCCACCTCCGCTGTCTTTGCGGTGAATTTGCCCTGGGAAAAACTCGATGTAACCACTTTTTCCTGGCAAAAAGTGCCCGGTGGGGAAGGCGCTCACGGTATGCTTATCCTTTCACCCCGCGCCGTTCAGCGCCTGGAGAACTACAATCCGCCCTGGCCTCTTCCCAAGATATTTCGCCTGAAGAAAAAAGGCAAACTGATGGCAGACCTATTTGAAGGATCGACCATTAACACTCCTTCCCTGCTCTGCGTCGAAGACTATCTCGATGCCCTGCGGTGGGCCGAAGAAATAGGGGGCCTGGCCGAACTAATCAGGCGCAGTAATGAAAACCTGGCCGTCATTGAGGAATTTGTGGAAAGAAACAGCTGGATTCATTTCCTGGCCGCCGATCCGGCGATCCGGTCCAATACCAGCGTCTGCCTGAAAGTTGAACTCAGCCCCGACCGGGTTAAAGCATTGACCGAACTGCTCGAGTCGGAAGGCGTGGCCTACGATATCGCCTCCTACCGGGACGCCCCCTCAGGCCTCCGTTTCTGGTGCGGGGCCACGGTGGATAAAGAAGATCTTGAAATCGCCATGCTCTGGGTAGAGTGGGCCTATGACCGGGTCAGGAGCTGACCGGATAAAAAACTGGTCACGGAGAAGACAGTTACGGCCTGCAATCCTGCCTTAAAGACAGTCAAGCAAAGACAAAACCTCTCGGGCCCTCAACTGTTAATTTTTTTGACCAGCAGTTCATTAACCAGCTGGGGATTGGCTTTGCCCCGGGTCGCTTTCATGACCTGGCCGACCAGGTGGCCCAGCGCTTTACCCTTGCCGCCGCGGTAACTTTCCACCGTGTCCGGGTTCTCACTAATCACCCGGTCAATGATCGCTTCCAGTTCCGACTGGTCCGAGATCTGCAGCAGCCCTTCTTCTTCAACCACCAGGCGCGGCTTTTTACCGCTCACAAAAGCCTTCTCCAAAACTTCCTTGGCAATTTTGCCGCTGATAACCTGCTCATCAATCATCTTCAGCAGTTCAACCATATCTTCAGGGGTAAAAGAAGCCTGATCCGCTTCCAAACCAGCATTGTTAAGGTGAGCTGAGAATTCACCCATCACCCAGTTGCTAACTTCTTTCGGCTTATTGAAATGCTCCAGGCAGGACTCGAAATAATCGGCCAGGCAGCGGGAAGCCGTCAAAACACCGGCATCGTACTCCGGGAGGCCGTACTGTTCTACAAAACGCCTGGCCCTTTCAGCGGCCATTTCCGGCAGATTTTGGCGGGCCAGTTCCACTTCTTCTGCTGTAAGCTCGATCGGGGCCAGTTCGGGGTCGGCAAAACAGCGGTAATCGCCGGCCTCCAGCTTCCCTCTCATCACGATTGTTTCCTGTCTGTCTTCATCCCAGCGCAGGGTCTGGGTAACCACTTTTTCTCCACTGTCCAGGATCCTGGCCTGCCTTTTTATGTCATGATCCAGGGATTTTTCAACGGCCCGGAATGAATTCATATTTTTTAATTCAGTCTTGATACCAAAGGATTGATCACCGGGAATCCGCAAAGACACATTGGCGTCGCAGCGCAGGCTTCCCTCTTCCATTTTGCAGTCGGAAACCCCGGCGTACTGCATAATGCTTTTCAGCTTTTCCAGGTAGCGGCGCGCTTCTCCCGATGACCTCAGATCCGGTTCGGAAACTATTTCGATCAACGGCCCCCCGGCCCGGTTATAATCAACCATGGAGGAGCCGCCGGAAGCCCCTCCGGCTTCATGGAGCAGTTTGCCGGCATCCTCTTCGATGTGGACCCTGCCGATGCCGACTTGTTTTAGCTCTCCTTTCTCGTCTTCGATATCCAAAAAGCCATTACTGCCAAGCGGGATATAATGCTGTGAGATCTGGTATCCTTTAGGCATATCCGGATAGAAATAGTTTTTACGATCAAAGTAGCTGTAAAGAGCCACCTTGCAATTAAGGGCCACAGCGGCTCTAAGGGCCTGCTGCAGGGCTTCCCGGTTCAGCTGCGGCAGGGCCCCGGGAAAACCCAGGCATACCGGGCAGGTATTGACATTTGGCTCAGCCACAAAGCGGTTGGGGCAGGAGCAGAATAATTTAGACCCGGTGAGCATTTCAACATGAACCTCCAGGCCGATTACAACTTCATATTTCATAATAACCTTCCTTCCCTAACTGTGCCGGCCGGCTTACCAAAATCATTCGGACACTGATAAATTGGGCCTGCCAACTGTCTCCACCATCCCATTATTTCCCTGTGGACCCGGAAGCGGATCCGACCGCGAGCAGCATTTTTTCGCTGAACGGGGGGCCGACCAGCTGCATGCCCACAGGAAGCTGATCAACCTGGCCGGCGGGAATGGTTAGAGCAGGCATCCCGGAGAGGCTTACCGGAGCGCAGTAAAGATCTTCGGACCAGCCCTCGAGAAAGCCGCTTTCTCCTTCCAGGGACCGGGGGAGGCTTCTGGCGGCAGGCAGCATTAGCAAATCGCACCGCTCAAAAACCGTCTCGAATTCCTGCCGGACCATCTCCCAGATTTTCAAGGCCTGGCGGTAATAGCGGCCGTAATTGTCCTTGCTAAGCAAAAATGCGCCAAAAATGCTGCGGCGCCTGGCTTCTCTGCCCAGGATTTCAGCCCGGGACTGCTCATACATCTCTTCCAGGCTATCCGCTTCCGCGGTTTTGCCAAAACGGATTCCATCAAAGCGGGCATGGTTGGAAAAAGCTTCCGCCATGGCGATCACATAATAGGCCAGCAGGCCTTCACGCAGCAGGCCCAGGTCGACCTCTTCGATCCGGTAACCGCCTTCGGCAAACCGCTCCCGGGCCTGTTCAAATATTTCCCGCAGTTCAGGCTCCAGGTAATCAAAAGCTGTGACCGGGTAGCCGATGGTTATATCTTTAGAACCCGGAGCTTTGATTATTTCTGAGATCCCCTCCCGGCAAACAGCAGTAGCGGCATCACGTTCGTCAAAACCGGAGATCAGATCCAGAACCTCAGAAATGTCCTCACCGGAAAAAGCGGTTATTCCCACCCGGGCAAAAGAACTGCAATGGGCGTTTAAGCCGTGCCTTGAAACCCGTCCCGTGGTTGGACGCAGGCCGGCCACCCCGCAGTGCGAAGCTCCCTGGCGCAGGGCCCCCCCGCTGTCACTTTCAACGGCCAGCATACAGACCCCGGTGGCAACCGCCGCCGCACCGGCGCTTCCGGCCGTTCTTCCGGCCAGCCAGGGGTTAACCGTCGGGCCGTTGGGAGAAGAAAGGGTGGTCGAGCCCTGGCCCATATCATCCAGGTTGGTTTTACCGATAACCACAGCACCCGCTTCCATTAATCTTTCTACCGCCGCCGCCGTTACCGGAGAGATAAATTCACTGAAGGCGGGAGAGCCCAGGCCGGTCGGCAAAACTCCATAGCAAAGATCGTCTTTAACCGCTACCGGTATTCCAGCCAGGGGCGGTTTTTCACCGTTCTTAATCTTCTGGTCCACAGCTTTAGCCTGCTCGACGGCGTCGATACCGGCTAAATAAGTAAATATGTTGAGTCCTTCATTAAGGACAGAGCAGTTCTTGAGGGTTTTTTCAATTAACTGGTGCGCAGTTATCTCACCCTTCCAAACTGCATCAGCGGCCTGGCGGACAGTTGTTTTCCTTAATTCCAATTTTTATCTCCCCTTCTGCTGCCTGCATATTAATCCATGATTTTTGGGACCAGGTAAAAACCGCCGGCAAAATTTGGAGCGGCTTCCTGCAGTTCAGCCAGTCTGCCCTCCTGGGGATGATCCTCCCTCAGGACGTTAACCGCTTCATGGCCAAACAAAAGCGGCTCGGTTTCACCGGTATTAAATGCAAGCAGCGGTTCCAGCCAGCCTAATAATTCTTCCAGTTCCCGGTGCAGGTGATCCTGCTCTGGCAAGGACAGGCCGATTTTAATGGCCTTAATTGCTTTTTCAAGCCCTGCAGCACTAGTTTCCATTTAAACCACCTTCTTAGGCCAGTAGTTAAAACTTAAAATAATAAGTTCTTTAAGCGGAGAGCTTATACCTGCCCCCCTTTTGATAAAATATGAGGCCGGCAGAAGGCGTCTTGATCAAGGGAGAACCCTAAAGCGTCGGGGGTATTTCCTGGACGAAGAAGTAAACCAATAACGCAAGGATAAAGCAGTAAGCGGCAAAATAGCCCAGGCGGCCTTTTTTTAAAAAATCGATCAGCCATACGATACCAATTAATGAAAAGACAAAGGAAGCCAGGAAAGAGACAACCATGGGAGCGGACCCTACAGGAGCCCAGATCTCCAGGGATACTTCTCCGACGGCCAAAACAGTTGAGCCCAGGATGGCCGGTATGGCCAAAAGGAATGAATACCGGACCGCTGTATCCCGGTCCAGGCCGGCCCAGAGAGCAACAATCACCGTTGATCCCGACCTCGATATGCCTGGCAGAACAGCCACAGTTTGGGCTAATCCCACCAGCACTGCATCCAGGCCGGTCATATTTTTTTCCCGGCGGCTGCCGTATTTTTTGAACCGCTCAATAAAAATCAGGGCCGTTCCGGTGACGGCCAGGGCCGCCGCTATAAAAGCAGGCGTTTTCATGAAATCTACAACCTGGAATTTTAAAACTATGCCCAACACCCCGGTTATAGCCGTAGCGATGATAATATAAATCCCAAATTTGAAATGGACCCTGTTCTCGGCAGTTTTTTCACCGAAGTAGCGAAAAAAGCCGGTGACTAAAGCCGCCAGTTCCCGGCGGAAATAGAGGATAACCGCAAAAACGGAGGCAAGATGGAGATAAATTTCGAAGGCCAGGCCGGGGAAATTGTAACCGAGTAACAGCTCGACAATCACAATGTGGGCCGTGCTTGAAATGGGTAAAAATTCAGAGATACCCTGAACGATGCCAAATACGAGCGCTTCAATTAAACTCATGAAATGTATGTCCCCGCTTTCGACCTGAAACAGCGGCAATAATTAGGGCCCTTCCTCTATACACTTACTGTCCGAATACTTTTTCCAAATACTGCTGATGAATTTCAATCGCCTGTCCTCCCCGCAGGACAAAACGGATCTGCTTAACCTCCTTCAGTTCTGGTAACACCTCTTTAATGGTCCTGAAGGCTATTTCAGCCGCATCTTCCATCGGGTAGCCAAAGGCCCCGGTTGAAAGAGAAGGAAAAGCGATCGATTCGACCTTGTTTTCTTCGGCCAGGCGCAGGGCGTTGCGGTAGCACTCTGCCAGAAATTTCTCTTCGGGCTTGTCATGGCCGTAAACCGGCCCCAGGCAGTGGATCACATACCGGTTAGGCAAGTTATGTCCCCCGGTTATGACCGCTTCCCCGGGCTTAATCGGCGCCAGGGGGCGGCACTCCTCTTCCAGCCCCGGGCCGGCCGCCCGGTGCAGTGCACCCGCTACGCCGCCGCCCGGCTTTAATTGGGCATTGGCAGCATTGACAACCGCCGTCATGTCTTCCTGTCCCGCAATATCCCCGCTCGCACACTCAATGGTAACTCCGGAAAAGAACTTTTTCATGGTCTTATACCTCCCTTTTCCGTTAAGGCATGCTCCGGTTTAAGGATTAAGCCACCGGGCGAACTTGACTATATTATGACAAAAAGGCCGGATATGATCAAATATCCGGCCACAAGTAATCATGAGCTTATTGATCCCCCATGCTTATTGATCCCCCATATGGAGGTAAATCCCCTTTTATTACACCACCAGCCTTTTACCCGGTCCCAACCAGGCTGCTGTATTGCTCTGGCTTGAAACCGGCGGCCAGCTTTTTCCCATCGGTTAAAAGAGGCCTGCGCATAATCTTAGGGTTCTTGTTAATCAGTTCAGCTGCTTCCGGGTCGGTAATACTGTCCAGATCCAGCTTTAAATCTTTGAAACCCTTACTGCCCGGGTTGAGCAGGTCCCTGATACTCATTTTGCCCCGTGAAGCCAGTTCACCCAGTTCCTCCTCCTCCAGGGGCTGCTTCAGTATGTCGTGATACTCAAATTCAACATTATGCTCGGAAAGCCACGCTTTCGCCTTACGACACGTAGTTCAGGTCGGATAGCAATAAAATGTAAGCACGATTGGCCTCTCCTCTGTGTTTAATCGCCAATTTTCCAGGTTTCCCAAACCTTGCCCACCAGTTCCGGGCCCGGTTTGAGGGTTTTTTTACCCGGCTGCCAACCAGCTGGTGTCGGCTCCCCGGTTTTACGCACATGCTGGAAAGCCTGCACCTGGCGGACCAGTTCGGAGAAGTTCCGGCCCACCGGAGGGGTAAGCACTTCCATGGCCTGGATCTTGCCGTCCGGATCAATCAGGAAACGGCCCCGGACATTAACACCGCCTTCTTCATCATACACTCCATATAAACTGCCGATCCGCCCGCCTGTATCTGACAACATTGGGAAGGGGACTCCACCATCAACCATTTTTGAAAGCTCGACTTCCTGCCAGATCTTATGGGTAAACTTGCTGTCCACACTGCATGATAAAACTTCTACTCCGAGATCTTGCAGTTCTTTATATCTGGCGGCAACTGACGCCAATTCTGTCGGTCAAACAAAGGTAAAATCACCGGGATAGAAGCAGAGCACCACCCATTTATCCTTGTAGTCTGAAAGCTTAATTTTCTTAAAATCGCCGTCTACATAGGCATCAGCTTCAAATTCTGGGGCTGCCTGGCCAACTTTTACAGTCATATTTATACCTCCCTGTATTTGTCGTTATTTTTCTATTCTATTTTTTAATAAAAGCTCCTGCTATTATAAAGAATTTATATCAATAATTATTTTTATTGCCTCGTAAACCCTTATGATAGAGAGGATTGCAGCTTCTTTGAAAGCGGATTTAAAAAAAATAACCCCCCGTTAAATACCAGGGGGAGGGGAATTGCTAATGCCAAAAAGCTATCCTCAGGCTTCCCGCTGAAGCTTGAAACCGGGATCCAGGTTAACTTTTCTTAAACGCAGCGAATTAAGGACCACGTTCAGCGAGCTGGCCGCCATGGCCCCGGCACCGATAATGGGATGCAGCAGGCCCAGGAAAGCAACCGGTATGGCAATGCTGTTATAAAACCAGGCCCAAAAATAATTCTGGCGGATTTTCCCGAAAGTGGCCTGGGATAACTTGATGGCCGAAACCACCGCCCCCAGGTCTCCGCGGACCAGGGTGATATCAGCTGCTTCGATGGCCACATCGGTGCCGGTGCCGATGGCGATTCCAACGTTGGCCTGCTTCAGGGCCGGGGCATCATTGATGCCGTCACCGACCATGGCCACCATATCATATTGATCCTGAAGCCGCTTTATTTCATCCACCTTGCCCTCGGGAAGAACTTCGGCCAGGACCTTGCTGATGCCGACCTGCCGGGCAATGGCATTGGCCGTGGTCCAGTTATCACCGGTAATCATGGCCGTTCTGAAGCCCATTTTTTCAAGTTCCGCTACGGCAGCGGCAGTTTCGTCCTTGATCGTATCGGCTACCGCCACAATACCGGCCAGCCTGCCGTCAACGGCAGCCAGGATGGCTGTTTTACCTTCGCCTTCCAGTTTTTCCATCCTGCTGCCAGCGCCGTCCATGTCGATCTCGCGCCCTTCGATCAGGCGCCTGCTGCCGACCAGCACATTTTTGCCTTCGATACTACCTTCGACCCCCTGGCCGGTCACTGAACTGAATTCATTAACCTGGCCCGGCTTAATACCCTCCTGGGATGCTTTTTCCGCCACGGCGGCGCCAAGGGGATGCTCCGATACCACCTCTACCCCGGCCGCATAATAGAGCAGCTCATTTTTATCGTAACCGTTGACAGGGATAACATCCGTCACCTGGGGCTTTCCCCTGGTCAAAGTTCCTGTTTTATCAAAGGCAATAATTTTTATATCTTTCATAGTCTGGATGGCTTCGCCGCTCCTGATCAGGATCCCCTTTTCGGCACCCATACCGCTGCCGACCATCAGGGCGGTCGGGGTAGCCAGACCCAGGGCACAGGGACAGGAGATTACCAGCACCGCTGTTGCCGCCATAAAGGCCAGGGTAATGGTCGGGACATCGAGGTTGGCCCAGGGCGGGTTAAAGAAGGCAACAATGGAACTGTGGAAATCCGGAAAGAGCAGCCAGGAGGTAAACGAAGCCAGGGCAATCAGGATCACTACGGGGACAAAATAACCGGTAACCCGATCGGCAAATTCCTGGATCGGGACCTTCGAACCCTGGCATTGCTCGACCATTTTAATAACCTGGGCTAAAAAGGTATCTTTACCGACCCTGGTCGCCCTGACCTGCAGGGCACCCTGGCGGTTGATGGTAGCCCCAATTACTTCATCACCTTCTTTTTTCTCTATCGGCATCGACTCCCCGGTAGCCATCGATTCATCGATACTGCTCCGGCCGCTAACGACAATTCCGTCAGTGGGAATTTTTTCTCCCGGCCGTATGATCATGATCTGACCCGGCTGAAGCTCCTCAACGGGGATCTCCCGCTCTGTGCCGGCTTCCATTATCCGGGCCGTTTTCGCTTCCAGGGCCAAAAGTTTCTTGATCGCCTGCGACGCCCGGCCCTTGGACTTTGTCTCGAGAAAACGTCCCACCAAATGCAGGGCCATAATACTGGCCGCCATTTCTACGAAGGTGGTCAGGGGAAACCAAAAACTTAGCACACTCAGCAAATATGGAGGGACCGACCCGAGGGTGATCAGGGTATCCATGTTGGCGCTGCCCCTTTTCAGGGCCAGCAAGGTGCCCCGGTGAGTTTGATAACCGGCAATAAAAATGGCCGGAAAAGCCAGTACCAGGCTGATCTCAAAATAGTAGGGAATGGGTGCCACGAACATATGAATCATCATCAGGATCATGATCACCCCGGCAAAGACAGCAGCAAACCACATCTTCCCGGCGGCGCGGCTGATGGCGGCTTCATCGCGATCGAGTGCTTCCTTTTCCCCACCGGGTGCCGTTATAGCGCCCTCTTTATCCTTATCATCCTTACCGCCGGAAACAACCCGGTAACCGGCGCTTTCCACCAGTCCTGAAATTGTCGCTGGGTCGGTTTCATTTCGGTTGTACTTAACAGCCGCTTTTTCAGCAGCAAAATTAACGGAGGCTTCAATAACCCCCGCTTCGTTTTTCAGGGTCTCTTCCAGGCCCCGGGCACAGGAAGCGCAGCTCATTCCTTCTATCTCAAAAATAGCCTCAGCCAATGGCCCGGCCTGATCTTCTAACGATCCTTCAAAAAACCCTTCAAACCCGGTTTCCTTGACGACTTCTAGAATATCATCCCGGGAAATGACCTCGGGATCATATGAAAGGTAGGCTTTACCGGCGGCAAAATTGACCGAGGCTTCTCTTATGCCTCTCTGATCCCGGAGGGCTTTTTCCAGCCCCAAGGAGCAGCTTGCGCAGCTCATACCCTCAATTAATAAAGTTGTTTTTTCCATCTTTGAACAATCCTCGCTTGTTTATAAAGAGTCTCTGCCTGAACGGCCTGGATAAAAATTTTTACTGCTCTGCTTCAGTATAAAGCAGGTGCTGTTTTTCCGCCAGTTCAGCCAGCGATATATTACTCAGCTCATTATAGATTGCCTCTTTCAATCCCAACCAAACCCGGCGGGTAACGCATTGATTCACCCGGTCGCAGCTTTCTGGATTATCAACACAATCAACCAGTGAAAGTGAGCCCTCGACTGTCCGGATTACATCATAAAGGTTGATATCTTCCGGTGGTTTGGCCAGGACGTAACCGCCCCGGCTGCCCTTATGAGTTTTTACATAACCGCTGATGCGAAGAGGGAACATGACCTGCTCCAGGTATTTCAGGGAAATGTCCTGTCCGGAGGCAATATCTTTTAATTTAACCGGTTCCTGGCCGTACTTTAAAGCCAGCTCAACCAGCGCCCGGACAGCATAACGGGCTTTTGTTGAAAGCTGCATTTATAAAAACCTCCTTTAGGTTAGGGCCCAACTGAGATCACAGCAGTATTCCAAGCTCATTAATCTTACTCTCTGTAATTGTCCCCCCGAACAGCGCCGTCGGCATCCAGCATTCGGCAAGGTAAGGAGGGGAATATGGCCAATCGGTTCAGTTACATTTTTGCGATTTCATTAATGTCCTCTATCCTTTTCAGTTTTTCCCTACTAATTATATAGAATATCTGTTAATAGTTTAAGCAATTTCCCCTGGAATGTCAATAAGCGGAGGAGTGAATTTGCTTTTTTTGAAGGTCGCCGGGCCTGCGGCAAGGGTTAAAGCTTGCGTTTAAAAAGCAGCAGCGTGGAAACAGGCTATCATTTCTCTGAAGATGCCCCTTGTTTACCGGCTTCGGCCGCTTTTTCCTGATCTTTTTTCTCATCAGTTCCATACCAGAGCACTCGCTGCGGAAATGGAATCTGGATCCCGGCCGTCTCGATGGCAATCTTGATTTGCCATAGCAATTCCCGTTTTACAGTGTACCATTCCGAGGTGGGAGTCCAGATCCGGGCAACAATATCAACACTGTTATCGCCGAGATCGTCAACAAAAACATGCGCTTCAGGGTTAATCAGGGGCAGGGGGTGTTCATCAACCACTTCCCTGATTACCCGCACCGCTTTATCGGCGTCATCTGAATAACGAATACCAATCACAAATTCCACCCTCGCTTTTTTCCAAGGCCAGGGAAAAGACTTAGAAATTCAAACGGACCGGCATTTTATGAGGCCCCAAAGAAAATCCCCCGCCTGCCTGGTCCGGCTTAAAAACCCAGTTCACATACTGCGGAGAGGAAAAACCGCCGCTTTGTTCTTGATCCATATTGTATCTTCTCCGTTCCCGCCGAAGTTCGGCAGAAGCACTACTAAAACTAATAAATCTGTTAGCTTTTGACATTCTTCAATGATCAATCATTTCCTGCTTTAGAAAAGTATGCTATGCTGGTTTATGGGATCAGAAAGAAAAGAGGATAACCAGTGAAAGCGGATCTTTGCGAGTTTTTCCCAAGACCCGATCTTCTCCAGGCCGATCACCTGCTTTGCATCCAGCCCCACCCCGATGATCTTGAAATCGGGGCCGGCGCTACCATCGCCAGGCTCAGCCGGGCCGGATTAAAGGTAACCTGGCTTACAGTTACAGACGGCTCGGCCGGAACTTACGATCAATCCGTAAGCCGGAGCCACTTAGCCCTTAACAGGCGCGGAGAAACAGAAAAGGCAGCTGCCATCCTGGGAGTTGATGCTTTGCTGTGGCTTGATTACCCGGACGGAGGCAATTTGCCTTATGAAGAAATCCGGTCCAAAATCACCCGTACCATAAGAAAATTTAAGCCCTCCGCCGTGCTGGTCTGCGACCCCTGGCTGCCTTATGAAGCTCATTCCGACCATATCCGCACCGGCCGGGCCGGAGCCGAAGCTGCTTTCCTGTCCGGGATGCCCTATTTCTGCCCCGAGAACCTGGAAGAAGGGCTGGAGCCCTATAAAATCAATACCGTGGCCTTCTATTTCAGCGCCTACCCCAACACCTTTATCGATGCCTCCGCTTACTGGGACCTAAAATTGGCCGCCATTGACTGCCATGCCAGCCAGTTTCCTGCAGAAAAAGGAAAGCTGCTCAAAGAGTACCTGACCGCCAGGGCCCGGGAACAGGCCCAAAACCAAAACTGCAGCCTGGCCGAGGCTTTTAAAGTGCTTTCCCCGCATCATCTCCACATCTTCGAAACAGCCTGGAAGTGCTGAACAGCTGCTCACAATCACTGGAGGAGGTCATTTTAAAGCTGGCATTGATGGCACTGGCTTTTTCAGGTTATAAGCGCCCAACCGGGAAGGTGGACCTGATGGTGGACCTGATGATAGAAGATTTTTTTTATTTAATAGTCATTTCAATAACGA
>PWGD01000004.1 GCA_003554395.1 Syntrophomonadaceae bacterium
AAGTTACTAGTTCCTGTCATAGGCATGATCTTATATTCTTGATTTAAAAGATTAGCACAGCTTCCAGGTGATGTCAAGCAAAAAAAAATAAAAAATATTAGCGATCGAAATATATGTTTTTACCGGTTGCCGAAATAGGCACCCCTACGGCAATTTCACCTTTGATCATGCCGGCGCGCAGGGCGGCTACCCCGATGCGGTACATGATCCGGTTGTCGGCATTAAAAAGGGAGGCCGTTTTGACGGCCGAACCCAGGGCAATGCCCAGATCGATCAGGCGCCAGGCACAAAGAGGGCCTTCAAACTCCGGTCCTACTTTGAGGTTTTCTTCCAATTCTACACAACTATCATAACCACAGGCCCCGCAGTTCAAACCGAGGGTGCCGGATTTCTTTAAAGCCAGAAGCAGCACGGCCTCTGAGTCGCGCACATTTTTCCCGTCCCGGTCAAAATTTGGTTTTTTACTTACTTCTCCGTACTCAAACATGGCCTCGGCCAAAGCGGATATTTTCTCACCACTTAGGACCCTGATTTCAATAAAATCTTCACCTTTGCCTTTGGGTGCCGTCCTGGCGGCGACCGCCATCATCCCGGCGATATACTGCATCTGCTGATCTAATTCCATCTTTTTTCCCTCCTGTGGCTTTTATTTTTTAAAATCGCTTTTAGTCCTTTTGGACCGTTTCCTTAACCCAGGCCGGCCAGTCTGTTTACGGTCCGGTTATTCATTGATTTGTTTGGCAGTGGTTTGGAACTCTTTTTATTTAGTTCTTTTATGAACCCCTAAATCCTGCCACAAAGGAATATCAAGAACCGTCCCCGATATTACAATGGGGGAAAAAGGGCAGATGCTGATTTTATTTTAAGGATTTGAAGGAATCCATAATTAAACGGCGAAAATTATAATTTGTTGATGACGGGAATAAATGTGTAAGCGAGGGAAAGTGTGTCTAGGGTTCCGCCGGGATTAGCTGCCAGATGTTGATGCCAGGCCTTTCTTTCCCGGGCTGGTCCGAGGGACACAGGCATCCTGGAAAACCGGGGATTCTCAACGAATTCCAAGCCAGGTTGTCACACCGGAGGGATAAAAGCCCAGGCGGGTAGGTTTCACTCGATACCTATCTGCCCGGGTTTTAATATTATTCCGGGAGGTGAGCCTTGAACTGCCAATCATAAACCGGGCCCAATAATTTAGCGCAACCAATTCCTGTTCAGATCCTTTCCGAATAATCCCAAGGAGGAGAAAAATGGAGAATTTTTTTAAGTTCAAGGAACACAATACCAATACGAAAACCGAAATCACCGCCGGTGTAACTACGTTTATGACCATGGCCTATATTATATTTGTTAACCCGGATATTTTAAGCGCTGCCGGCATGGATTTTGGGGCGGTTATGACGGCCACCATTATTGCCGCCGGGGTGACCACGATCCTGATGGGTCTGTTGACCAACTATCCCTTTGCCCTGGCCAGTGGAATGGGTTTAAACGCCTTTTTCGCTTTCGTGGTAGCGGCCCAGTACGGCTGGCAGGCAGCCCTCGGGGCCGTTTTTATCTCCGGTATTGTTTTTCTGATTTTAGCCGTCACAGGCCTGGTTTCCCATTTTGATGCCGCGGTTCCCTCCAGCCTGAAGCACGCGGTAGCGGCCGGCATCGGCTTGTTCATCGCCTATATCGGTCTCCAGAACGCTGGAATCATCGTTGGTTATGAGGCGACCCAGGTTACTTTGGGCGATCTTACCGCCCCGGGGCCGCTGCTTGCTTTAATCGGACTTCTGATCATCTCTATCCTGATGGCCCGCAAGGTGAGGGGGGCGATCCTGCTGGGGATTCTTTTGACTACCGTGGTCAGCTTTATCATGGGCATACAACCGGTACCGACCGGGCTGGGCGATATTTTTGGACCGCCGGCCAGCCTGGCTCCGATCCTGTTCCAGTTTGATTTGCGGGCCACTTTTGCCATCCCTATTTTTGTCATCTTTTCTTTTGTTTTTGTCGATGTTTTTGATACCATGGGCACCCTGCTCGGAACCGGTGCCCGGGCCGGCTTTTTAGACGATAAGGGACGCCTGCCCAAGGTCAATAAAGCGATGCTGGCCGATGCAGTCGGGACCATGGGGGGAGCGATAATCGGGACCAGTACTGTTACCACCTATATCGAATCCACCGCCGGCATATCCGAAGGCGGCCGGACCGGATTTACCTCGATTGTGGTGGGGATTCTCTTTTTCCTGACCCTGTTCCTGGCCCCCCTGGCCGGGCTGGTTCCGCCGGAAGCCACCGCCCCCGCCCTGGTTATTGTTGGGGTCCTGATGATGGGATCGGTTATGAAAGTCAATTTTGATGATTTTACAGAAGCCCTGCCGGCATTTCTGACCATTATTTTCATGCCGCTGGCGTACAGCATTGCCGACGGAATCGCTTTTGGTTTTATCGCTTTCCCGCTGGTCAAAGTTGTTTCCGGAAAATTCGACCAGGTCCACTGGCTGCTGTACTTCCTGGCCGCCATTTCGCTGCTGCACTTTTTTGGACCAATCTAAAAATATTCCGGGATGGAGTTGATTCTTAAATGCCTGAAGAACAAGAAGTTAAGGTTGGTATAGTCATGGGCAGTGATTCGGATCTGCCGATCATGAATAAATGCGCAGAGGCGTTGGAGCTTTTTGGCATCACTTATGAAATGGTGATTTCGAGCGCCCACCGTCATCCGGAAAAAACGGCCCGTTATGCCCGCGGCGCTGAAAGCGCCGGAATAAAAGTAATTGTTGCCGGAGCCGGGGGCGCAGCCCATTTGCCCGGCGTCCTGGCTTCGATGACCCTGCTGCCGGTGATTGGAGTGCCGATTGCCATTGAGCCGATGCATGGAGTCGATTCTCTTTACTCCATTGTCCAGATGCCCCAGGGTATCCCGGTGGCCACGGTCTCTGTCAACGGGGCGTTTAACGCCGGACTGCTGGCTGCTGAGATCCTGGCCCTCGGAGACAAGAATATCCGTGAAAAGCTCAATAACTACCGCCAGGAACTGGCGGCGAAAGTGGAAGAAAAAGACTGCAAGTTGAGGGAAAAAACAGCCCAGTGCAAGCGCCCCGGCGAAGGTGGTTCCGAATGATAGAACGTTACACGCGGCCGGAGATGGGCAGGATCTGGAGCCTGGAAAATCGCTACCGGAAGTTCCTTGAGGTGGAAATCCTGGCTTCAGAAGGCTGGGCCGAGCTGGGGGTGATCCCCAGGGAAGCGGCCGAGCTGATTGCTAAAAATTCTGCTTTTAACCTGGCCAGAATTGAGGAACTGGAAAAGGAAACCCGGCACGACGTGGTGGCGTTTACCCGCTCTGTGGCCGAATCGCTGGGAGAGGAAAGCCGCTATTTCCATTACGGACTCACTTCTTACGATGTCGTCGATACCGCCCTTTCGGTCCTGATCCAGGAAGCGGCCCAGTTGATTGCAGAAGGCCTGGAGGAGCTGGAAGAGGCCCTCAAAGAAAAGGCTTTAAAATATAAAAATACCCCGGTGGTCGGCAGGACCCACGGGGTCCATGCCGAGCCGACCAGCCTGGGCTTGAAGTTTGCCCTCTGGTTATCAGAGGTGCGGCGGGATCAGGTTCGTCTGGCCCGGGCCAAAGAGGCGGTCCGGGTGGGCAAACTATCCGGTGCCGTCGGCAATTTTGCCCATATCGACCCCTTCATTGAGGAATATGTCTGCAGGAAACTGGGTTTGGAACCGGCCCCGGTTTCGACCCAGGTCCTGCAGCGTGATCGCCACGCCGAATTTATGGGAACACTGGCCATCATCGGGGCCACCCTGGAAAAAATGGCCCTGGAAATCCGCAACCAGCAGCGCACCGAAGTCAGGGAACTGGAAGAACCCTTTTACAAGGGACAAAAAGGTTCTTCGGCCATGCCTCACAAGCGCAATCCGGTCACCTGCGAACAGGTTTGCGGTCTGGCCCGGCTGCTGCGCGGTTATGCCGGGACGGCCCTGGAAAATGTAGCCCTCTGGCAGGAGCGCGATATTTCGCATTCTTCAGTGGAAAGGGTAATCCTGCCCGACGCAACTATCATAACCGACCATATCTTACAGCAGATGATCCGGGTGATCAGAGGCCTTGAAGTTTATCCGGAGCACATGGCCGCCAATTTAGAGCTGACCGGCGGGCTGATTTTTTCCCAGAAGGTGCTCCTCGAACTGGTCGGAAGTGGCCTGCGGCGGGAAGAAGCCTACAACCTGGTCCAGGAATGCGCCATGGAAGCCTGGGCAAAAGACCGCTCTTTTAAGGAGATCCTGTCAGAAAATGATATCGTCCGGGAGCAGCTCGGCAGCGAAAAACTGGAAGATTGTTTTAACCCGGACCATTACCTGCAGAGAATTGAACATATCTACCGCCGCCTGGGCCTTGAATAAGAGAGCTGGAGGGTTAGTTAGATCCTTAAGAGCTTAATGCATAGATCTTTTTGAACGGAAAGGGGAAATGAATGGTGCAAAAAAAAGAGTTTCTGTACGAGGGTAAAGCAAAAAAGATATACCGGACCGACGATCCGGCTGTAGTCCTGGTTGAATTTAAAGACGAAGCCACCGCTTTCGACGGGGTCAAGAAAGATCGCCTGGAGGACAAAGGCATTTTGAACAACCGCTTATCAGCGCTGTTTTTCAGCCTGCTCGAAAAACAGGGCATCGAAACCCACTATCTAAAAACGGTCAGCGAGCGGGAAATGCTGGTCAAATTTTTAGAAATCATCCCGGTGGAAGTGATTGTGCGCAATATTGCCGCCGGCAGCCTTTCTGAGCGCCTTGGCATCCCGGAAAAAACCGAACTGAAAAAAACGGTGCTTGAATTCTCTTTAAAAGATGACCAGCTGCATGATCCCATGATCAACCATTATCATATTTATGCCATGGAACTGGCTGAACCGGAAGAAATGGCGGAAATAGAGCGGATAGCTCTCAAGGTCAATCAGATCCTGGTTCCATATTTAAAAGAAAAAAACATTGTCCTGGTCGACTTTAAGCTGGAATTCGGCCGCCATAATGGCAAAATCTTGCTTGGCGATGAAATCTCTCCCGATACCTGCCGCTTTTGGGACAGCAGCAGTGGGGAAAAACTTGACAAGGACCGCTTCCGCCGTGATATGGGCGGGGTGATAGAAGCTTACCGGGAAGTCCTGCGCCGCCTGGAAGAAAACGACACCCCGGCCGTGGACTAGCCCGGTTGAGTTCCTTTCAAAAACGGCCGGCAACCTTTATGATCGTTTTTATTTGCCAGCTCTCATCTCAAAGATTAGTCAGGCCAGGTTCAGGGAACCGGTGAGGAGGATTTTTGGTGGGGATTGAAAATTTAAGGGCCCGGGAGCTAAATGAAGCCTGTGGAGTTTGCGGCGGGTTTGCCGAGGACCAGCCGCTGGCTTTTTTAACCTGCTTTTCTCTCTATGCTCTCCAGCACCGCGGCCAGGAATCGGCCGGCATTGCCGCCGGACCGGGAGAAGGGCGCAAGATGTGGCTGAAGCGGGGAATGGGCCTGGTTTCGGATGTTTTTCCGGATAGCGCCGATTTAAAAGGCATCGTATGCCGGCTGGCCCTGGGCCATGTTCGTTATTCCTACGGGGAGGGCGGACGCAGCCCCGAGAACACCCAGCCTCTAAAGCTGCGCTACCGGCATGGCGAGCTGGCCATTATCCACAACGGCTACCTGCTCAACGCCGGTGAACTCCGAGAAGAGCTGGAATGCCAGGGAGCCATATTCCAGACCGATACAGACAGTGAGTTGTTGGCCCACATGATTGCCAGGCAGGGCAGCGCGAAGCTGGAAGAAGCCCTGGCCGAAGTAGTGCCCCGCTTAAAGGGGGCCTATGCCTTTATAGTTAGCGACGGCCACAAAGTGATCGGTTTGCGCGACGGTTTCGGTTTCCGCCCCCTTTCGGTCGCTTCCTTGGAGGGTGGAGGCTATTTTATGGCTTCTGAAACCTGCGCTTTCGACACGATCGGAGCTGAATTTATACGCGACCTGGAACCCGGAGAAATGCTGGTCCTGGACGAAAGGGGCCTGCACAGCCGCCGGATCATCGACTCTCCCTGCTCCAAGCTCTGTGTTTTTGAATACATCTATTTTGCCCGTCCGGACAGCAATTTACAGGGCAGAAACGTCCACCTGGTCCGCCGTGAGCTGGGGCGGCAGCTGGCCCGGGAGCACCCGGTGGAAGCTGATATTGTCTCAGGCGTGCCCGATTCGAGCATTGCCGCCGCTTCAGGTTTTGCCGAGGAAGCGGGGCTGCCCTACGAGATGGGCCTGGTTAAAAACCGCTACATCGGGAGAACTTTTATTAAGCCGACTCAGAAGATGCGGGAAGAGGGGGTCGATATCAAGTTAAACCCCGTGAGAAAAATTGTCGAAGGCAAAAGGGTGGTCCTGGTTGACGATTCAATCGTGCGCGGCACCACCAGCGTCAAGCTGATTAAAATCATGCGCCGGGCCGGAGCCCGGGAAGTTCACCTGCGGATCAGCTCTCCGCCGGTGAAGGGGTCCTGTTATTACGGCATAGACATCCCCGATGCCCATGAGCTAATCGCCTATAACCGGCGGGTTGAAGAAATCCCCTCTGTAACCGGGGCCGATTCTATCGGTTACCTGAGCATGGAACGAACGGTTGAGGCTGTTGGCCTGCCCGCCGAAAAGCTGTGCCGGGCCTGTTTCACGGGAGATTATCCGGTTTTGTAAGCCCCGTAATGAGCAAATCAAAAGCAGGTTCGGGTTGTGACAGGCAGGATTCACCGGATCCGGGATGGAAATAACTTTGGTATTGGCAGCTGTTTTATGATATAAAATATGGTGTGATATTTCGGAGAAAGCGGGTTACTCTTTCTTTCTCCGGCTTACTATATATAAACGACTAAGCTACAAGTAACTGAACTCAAGGAGGTAGTAGAAGATGGAATGGTTATTGTACGTGGTTCCGGCCTGTGCCCTGGCTGCCCTGATTTTTGCACTAATCTTATGGTCCAAGCTGAGCAAGGCCGAAGCCGGAAGTGAACACATGCAAGAGATTGCCGCTGCCATTCACGAAGGGGCCATGGCTTTCTTAAAGCGCGAATACACTTACCTGGTCATATTTGTGGTCGTGCTGGCGGTGGTCCTGGCAGTTGTCATTAACATACTTACCGCGGTTAGCTTCATAGTCGGGGCCGTCCTTTCCGGGACAGCCGGTTACGTGGGCATGACGGTGGCCACGAAAGCCAATGTCCGCACCGCCCAAGCGGCCCGCTCGGGCATCAACCCGGCCTTGACCACGGCTTTTTCCAGCGGGACTATTATGGGTATGATGGTTGCCGGCCTGGGCCTGTTGGGCCTGGGTGTGCTCTACATTTTTATCCGCGAACCGAGCGTGATTAACGGTTACGCCCTGGGCGCAAGTTCGATTGCCCTGTTTGCCCGTGTCGGAGGCGGCATTTACACCAAGGCGGCCGACGTCGGAGCCGACCTGGTCGGCAAGGTCGAAGCGGGTATTCCCGAAGACGACCCCCGCAATGCCGGGGTTATAGCCGATAACGTGGGGGACAATGTCGGCGATGTAGCCGGAATGGGCGCCGACCTCTTTGAATCCTATGTCGGTTCGATGATTGCTACCATGACCCTGGGAATTGTGCTCTACGGTTTTGAAGGGACCCTCCTGCCGCTACTGGTGGCCTCGGTGGGCATCCTGGCTTCCATATTTGCCTTTTTCTTCGTCCGGGCCAAGGAGGGGGCCCGGTTGGGAGCGGTTCTGGAACGGGGCATCTGGGTCAGCGCCCTGGTAGTCCTGGTGGTGGCCTATTTCATGGTCAACTGGTTTATCAGCGAGGGAGTTTTTACCGATTACGGGCCCTTTATCGCCGTGGTTGCCGGTCTGTTCGCCGGAGTTATCATCGGCCGCTTGACCGAATACTACACTTCGGATCACTTTAAGCCGGTCCAGAATATTGCCCGGGCGTCACTGACCGGAACCGCCACTAATATCATCAGCGGCCTGGCGGTAGGAATGAAGAGTACTACATTTCCGATCATTACAATCGTCGCCGCGATTTTGATTTCATATCAATTTGCGGGCATTTACGGCATTGCCATCTCGGCGGTAGGGATGCTTTCGACAGTTGGGATGACCGTTGCCGTTGACGCCTACGGCCCGGTGGCCGACAATGCCGGCGGTATTGCCGAAATGGCCGAGCTGGAGCCGGAGGTGCGCCAGATTACCGACCAGCTCGACTCCCTGGGCAACACCACAGCGGCCATTGGCAAGGGTTTTGCAATCGGGTCCGCCGCTTTGACGGCCCTGGCCCTCTTTACCGCTTACTCGCAGGTGGCGGGATTGGAAGTAATCGATATAACCAGTCCCCAGGTTATTGCCGGCCTGCTCATCGGCGGGGTGTTGACCTATTTCTTCACTTCAAGGACCATGGAAGCGGTCGGCAACGCCGCTTTTTCCTTGATCGAGGAAATCCGGCGCCAGTTCAAAGAAATTGAAGGGCTGATGGAAGGCAAGGCCAAACCGGAATATGCCAGATGTGTTGACATCAGCACCAAGGCCGCCCTGCGGGAAATGATTATCCCCGGCTTGATGGCGGTAGCAGCACCCCTGGCCGTCGGTTTGATTCCTTTCCTGGGCAAAGCGGCCCTCGGCGGCCTGCTGGCCGGAGCCCTGGTAACCGGGGTTCTGCAGGCCATCAATATGGCCAATGCCGGCGGCGCCTGGGACAATGCCAAGAAATACATCGAAGCAGGCCATCACGGCGGCAAAGGCAGCGAAGCCCATAAAGCGGCCGTGGTCGGCGATACGGTCGGCGACCCGTTTAAGGATACAGCCGGGCCGTCGCTGAACATCCTGATTAAGCTGATGAGTATTGTCGCCCTTGTTTTCGCGCCGCT
>PWGD01000014.1 GCA_003554395.1 Syntrophomonadaceae bacterium
ACAATGTTCTATAAAGACAGCATGCCCCTGAAGCCCATGAAAGCCAGGGACAAGATTCCTGCCGTTATTAGTGTAACCGCCGAACCCTGTAAAACGTCCGGTATCTCCGCCAGCTCCAGGCGCTCCCTGATCCCGGCCATAATAACAAGCGCCAGAGAAAAGCCCAGCGAGGCTGCAACCCCAAACACCACCGCTTCAATAAAAACAAATTCTTCCCTTACCGCCAGAAGAGCTACAGCCATAATGGCGCAGTTGGTTGTAATCAAAGGGAGAAAAATGCCCAGGCCCTGGTAGAGGGTAGGGCTGATTTTTCGCAAGGTGGTTTCCACCAGCTGGACCAGGGAAGCTATAACCAGGATAAAGGTAACAATTTGCAGATACTGCAGGTTAAACGGTTCAAGCACAAAGGTAAAGAGAAGCCAGGTGACGATAGTGGCCATGGTCATCACAAAAACCACCGCCATACTCATGCCTATCGCAGTTTCCATCTTCCTGGATACTCCAAGGAAAGGGCAGATCCCGAAGAAACGCTGTAAAACAAAGTTTTCAACCAGGATATAGATAAATATTATTGATAACAGTCGTTCCCTATAAACCTCCCGCTACCGGTAGTTCTTTTTTCCACTCAAGCAATTCTTGGACCTGCAAAAGCCGGTTTTTTTATTTTATGTTAAACTTCTTAAAGATTACATTGGTTATCCCCAGCAAAAGGCCCAGGGCGATAAATGCTCCGGCCGGTTGGCCAAAGAGGGCCATTGGCTCAAAGCCTTCTCCAAAAAGCAGGATGGCGCTGTCCGGACCGGGGCCCATAATAGTGCCGTGCCCAAATACTTCACGAACCAAAGCCAGGATACCAAGAGCCAGGGTAAAGCCTAAGCCGACTCCAATGCCATCCACCAGTGAGCGCAGGACAGGTTTTTTGCTGGCGAAAGCCTCGGCCCGGCCCAGGATAACACAATTAACCACGATCAGGGGCACAAAAACTCCCAGCGCTTCATAAAGGGCCGGTTGAAAAGCCTGTAGCAACATTTCTATTACCGTAACAAAAGTAGCAATGACCACGATAAAACAGGGGATCCTGACCTGGGGCGGTATAAAGTTCTTCAAGCTGGCTATGACCACGTTGGAAGCAATTAAAACTGCTGCAGCCGCCAGGCCCATTCCCAGTCCGTTTATCAAATAACCGGTTACCCCGAGCACAGGACACATTCCCAACAGTAAACGGAATACGGGGTTTTCCCTGATTATCCCCCGTGATAAATCATCCAGATAAGGATTATTGGCACTCATCAGTTATCACCGCCTCCGTTTTCACCCTCGGGGGCGCCCTCCAGGGCATTTTTTACAGCGGATACAATTCTTTCGGCGCTCAAAGTCGCACCGGTTTCCACATCTACTTCAAGCTTCTGCTCCTCGATTATTCTTTGAGGAATTTCCGGGTAAGCATCGACAAAATAAGCTTCAGTTTCATTGTGTTCAATAATTTCTATAGTTTGGATTCTCCCGTCTCTGAACTCGACTTCAACGGTGAGGGGCCCGTAGGTGCCATCGACAGTGCCCCGGTAGAACCCGTCATCCAGATCTTCGAATTCAAAAGCCTGCCTTTCCATGTCCAGGAAATTTTCCCCGACCGTGTTGAGGGCACGCCTGATTGAGCTGATCATCGCTCCCGTACTCAATGTGGCCCCGCTGACTATATCAACATCTTCGCCAGGCTCGATTGGATCCTCAAAACTTTTTCCTATGAACTGCTCCTGGAAGTTGTCGGTGGTAATAATATCGCCAATACCAGGTGTTTCAGTGTGGGATACTACTAAAATTCCTATTATTTCAGCATCGGTATTAATTGCCAGGTTATAGGTAATGGTTCCGTCATAACCCTGGGTCTTTACCGTAGCCATAACCCCAAGTTTTTCTCCAGCCTGATCATAAACCAGGTCATAAGTATCACCATTAATTTTTTCTGTTTCAAATTGATCAATTTCCGGGAAAAATCTTTCAAGGGCTTCTAAATAATCCCGCTCTTCCCTTTCCCGGATAACCGGTTCGGTAACATTGTACACCCCGGTCAGCAGAGCTGCCGAGGCAATGGCGACCAGGGCCAGGGTTATCGATAAACGCAGGACATCACGCACTCTTATTCACCCCCCCAAACTGCCTGGGAATCGTAAAATTATCTATGATGGGGGTCACCGCATTCATGAGCAGAATGCCAAAAGTAACCCCTTCCGGCAGGGTTCCCCACAGCCTGATCAACATCGTAATAACTCCGCAGCCGATACCGAAGATAAGGCGGCCGACCGGGGTAACAGGGGTGCTGACAAAGTCGGTAGCCATATAGATAGCGCCAATCATAACCCCTCCTGCTACAACATGGAAAAGGCCGGTCATGAGGTTGTTAGCATAAAAACCTCCGCCGAATAAAAGACCCAAAATGAAAACAGTGCCGATGAAACCGCCCGGGATCCGGTAATCAATATGGCCTTTATAAACCAACCAGATGCCTCCGATCAGTAAGGCCAGGGCGGAGGTTTCTCCCAGAGATCCGGGAATATTGCCGATGAACATCTCCGGAAGGCTGAAAGTAACTGCTAATTCCCGAGAAGCAAGGACTGTGGCCCCGGTTACAATAGCCGCATCATAACCAAAAGCAAAAGGCTGCGGCGAGGGCCAAATATCACCGGCCATATGTCCGCCCCATGAAACAACCAGGATGGCCCGGCCAACCAAAGCCGGATTAAAAATATTGTAACCGATCCCGCCAAAAACCTGCTTACCGATAATGATGGCAGAAAAAGAGCCGATAACCACCACCCACCACGGCACGGCTGCCGGGAGAATCAGGGCCAGGAGCAAGCCGGTAACCGCTGCACTACCATCGCTAAATAAATCACGCTTGCGCCGCCAGATCGCTTCTGCCAGCATAGCAGAGAAAACACCGATTATTATGGTCAAAAGAGCCCGGTAACCAAACAGGAGCACTGCCATCAGGGCCGCAGGAAAAAGAGCAATCAACACATCAGTCATCACGCTCTGGATTGATTCAACCGATTTTATATGCGGTGATGATGATACGATTAATTTGCCGTTTATTACCATCACATCCTTTCCCGGATAGCGGAGTTATTTATTTTTCCTTTTCATAATTTCATTTTTACCAATCCTGATCCACTGGACCAGCGGGATTTTTGAAGGGCAAATATATGAACAGCAGCCGCATTCAAAACAATCAAGGGCATAGAGCTCTTCCGCCCGCTTGTAATTGCCGTGTTCTGCAGCCTGGGCGATGGATGTTGGCATCAGGTTCATCGGGCAGGAGCTGACGCACTTGGCGCACCTGATGCAGGGACTGCTTTCGGCAAGATATACATCTTCGTCGGTCAGGGCCAGGATGCCGGAGGTCCCCTTAATGACCGGAATATCTGCAGTCGGTTGGGCCAGGCCCATCATCGGCCCTCCCACAACCAGCTTCAGGGTTGACTCGCTTATCCCCCCGCAGTACTCAAGCACTTCAGAAACCAGGGTCCCCAGCCTGACCAGGAGGTTAGCCGGTTGATTTATTCCGGACCCCGTCACGGTTAAAACTCGCTCCACAAGAGGTTTGCCTTCGCGAATAGCCTGAGTAATGGCCACCGCCGTGCCGACGTTGTGGTTCACTACCCCAACCTCCATGGGCAGAGCTCCCGCCGGGACAACCCGGCCGGTAGCAACATAAATAAGCATTTTTTCAGCGCCCTGGGGATACTTGGTCGGCAGGGAGAACGCACTGATATTTTCTTCTTCAGCCACCAGGCGCTCCATTAGTTTGTATGCATCAGGCTTGTTGTTTTCAACTCCGATAATTCCCTCAGAAGCGCCTAAAGCTTTCATCATCACCCTTAAGCCGAAGATTATCTCTTCTGCTTTTTCGAGCATAACGCGGTGATCGGCAGTTAAGTAAGGTTCGCATTCAGCGCCGTTGATAATGACGATATCGATCGGTTTATCTTCCGGCGGCGAAAGCTTGACATGAGCGGGGAAGGTTGCTCCGCCCAGGCCGACGATACCCGCTTCGCGAACTATTTTGCGGATCTCATCGACAGAAAGATCATCCAGGCTGCCAGCCGGTTTAGTATTATCCATCCACTCATCGCGGCCATCCGACTCTATGGTAACCGCATTAATCTTCATGCCCAGGGGATGGTTGTACGGACCGATGTCGACCACTGTCCCCGAGATCGGGGCATGGACGGGGGCAGATACAAAACCCTTATTATCGCCGAGTTTTTGACCCGCTTTCACCTCGAACCCTTTCTCAATCTTTTCCACATCGGCTAAAAGTTCACAGGGGGCTCCAATATGCTGCTGCATCGGCACAACCACTTTTTGCGGTAATGGCATTTTCACAATGGCCAGCGTAGAGGTAGCCTCTTTGTTGTAAGCTGGATGAACGCCTCCCTTGAAAGACGGTTCGGCCATTAATTTATTCACCCTTTCCAGCTAATTTACTGCCGCTTTGTTACTTGATGGCAGCTAAAATTTAGGTATAAATAAAAATATATATTTATACAAATTAACTTAACTTACTTTCGTTAAATAATTGCAAAGTCCTTCTAAAAGAGTGGTTTTTTATGGCTCCAATTAAAAATATAATAAATCACCTTTTTATAAATATTCACATATATCCAAACTTGCCGAAAGCTTAACCCGCCATTTATTTCACCGGCTGAAACCAGTAAGCCCTGGCATCGCTGACAGTGTAAAAAGAACCGGTTACAAGGACCAGGTCCTCCGGCCCGGCTTTATGCAGCGCCTCTTCCAGCGCCGCCCCAACATCCTCAATTACTAGAGCCTTTTCGCTATTAAATTGCAGCTGAACCAGGGCCATCTTTAATAAGAGGGAGGGATTTGCGGCCCGGGGAATGGAAGCCCTGGTAAAAATAACCCGGTCAACAAGCGGCAGTATGGCAGACATCATGGCCAATGCATCTTTATCGGCCATTATACCAAAAACCAGGATTAAATGTTTAAAACTAAAATATTCAGGAATTGCTTCTGCCAGGTGCTTAATGGCCGCCGGATTGTGAGCCCCGTCTATGACCAACTTGGGGCTATTTTTAAGCAGTTCCAGGCGTCCCGGCCAGATCATTTCAGCCAGCCCCCTGCGCACCGCTTCTTCCTCTACCATTAAGCCCTTATCTTCAAGCAGTTCCGCCGCTGCCAGGGCTGTAACTGCATTATAAATTTGATAGCGGCCCCGCAGAGGGGTTATTAAATTTTTATAGGAACGATTCAATCCGTTATAGGCGAAAGATTGACCCTGGTCGTTTATAATCAGGTCTTCAAAAACGGGCCGGTTTATTTTACAGTTACTATTTTCTTGAGGGGAAAACAGGCTGTAGAGGGGGGCGTCAAGACTTAAAGCCTTTTCTTTAATCACTCTGAGCACCTTTTGATCTTCACTTGCCGTCAGGATCGGAGTGCCCTTTTTTATGATACCCGCTTTTTCAAAAGCCACTTCTTCCACGGTATGACCCAGCACTTCGGTATGTTCCAGGTCGACATTGGTTATGATGCTTAAAAGGGGGGTCACTACATTTGTGGCATCGAGGCGTCCTCCCAGACCGACTTCCAAAACCACCAGGTCAACTTTTTGCCGGGCAAAATAGGTAAGGGCCAGGACGGTGACCACTTCAAACTCAGTTGGCTGCCCGTAGCGGTCGTCTGCAGTTACTTCTTCAACTACCGGACGGACTCTTCTGACCAGTTCGACCAGATCTCCGGGATCAATATCGCATCCGTTAATAGCCATCCGGTTGGTGAAAGAAAGAAGGTACGGAGACGTATAAAGGCCGGTCTTGTAACCGGCCGCAGTGTAAATTGAGGCCAGAATAGCCGCTGTGGAACCTTTCCCGTTTGTTCCGGCAATATGGACGTAATTGACCTGCCGGTGAGGGTTGCCAAGCTTTTCGAGCATGGCTTCCATCCGTTCCAGGCCGGGCTTCATCCCAAACCGGCTCAGACCGTGAATCCAGTCCAGGGTATCCAGGTAAAGTTGTTCATTGTTCATCAACTAGTTTAACTCCTGCAGCCTCTGCTGTAATTTCTGCAATCTCGCTTCCTGTTCTTCCCGGCGCGATTTTTCCTTGGCTACCACTTCAGCAGGTGCTTTTTTTATAAAACCTTCGCTGTTTAGTTTGCCTTCAGTCCTTTTTATTTCAGCTTCCACCTGGGCCTGTTCTTTTTTCAGGCGTTCTTTTTCTGCCTCGAGGTCGATCACACCTTCCAGGGGCAGGTATACTTCAATGTCTTCACCAATTATGGCCGCCAGGGCCTGTTTAGGCTTTTCTATCTCGGGGTGGATAATCAGGTTGCTGACAGAGGCCAGCCTTTTAACCTGGTGCTCTTCCTCTTCCAAGCAGGCCGCTGAAGGTCCTCCGGCCCTGACGATGACCGGAGCCTTCTGGTCGGGAGGAAGCTTGACCTGGCTGCGCAGGTTCCTGATGGCCCTGACCACCTCCTGAAAAAGCGTCATCTCTTCTGCTTCCCGGGGGAAATCCAGTTTTTCAGACGGCTGCGGCCAGGCTGCTATAACCAGGGCCTCTTCTCTCCGGTTCGGCAGCTGCTGCCATATTTCTTCAGAAATAAAGGGCATAAAGGGGTGAAGGATCCGCATTACCCCATCAAGCAGGTAAACCAGGATACTCCGGGTCCGGTTGCGATCCTCTTCCGCTTCCGGGCTGCCATTATCACGGTAAATATAATACTTGCTGATCTCGACATACCAGTCACAGAAATCATTCCATAAATACTCATAAATCAGGCGGGCCGCTTCGCCCAGCTCATATCCTTCAAACAGCTCTTCCGTTTTTTTGACGGTTTCGTTGAAGCGGTGCAGGATCCAGCGATCGGCCCGGGTCAGGTTTTCCGGCAGCTGATCCGGAGCAAACTGCGCCGGTTTTTCTCCGGGCTCTTTCTGCTCGCCAAGATTCATCAGCACAAAGCGGGAAGCGTTCCAGATTTTGTTGGCGAAATTACGCCCCGCTTCGACGCTTTCCTGCCTGAAGCGCTGGTCATTGCCCGGCGCCTGTCCGGTAACCAGGGTAAAGCGCAGTGTATCAGCCCCGTAATTTTCAATGACTTCAAGGGGGTCGATGCCGTTGCCCAGCGACTTGCTCATTTTGCGCCCCAGGGCATCACGAACCAGTCCGGTAATGTATACGGTTTGAAAAGGAACATCATTCATAAAGGCCAGGCCCATAAACATCATCCGGGCGACCCAGAAGAAGATAATATCATACCCGGTCACCAGGACGCTGGTCGGATAGAAATGATTAAGATCAGCAGTGTTATCGGGCCAGCCGAGAGTGGAAAAGGGCCACAGGGCCGAGCTAAACCAGGTGTCGAGGACATCGGGATCCTGCTTGAGTTCGCTGCTGCTGCAGGCAGGACAGCTTTCAGGATCCTCGTAATCGACTATAACTTCACCGCAGTCGCAGTACCAGGCCGGTATACGGTGCCCCCACCAGATCTGGCGTGAAATGCACCAGTCACGGATATTTTCCAGCCAGTCATGATAGACCCGGCTAAACCGGGGCGGAACAAAGTTGGTATGCCCCTCTTTAACCGCTTCCATGGCCGGTTCGGCCAGAGGTCTCATTTTAACAAACCACTGCCGGGAAATGAGCGGTTCAACCACCGTATTACACCGCTGGCAATGCCCGACAGAATGATCATAATCTTCGACCTTCTCGATCAGGCCCCTGGCCTTTAAATCTTCAACCACCTGCCTGCGGCAGTCAAAGCGATCCATACCCTCGTAGGGGCCGGTTTCAGCTGTCATCTTTGCGTCTTCCCCGATTACCTTGATCACTTCCAGATTGTGGCGCTGGCCGATGGCAAAGTCATTAGGGTCGTGTCCGGGGGTGACCTTAACAGCACCGCTTCCGAATTCAGGATCGACATATTCATCGGCAACAATGGGAATTTCACGATTAAGCAGGGGCAGGATAACTTTCTTGCCCACCAGGGCCCGGTACCGTTCATCATCGGGGTGGACAGCAACAGCGCTGTCGCCGAGCATTGACTCGGGACGGGTGGTAGCGACAGTTATGTCTCCCTCTCCTTCGGCGAGAGGATACTTGATATGGGTGATCTTGGAAGCTTCATTTTCATGTTCTACTTCTATATCAGACAGAGCGGTCGAGCAGCGCGCACACCAGTTAATCATATAATCGCCGCGGTAAATCAAACCCTGCCGGTATAGATCGACGAACACTCTGCGGACGGCCCGGGAACACCCTTCGTCCATTGTAAAACGTTCTCTTGACCAGTCACAGGAGCAGCCGAGACGGTGAAGCTGCCTGGTGATCCTTTCCTGGTAGGTGTCTTTCCAGGCCCAAACTTTTTCCAGGAATTTTTCCCGGCCCAGTTTACGGCTGTCTGTCCCTTCTTCGGCCAGATGCTTTTCAACAACATTCTGGGTTGCTATTCCGGCATGATCACAGCCCGGCAGCCACAGTGTATCGTAACCCTGCATTCTGCGGCGGCGGATTAAAACATCCTGGACAGTATTATTCAAAGCATGGCCCATGTGCAAAGAACCTGTTACATTGGGCGGCGGAATAACTATGGTAAAAGGAGTTTGGGAAGGATCTCCTGAAGCGCGAAAATAATTTCCATCCA
>PWGD01000169.1 GCA_003554395.1 Syntrophomonadaceae bacterium
CTCCTCTTATCGCTATAATGAGCGCAGTTGCAATTTTATGGCGGTGATCCAATGAAAGATGAAAACCGGAACAATCAAGCTCCCCTGCTCAACAATTTTGCCAACGAACAAAAAAGGCAAAAGGCCCTGCGGCAGAGATGCGAAGAGTACAGGGAGCGGCTGAAAAATAGGGAGCCCCAGGAAGTTGCCTCCCTGGCGGCGGTAAGTCTCTTAAAGGGCCGGGAGGGCAAACTTTTTTTAAGCGGCAACCACCTGCTTGAAACTTATACCATCACCTGGCCCGGGCTGGCCGTGACCGACAGCTCAGACAGGCCGGCCGATCAGAACAAAGAAGCGCTCTGGCTGCATTACCTCGATCGCGCCGACGGCAGCCCCTTGACCCGGCGCTGGGTCAATTTGAGCGAAATCGGGGGGCTCTTTTACCAGCAGGCCTTCCAGGTCTACTGTGGAGACGAACTGGCCGCGGCCTGGGGGGAAAACCTGCAAAGGCTGCGCGAAAAAGCCCTGGCCCTGGGAGGCTGGGAACTGGACGGGCCCGGCGACCTGGCTGTCGAATGGCGGGTCCTGCCCCGCCTGCCGCTCTGCCTCTGTTACCGCCTGCCCGCCGGGACGGGCCAGGCCTGGGCAACAATGCTTTTTGACGCCGCCGCCGGCCACTACGTGGCTGCCGATGTAGCCGCCATCACTGCCAAAGACCTGGCCGACCGGATCAAGCCTTAACCCGGCTAATCAGCGCTTAAAAGACGACCAGACTGACAGGTGCATTCAGGACATGCAGATCAGACAAGATCACTATCAGCAAACCGGCCCTTTTATCAGCGGCCCTTTAAACTGGGCTCTTTTTTTTGGATCGGTCTTCTTTTTTGTGCTCAACCTCTTTGCTTCGGTATCCATATTCCCCAGTTACAGCCTGGCCATTGGCAGCAGCCCCTTTCAGGCCGGCCTGCAGAATACAATATTTTCTCTCATGGCAGTAGTGCTGCGCTTTTTCTTTGGCCCGGTTATGGACCGCAAGGGGCCCCGGCCTCCTATGCTTTTGGGAATTTTCGCTTTTGCCACCGCTCCGCTTTTGTTGATGCTCAGCCCTACCTATTCTATGCTCCTGGCGGCCAGGATCTATCAGTCGATCGGACTTGCCGTCTACCTGCCGGGCGTCTCCACCCTGGCGGCCGATATGTCTCCCCCGGGGAAAATCGGCACCTACCTGGGCGCTTCCCGGATCTTTATCAACCTTGGCCTGCTGGCCGGCCCCGCGGCTGCTCTTTTTGTAATCGGAGAATTTAATTATGAAAGCTGGTTTATAATCAGCGCCGCTACCTGTGTTATTTCTTTCATCCTACTATATGCGGTTAAAACCCCGGACCTATCGCACCGGTCCGTCCGGGTGGCCGGTTCGCTGGGCCAGATCATGACAGCTCTGACAGAAAAGCAGATCTATCCG
The DNA here is from genome assembly GCA_003554395.1 of Syntrophomonadaceae bacterium. Classification (GTDB taxonomy): domain Bacteria; phylum Bacillota; class Dethiobacteria; order DTU022; family DTU022; genus B1SED10-74M. The sequence goes on from PWGD01000169.1 coordinate 1,442, forward strand.
GTGCTGGGAGGGATTCTCCTTTATTCATTCACTTACAGTGCGGTGGTCTCTTTTGCGGCGGTTTACATCGAGGCAACCTTTCCTAATTCCCAGGCGCCCTACTTTTTTATCGCCCTGGGAATTGCCGGGGTGGCGGGCTGTTTGGGAGCGGGAGCGCTCTCGGATCTTTTCAGCCGCCAGAAGCTGGCCTGGCCCCTTTTGATTCTTCTCGGCGCCGGAGCCCTGGCCTTTTCTTTCATTTACCTTTCTCCGGCCCTGGTTATCGTTTGCGCCGTTATCCTGGGCCTGGGCATCCAGGGCAGCTCCCTGGTTTTTGCCGCCTGGCTGATCGATTTAAGCAAACCTGAACTGCGGGCCACTACCATGAGCCTGCAGGAAAATTCGATTGACATCATGTTTGCCCTGGGGGCCCTGGTCTTCGGGCTGGCTGCCCAGGGACCGGGCCTGGGCACCGCTTTTGCTGCCGCCGGGATCCTTACCATCGCCGCCGTCCTGCCCCTGGCCCGAATCAGCGGAAACATTATTGCCGGGAAAAATCAATAATCAAAAGGCACCAGGTAAACCTGGTTCCCTTCTTTGCGGCCTTTGACCAGTTCGCAGTGCCTCAGGATGGCAACCTGCTTATCAAGCTCCAGCTCCGATATATCAAGATCTTCCATAACCTGCCGGCGGGTCGCCTTTTCGTTCTCTTTCAGATACTCGTAGATCCGTTTCTGGATCTCCAGTAAACCTTCGGTGCCGGTCTGACCGGCGGCCCGGCGGGGTTTTTTAGCCATCTGGGTAGCCGCCACATCGCAGGTTTTAGGGCGCTGGAGCACCTCCATATAACAGTCCTCGCAGAGCTGCTGATTGTTATGGTAATGAAGATCCTCCCCGGAAACTTCGTTTTGACATCTTTCGCAGATTATAGCCATGGCAAACCCTCCTTTGAGTGTTATTTTGCCTGCTCTTTGGAAGCTTCTTTTTTCTTTTTGTGCTTCTGCAGGTAGTCAACAATGGCCTGCCGCAGCGCCGCCACCCCGATGTTGGAGCAGTGGGCTTTGGATTCCGGAAGGCCGGACAGGGCCCTGAGCACATCTTCCTCGGTAATGGCAATCGCCTCGCGAAGCGATTTTCCGGTTGCCATCTCAGTCAGAACGCTGGAAGTGGCGATAGAAGCCGGGCACCCGCATATTTCAAAGCTTACTTCCTTGAGGCGGTCTGCCCTGACCCTGATATAGATCCGGACAAAATCGCCGCAATCGGGATCACCGACCGTCCCAATACCGTCTGCACCGGGGATAATCCCAACATTTCTCGGGTTTTGGAAATGCTCGATCACCATTGTATTATACATATTTGCTTCACCTGCCGGGATGAATTTTAAGCTCGGATATTATTATAACATAGCTAAAAGACCGGAATAGTTACGATTTTACTGAAATATTCTTGCTTCAAAATATAAGGTTTGCTATTATATTAGTATAAATACAAGGTTAATAAATAATCTAAAAGGAGGATTTTGCAATGAGTTCTTTAGCCGACCACATCCAGTCAGCCGACTGGAAAGCAGAAAAGCATGTTCCCGTGATCGAGGTTAAAGGGGCGGCCAAGAAAGGGGAACCATTTGAGGTTACCCTGAGTGTGGGCAAAGAGATTCCCCATCCCCACACCACTGAGCATCATATTCGTGATATCCAGCTTTATTTTAAACCCGAGGATGAAAAATTTATAGTGCACCTGGGCACTTTCCAGTTTGCCGCGCACGCTGAGTCTGTGCAGGGAGCAAACGAAGGAAGCGCCAAATGCGAACCGATCGTAACCACCACCATTACCCTGGAAAAACCGGGTCAGCTGGTGGCCTTGAGTTACTGCAACATCCACGGCCTGTGGGATAACGCCCAGAAAGTGGAAGTGAGCTAAAGAGGGCCTTTGAAGGAGGCCTGAAACCGAAATAGATAAAGCAAGTGCAAACAGCTGTAGTAATCTGCGCTGCAGGTTGCTACAGCTTGCTTTTAAGGGCCCGATCCGGGTCGAAGATGAAATTTTCTATGGAAAGTGTGATCTTTGATGAGCTGGCTTGAGATAGGTTTACTGGGAATGCTTGCCGGGGTCGTCGGGACCGGAGCGGGGGGGCTGGTATCCGTTTTTATGGGTAAACCTTCTTCCCGTTTTACCGGCACGATCCTGGCTTTTGCGGCCGGGGTAATGCTATCTATTGTATTTTTGGAACTGATCGAAGAAGCAATTGATTTCAGCGGTTACCTGGCCGCCATTATCGGGCTGAGCCTGGGCATGGGTGTTTTTTACCTGCTGGATCATTACCTGCCCCATCATCATCCGGTTACGCCGGAAGACATTCACCTTGGCGGGTACCTGAAAAAAGGCACCCTCCTGGCCCTGGGGATTGGCCTGCACAACTTTCCGGAAGGGCTGGCCATCGGTTCCGGGTTTATCGGCTCCACGGAGCTGGGGATCACCCTGGCCGTTTTAATCGGACTGCATAATATCCCTGAAGGCATGGCCGTAGCCGCCCCGCTCCGGGCAGGAGGTTACAGTTACCTGAAGGTGGTTGCTATTACAGCCCTGGCCGGAGCGCCGATGGGAGTAGGCGCTTTTATCGGGGCTGCGATCAGCAGTATATCACCCCTGGTCCTGGGACTGTCTCTCGGTTTTGCGGCCGGGGCCATGCTCTATATTGTCTGTGATGAATTAATCCCCGACGCTTATAAGAGCGCCGGGGCCCACCTTTCTATCCTGGGCATTTTTTGCGGCACCGTGCTGGGTATCCTTTTTACGGCCTGGTTCTAAATAAGCCCGTTATAAAAGTTAAGGGGGGCTTTAATTTTTAATACCCCAGGCCGGGGGGACGGTCCCATCTTATTTCCTGCAGATCCCTGGACTGTTACAGTGACAGGGCAGGGGGACATTTTTAAAAGAAGTGTAATGCCTGAGCTGTTTTTCCGTCCCACCGGGCCGACCGGAGGGCGGTGCACCTGTATTGTGACCTGAAATGCTAATATTTTCTATTTAATTACTTGACCTTTTAACCATAACAATATATGATCAGCCTTAGGAAAAAATGATAAAGGATTGATGTGAACACCATGATCAAGCACAAGTACAAGCGCAGCCGGCAACGGGAAGAGATTTTAAAAATCCTCAGAAATACCGATACCCATCCCACGGCGAGCTGGATTTACGATGAACTGAAAAAAAAATTTAACAACCTGAGCATGGGGACTGTATATCGCAACGTCAATATATTGATCGATCAGAACCTGGTTACCAAAATTGAATCGGGCAGCAGTTTCGATCGATTTGACGGCAACGTTTCCCCCCATTACCATTTCATCTGCCGGGAATGCGATTCCATTCATGATCTGCCTATGGCGGTTATGGAAGAAATAAATGAACAAGCCGATTCAATCACGGGCCACGACATTAAGGAGCACCGGATCAATTTTTACGGGCTTTGCGAAGACTGCAAGAACCACTAACATTCCTTAAAAACCCTGCCCAAGGTGAACCCTTTTGCCTACCAGAGAAAATATAACCGCATACCTGGAAACTTTTACTTACAACCGCGAATTTCAGCTAACTATAACAGAAGAAGCCCCGGGCTGTACGGTAATAGAAAAGCGGGACCTGGGTGAGGCGGCGATCCCTTTTTTTATTAACGAATACTGGACTTCCCGGCAGAGACAAACCTCCTCCATCCAGGAAATATCATACCGGGCCTGCTTTAAACCGCAGCTGCCCCGTTTTTTTATTGAGCTTTTAACCGCCCCCGGCCAAACCGTTTACGATCCTTTCGCCGGCCGGGGGACAACAGTCCTGGAAGCCGCCCTGATGGGCCGCCGGGTGGTAGCCAACGATATCAACCCCCTGAGCAGGATCTTAACCGCACCGCGTCTCGATCCCCCGGAGCCGGGTGAGGTGGAAAAACGCCTGCATGAAATACCCTTTGCAGAAAGTGAAGACAACGAAGTGGACCTTTCCATGTTCTATCATCCCCGGACCGAGGCAGAACTGCTCGCCCTGCGCAGCTATCTGCGCGATAAACAGGCTGCCGGGATTGAAGACTCTGTCGACCGCTGGATCAGGATGGGGGCCACCAACCGTCTGACCGGCCACTCCAGGGGGTTCTTTTCCGTCTATACCATGCCGCCCAACCAGGCGGTATCAGCTGAGCGCCAGCGAAAAATCAACCTCAAACGGGATCAGAAACCGGACTACCGCAATGTAAAGGAGCTCATCAGCAAGAAAAGCAGACAGCTGATGCGCAATATGACCGCAGAACAAATCGCCCGCCTGAAGGAAGCATCTGAAAGCGCTGTTTTCCTGACTAAAGAGGCCTCACAGACTTCCGAAATCAAGGCCGAAAGCATCAACTTGACCGTTACCTCTCCGCCTTTCCTGGATATCGTCCAGTATTCGGCAGATAACTGGCTCCGGTGCTGGTTTAACCGGATTGCCGCCGATGAAATCGATAAAAAAATTACCATGGCTCCAAACCTTGAAAAATGGGCAGAAGTAATGAGGGCCGTCTTAAAAGAACTTTACCGGATCACCACCCCCGGAGGCTGGGTTGCTTTTGAAGTAGGGGAGGTCAGGAACGGAACCATTAACCTGGAGGATGCGGTGGTCCCGCTGGGCCTGCAGAGCGGCTTTCAGTGTGCCGGAGTGGTCGTCAACCGGCAGGAGTTTACCAAAACATCAAATATCTGGGGAGTACATAATAACCGGGCCGGCACCAACAGCAACCGTATCGTGCTCTTCACCAGGCCCGGATAAAATAAATGTTTTTTTAGGCCCTTTGATCAGGGCCGCTCCATGGTCCTTTTGGGAGGCTCGTAATCGCCGCGGTTCATCGCCTGCGCCTGGCGGGCAGAATCGTACATAACCCAGAGATATACAGCGATCAAACCGAGACCGCGGGCTAAAAACCAGGCTCCGACCGCGATCAAGAACCACATCAGCCCCTTACTAAAATAGCCCAGGTACATATAACCAGCCCCCGGGAAAAGCAGGTTCAAAAGACTGGTTAAAATGGGATCTTTCCTGAATTCAAGGCCGGCCCGGGGGGCTGCCTGCTTCGTTTCCTCTTGCCCTCTTTTTTCCGGGGCCAGTAATGACGATCGGCAGTAGCGGCACTTAACGGCAAAGTTGACGATTTTTTCTCCACAGAAAGGGCATCGTTTATAGGTCACTTCCTCCTGCTCGCCGCCGAGTTCCGGCTTTCCGGTACAGCCCCAGCTGGTGCAGCCTCCGGCTTTTTCCCAACACCGGGCATGGTAATTGCACATGCACAAACGGCAGCGGACAGTCAATTCCTTGGACTTAAATTCCTGTCCACACGCGCTACAATAGTTTTCTTTCATCAGTCCCTACCTCCACCTTAATTATACCATAATTTTAGAAAGGCCCATTAAAATCAGAGCCGGTTGATAAATTTTCCTTGCCCTTCGGAAATCTATCAGGGATCATTAAACAGGCGCTACGGGGGAACCATTTACCCGGCCCGGCGGTCTTTTTTTTAAAGGAGAGTGACAGCAATGACCTTTAAAAGAATAGTCCTGCTTGCCGCCATTATTTTGCTGGCCGGGGTGATGGGGTTAGCCCTGGCTTCATGCAGCCCCGTAGCCGACTACAGCCGGCTGGAAATGCCGGCCGATGAAGTGGAAATGGCTCCGGGCCGACCGGTGGAAGAATACATGACAGATGATTGGGATATGGCCAGGGGCGAACCCGCCGGTCCGGATCATGAAATCACCGGGCCTGTGCTTGGCGATTCTGCTTTGAGGCATGTAATCCGCCGGGGCTCCATTGATCTTACAGTTTCCGATACCAGGGCAAAAATTCAAGAGGTCCAAAAAATAGCCAGGGACGCTGAAGGAATCATCGGCAGCTCTTATATATATGAAATCAGGGAAGGGCAGTACGCCGCCAGCATGACCCTGCGCATTCCGGAGCAGCGTTTTGACAACGTCCTTGAACAGCTGGAGAACCTGGGCAAGGCAACCAATATCTCTACCGAACTTGAAGATGTTACCATGCAATATGTTGATCTCCAATCGCGCCTCAACAACCAGAAAGCCCAGGAAGAAAGGCTGACCGAAATCCTGGAAATGGCTGAAACGGTGGAAGAAGTCCTGGAAGTCGAAAAGGAACTAAACCGGGTCAGGGGCGAAATCGAAGCGATGACAGCCAGGCTGATCCGCCTCGAGGATCAAATCACCTATGCCACGATTCATGTTTCCCTGCGGGATGAAGCCATCCCCACCGGCACAGTTTCTCCGCAGCCTTTTCACAACCTCGGCAGGCGCATCTCGGAAACCTTCATCGGCAGCATCAACTTTATTCTCAATGCTGCTTCGGGCTTGCTGGTCTTAATGGCGGCCCTCATCCCGGCCCTGATTGTGCTGATCATAATTGGCATCATTGTCTGGCTGATTATCCGCAGAAGTTTAAGAGGAAAAGCGGCCCCAAGAGAACATAATGAAGAGCCGGCCGCGCTGGATGAATAAATATTGTAAAGCCGGGCCGGGCACTAACGGCCCCGGCCCGGTTCTTCGTCTAAGATGTCTCCCTGCAGGATATCTTCACGCTCGAACAAGTCCGATGCTTCGCGCAAAAGGTCAAGCAGCTGCTGCCTTTTGCCTTCGGGCACGTGAGAAAGATAAACCGCCAGCAGTAAATTGCGCCTTTCTTCCACGTCCGCTAAGACCTGGAGCCCCTTTGGGGTTATCGATATCCAGACCTGGCGCCGATCTTTTTCCTGCCTTTCCCTGTTGACCAGCCCCATTTTATACAGGCGGTTGATTAAGGCGGTGATAGCGCTAAGGGTCACCCCGAGCATATGAGCGAGGAAAGATGTATTGCAGGGGCCTTTCCGCAGCGACCGCAGGACTATAAACTGGGTGTCTGTTATTTCATCTGCCGTATAGCGGTTGTGCAGAACCCTGACCCGGTATATTAAACGGCTGAAAACGTGGTCCAGTTCTTTAATATATTCGAGCAAACTGTCCCTTTTTATGGCCATAGCTCTCTCCCCGGGTTTATTTAAAATAAGCAATTGTTAACTGGTTTAAGTATTAGTTCAGTATCTATTTTATATCATCAGGCACCTTTAAAATCAAGGCATGCGGTTCTTTTATTTAACCTCCTCAGCTGCTGTGGTAAAATATTAATTAAAACGAGGAAAGAAAGGTGTTTTATGAGCAGGACCCAGCAACTTAAAAAGTTAGAAACCGGCCCCTATTTCCACCTGCTGCTGCCCCTGCTTTCCGGGCTTATGATCATTTTGGCCTTCCCGCCTTTCGAGCAGGGTTATGCGGCCTGGTTCGCCCTCCTCCCCCTGCTCTGGGTCTGCCTGAAGTCGCCTCCCTGGAAAGGCTTCAAGGCCGGTTTCATATTCAGCCTCCCTTTTACCCTCTATGTAAACTTTTACCTGGCTCACGTTCTCTATCCCTATCTTTCCGACTTCCTGGCCACGGTGGCCATGATCGGCCTGGTCCTTTTTATCAGCCTTTTTTATGGCGCTTTCGGCCTGGCCGCCAGTTTAACCACCCTGCCGGGCCGGGCCTGGTTTACGGCCCTGGCCGTCCCTTCCCTCTGGCTGATCATGGAATATCTGCGTTCGGTAACATTCCTGGCCTATAATGTGGGTTACCTGGGGTACACCCAGTGGAGTTATCCTGCCCTGCTTAACATCGCCTCAGTTTACGGCTACTGGGGGCTTCCTTTCCTGATCGTCTTTTTTCAGGTCATCATAGTCCTGTTCTGGCTGAACGAACTGCGGGGCAGGGCCCTGGGGGGAATAGTATTTGCCTTCGTGATCGCCCTGGCCCTGGGCCTGGGCGGGGCGGAATTCCAAAAGGTGGAAAAAGAAGCCCGGCCCTTATGGACCGCCCTGATCCAGGGCAATGTCCAGCCGGATCTGGTTGTGGAAAGAGACCGGCAGGAAGTCCTTGAACATTACCTTAAGCTAACCCGCCTGGCCCTGGAAGAAGAGCCTGCCGTAGAGCTGGCGGTCTGGCCCGAGACGGTGGCCAAGCTTGATTTCGGGACGGAAAAAATACATCCGGAAGCCCTGGTTCAAATGGGCCGGGAATACGGGGTGGACCTGCTTTATGGGGCCCGGGTCCGGAAACCCGGCCACCTCTATAACTCGATCACCCTGTTTTCCGAAGGACAGGAAGAGATTCCAATCTATCATAAACACCGGCTGGTGCCTTTTGTAGAATTTTTTCCGGCCGAACAGGTTTTAAACCGGATTTTACAGCTCGACCTGCTGCTGGGGAGCTATACCCCGGGCGAAGATATAACCGTTTTTGATCTTAACGGCCGGCCGGTGGCCGGGGTAGTCTGTTTTGAATCGTATTTCGGAGATCATATGCGCCGGTTTGCGGCAGCGGGGTCCGTCCATCAATTTGTGGTTACCAACGATGCCTGGTTCGGAGAATCAATCGGGCTGGAACAGCACGCCCAGGCCGCGGCAATCAGGGCCGCGGAGACCGGAACCGGGGTAACCCAGGTAGCGAACAGCGGAATTACCATTTCTTTCGATTACCGGGGCAGGGAACTGTTCAGGTCTGGCAAAAGCGAAACCGCGATTATCACCGTGCCTTTGGAGATGACCCGCAGGGAGACCTTCTATACCCGCTTCGGCAATTATTTCCCGGCCATGTGGGCCGCTTTTCTGGTTATAACTATCCCCTGTTTTATCCTCAAAGCTAGGCGAGAAAGTTTTTAATAACCACTACCGGGGTCCCGGCATCGGCGGAACCGCTGACTAAGTCGGCCAGACTGGCTAGAACGTCTTCCATACGCCTGGGAGTTGTGCCTTCTCTTTCCACGCAGTCCCGGTCCATCTTGCGGCCAGCCCTTTCGGAGAGGATGGCCTCAATTTCTGCAGCGCTCTTTTGCTCTTCATGATAACACTGATCAGCAAGGTACTTGTACTTAAAGCCTTCCCGCAGGCAGTTTAAGCCTTCCGTCGCCGCAAAAGCGGCCCGGGGGTCGGCCAGCTCATAAATACCGCTGGTCGGATCGAGATAAGCGCCGTCCCCATAAATCATCACCTGGACCTGGTGGCCAAACTTTTCCCTGACTCTGGACTGAAGGGTTTTAACGACCGTTTTTCCCTCCCGCGGGGCCAGTTTAAGCCTTTCTCCCGAGGACATATTGCTGCCCAGCAGCCCCCATTCCGAGTAGGCTTCTCCTTCTGTGCAGACCTGGTCCAGGGTGATACAGTTTTCAGAATGCCCGCTCAGGGCTTTTTTCGTAGCAGTCCGGGTGTGGACATCGGCGGCAATCACTCCCTGCGGTTTATAATCGAGGGCCCGGAGCGGATTATTAGATAAAATAATCACCGGCCTGGCGCCCTCTTCTTCCACGATCTGCCGGTAGAGGTTGATATAATCGACCCCGGTAACGGGGTGCTTGAAAGTGTAATCGCCCAGATCGTTTAAGGTAATGGTCTCCTTACCCAGCCGCTCGATAAACTCCGGTTCAATGATCCGGTTTCCTACCTCATCAGCGGGATAAGAAAGCTGGATTACCACTTCTCCCCGGGGCACGGCCCGGGCCAGCCCCTTCAGGATCATGGAAAAGCGGTTGCGGCTGGCGATCGGGAAAACCACGGCCAGCCTGCTGTCCCTGGAAAGTCCCATTTTTTCTTTTATTTCCCGGGCAATATCGTCAACGGTAATGTAATTGTTTTGAGCGCGGGCCACCACAGACTCGGTGATGCAAATCACGTCGTTATCTCCCAGCAGGCCGTCGCGGCTGCAGGGTGCCAGGGCGGTAAGGACTTCTTCCACGATATCCATTCCCGGTAATATGACGCCCATTTTCAGGCCATAGGCCAGCGATCCTACATAATCAGGCAGCTTCATATTAATTTATTCCTCCTTCAGTCAACCGGTTTCTCCTCTGCCTGCCATTATTGCCAGAGCTTTTTCATAATCTTCCCAGGTGTTAATATTGATAAATGATTCCTGCCCGGGATCAAAACGGATAATTTCCGGCAATGTGATAAACCTGATCTGCAGGTTCTCATAAAATTCGCTTACCTTGTAACGCCCAAGGCCTACCTGCCTTTCGATTATATCAATACAGGAGCGTTTGTAAAAGGCGTGCAGAGGTTGATAGTATTGTCCTAATGTGCAGGGGACGACGGCATCATTAGAAGCGGCAAACCGGGACATGTATTTGATCAGATCCAGGTTCAAAAAAGGCATGTCGCAGGCAGCAACAAACTGATAAGGGTGGGAAGATGAGCTGAGGCCGGCATGAATGCCCCGCAGGGGGCTTTTATCTTTGTGCTCCAGCAGATCGCCGATTATACGGACAGGCAGCTCGGGGTAGAGCTCAGGGCGGTCGGTAACCAGGGTGATTTCCGAGAACAGTTTGCCCAGGCGGTCCACCATAATCTCGATCAGGGACCGGCCGTGAAAATCAAGCAGGGCCTTGGGTCGGCCCAGGCGTTTGCTGTCGCCGCCGGCAAGGATGATGGCCCCCTTTAATTGCTCGCTGCTATGATTAGTCCCGGCCTGCAACATAACACCCCGCCTGTCTTTTTATAATTATCATTCTTCCTGTACCTTCAAACGTTTCTTTTCGCTGATCATAACCATGATGATACCCAGTTCATACAACAATAAAAGCGGCAAAATCATAACCAGCTGAGAAATAATATCGGGAGGAGTAATGACCGCCGATAAGACCAGCATAATTAAAAGGGCGATTTTCCTGTGGCGCCGCAGGAATTGCGATGTTAACAAACCCAGCTTCCCCAGCGCCCAGGTCAGAAGAGGCAGCTGAAATACGGCACCGAAAGCAAAATGAAAAGAAATCACAAATCCAATATACTCACTGATCGTAAACTGGGGATCGAGCCGGGCATCGGCAAACTGCAGAAAAAAGCGCAGGGTAAAAGGAAACACAACCTGGTAAGCAAAAAATACCCCGCCGCTGAAAAGGAATATAATACCGAATAAAACCGCCACATAAAACTTTTTTTCGCCCCTGGTCAGGCCGGGAAAAATATAGGCCGACAGCTGATGCAGGATAATCGGCAGGGATACCACCAGGCCGCTGAACAGGGCCAGCCTCAGATTGGCCATAAAAGCTTCGGGGGGTGAAAGATATATAAGCTGCTTGCCCTCCAGGGGCAGGGTCAGTATGGCGCGGATGCGCTCGATGTAAGTAAAGCAGATCCCTGCAGCAACAAGCAAAGCGCCTGCCGATATGGCCAGGCGCAGGCGCAATTCTGAAAGATGTTCAAGGACGGGCATGGTGCCGTCTTTATTATTGACCACTTTTGTCGAATACCTCCCGGCATCCCCGGCGCTATTTAAATATCCCCCCTGTTTCAGTAAACCCCTTTTTTAGGCCGGCACCCTATTTATCGGATTCGGAGTTCGGGGTGGTCGATTCATCAGATCCCGAGTTGCTCTTTAATCCTTCTTTCAGCTCAGTAACGCTTTTCCCGATCGCCTTAGCGAGCTCGGGAAGTTTTTTAGAACCGAATATCAAAAGGATTACAGCCAAAACAAGGATGATCTCTGTAGTCCCGATCCTACCTAACATGACAAATCCTCCTCAATAGACAATCACTATATTTTATGTATACCCAAGACATTGTAGCATATAATCTTTCAATTGAAAAATTGAAGCGCTAACTTTTTGTGTTTGTTTCATTATCATCTAAATTATCTAAGCTAATGCTATCCTTAAGTTCCTTTGTCGCCTTCCTGAATTCTTTTAAGCCGTTGCCTATTGAACGTCCCATCTCAGGCAGTTTATTCGGTCCAAAAATAATCAGGGCGACGACTAGAACCAGTAATATCTCCCACAGGCCGATCCTTCCGCCTATCAATTAATTCACCTCCATTTTGAAACCCACTTCCAACCCATATTATAACGCATCTTTTCGGTAAATGCGATATTTAAGGGCAATTTATTTTTATCTCCTCTTTCAGGGGCTCTCTTTCGAGGAGAGCTTAAGGTAAACAAATAGAAGCGGCGCTCCAAGGGTTACCCACACCCCACCCAGGGCGTAGCGGATAAAGCCGAGATAGGTTACTGCAGAAGGCAGCAATCATCCAAACCGGGCACCGCACGCCACTGCTGAAGAGCGATAATAAAATCAACGCTGCGCGTAAACTGCCAGGCAAAAATCATGATCAGCCCCGACAGGATCGTTACCGCCCACAAAAATTTAATCCAAAACCATTCGCGTTTGGGATCATCCGAAAAATAGGGCTTCCTTACAGGAAAATTCAAGACTATTACCTCCCGCCTTGTACTGTTATTAACTGTCGCCGATTTCCAGATCCGGATCGATTTCCAGCAAAAACTGCGCCGCCTGTTCCAGGAAAGACTTGGGAACCAAAACCTGGACTTCCACAGCCTGGCCGCCGATAACCCGCATGGCGCCGGTATAGGGGCTGCTGTCCGCTTTTCGGGCCGGAATCCCTTTCTCCTGCAGGAAACCGCAAATTATATCCGCTTCCACATCGTTGCTGGCTTCAACCAATATTTCCCATTCGTTATGCATCACAATCGAAACAGCACCTGCCTCTAAAAAACTAACTGCTGCCTGTCCGGCTGTTTTTGTTTTTATTCTTTTCCGGTAAACACTACTCCTGCCTGCCGGGACGGTTTTTAAGCCCTTTGAACCGGGGATCCGTTTGCCTCCGGCTGGCCCGGTCATATGGCCGCCCTGCTGGTTGAAAGTAAAAATTTATACCCGGAAGCGGGCAGGGTTTGATATAATGCTTCCAAACCAGTATAAGGGAGAAACCGGTAATATGCAATTCTCAACTCTACGGACAAAAGTGGCTTAAATCTATAAATAGCTGCGCCGGCAGGATGTTACCGCTGCTTTCGCTGCAGCGCTATAATACTTCCCCCTTACAGGCTGTTAAACTGCCCGGAAAAAGGAGATTTACTTTAAGTGGCCATTAGCAGAGACATTTTAAAAGAGCTGGCCCTGGAAGCAGGGGTGGATCAGGCCGGGGTTACTACGGCCAAACCGCTCACCTATATGAAAGAACGCCTGGAAAAGCGCAACAAAGAAAATCGGGTCACTCCTTTTGAAGAAAGCGATGCCAGCCTCCGCCTTGACCCCGGACGCCAGCTGAAAAAGGCCCGGAGTATAATAACCGTCGCCGTCCCTTATGCACCTCCCGATCACCCTGCTCCAAATGGAAAATCTGAACCGGCCGGGGAAGTGGCCCGCTGCGCCAGGGGTCTCGATTATCATATCCTGGTGGAAGAACTAAGCCGCAAAGTAGTGGAAAAATTAAAACAAGAAATCAACCCGACCTTCGCATACAGGATTCTATGTGATCGCAGCCCCCTGCTGGAAAGGGAACTGACCCGTAATTCCGGCCTGGGATTGATCGGTGAAAACTGCACTTTAATTAACCCCATCTACGGCTCTTATACAGCCCTGGGCACAATCCTGGTTGATGTGGACATAGAACCTGATCAACCAGAAGATGGCTTCTGTCAAAAATGCGGCAAATGCCGGGAAGCCTGCCCCACCGGCGCTCTGGCAGCACCTTACATCATCAACCCCAATTTATGCCTTTCTTACCTGACCCAGGCCCCCGGTATTTTCCCCAGGGAACTGCGGCCCCTGCTGGGAAGGCAGGTCTACGGCTGCGACATCTGCCAGGAAAGCTGCCCTCTCAACCGGGATATTACAAGTTCTCCTTTTCCGGAAATGGCCTTTTCCTATTTTCCGGCCGAACCGCTTTTAATGCCCTTGCTGCGCATTACCCAGAAGGAATATAAAAGCACCATCGGCCTTACTTCGGCCGGCTGGAGAGGGAAAACCACCCTGCAGCGCAACGCCGTAATCGCCATGGGCAATATTAAAGATCCCTCTTCAGTCCGGAGCCTGACCGCGCTGCTGGAAAACGACCCCCGGCCGGTGATCAGGGCCCATGCCGCCTGGGCCCTGGGCCGGATCAGGACTGAAAAAGCGCTCTTTGCCCTGGAGAAATCTGATCAAAACGAGCCCGAAGCCGATGTAAGGGCCGAAACGAAGGCGGCCCTGGAAGGAAGGTAAAATAAAGCCCGGACAATTGTCCATAAGGGCAGGAATAAAGGTTCAAACAGTCAAACTATTAAGGATAAAGGCAAGATGATCAAGATAAAGGAGCGCATAAAAAATGAACCACTCCTTCCGCCTAATGCAGATCAGGGGCATACCGATTGAGATACATTTTAGCTGGCTTTTGATCTTTTTCCTGTTCAGTATCAGCCTGGCCCAGGGTTATTTTCCCCTGATGGTCGAAGATTTAAGCAGCCAGGTTTACTGGATTGCCGGCATCCTAACAACCCTGCTTATCTTTGGCTCCGTACTGACTCATGAGCTGGGGCACTCTTTTGTGGCCCTCAATGACGGCATCCCGATCAAAAAAATTACTCTTTTCATTTTCGGCGGGGTAGCCCAGATGGAAGCTGAGCCCAAAAACCCCAAGTCTGAGTTCCGGATCACAGCAGCGGGACCCTTAACCAGCCTGGCCCTGGCAGTTATTACGGGGGGAATATATTATCTCTTCCTGACCCCGGGTCAGATTATCAGCGAGGCCATCTTCTTTGTGGCCAGGGTAAACCTGATCATGGCCGTTTTTAACCTGATCCCGGCTTTCCCGCTCGACGGGGGACGCCTGTTTCGCTCAATAATATGGCTTTTCGGTAAAAATATGCTAAGGGCCACCCGCATAGCGGTTACTATCGGCAGTATTCTTTCTTTTTTCGCCATGGGGTTGGGCTTCGTAATCATTTTCTTCCAGGGAGACCTGTGGGGCCTCTGGCTGATCTTCCTGGGCTGGATGATTTACCAGGCCGGACAGTCGAGCTATTCACAGCTGGTTTTCAAAGAAACATTTGCCGGTATGGAAGTCTCTAAAATTATGAGCACCGATTTGCAGACCATCTCCCCCGATGCAACCCTGGAGGAGCTGGCTGATCACTTCCTTCATTACCGCTACGGCGCTTTTCCCGTTGTCTATGGCTCAACTACCCATGGACTAGTAACCCTGCAGGATATGAAAGAAGTGCCCCGCGAAAAGTGGCCTTATACCACGGTAGTCCATATTATGACGCCGCTCAAAGAAACCATGGTTGCCAGACCCGCCAGCGACGCCGCCGATGTAATGATGAAGATGGCCACCCAGAATGTAGGCCGGGCCCTGGTCATGACAGAGAACGGTGAACTGGTCGGCCTGCTCAGCCGGACCGATATGATGCGTTTTATCCAGATGCATATGGTTTTGGGAGATGAATAGAAGGGGAAATAGTGATGACCGCTCTGGCAGTGCCCATCAAGAAAGGTTTACAAAAAAGCCTGAATTTGCTCTGGCTCCTCGTTAAAATTATTATCCCCGTTTCCTGCCTGGTGGCTTTGCTTAACCACTTTGGGATCATGGAATCCATCGCCGGTTTCTTCGCTCCGGCGATGGCCCTGTTCGGGCTGCCCGGCGAAGCGACCGTCGCTTTGCTGCTGAGTTTTTTCGTTAACTTTTACGCCGCCCTGGGCGCTATAACCACCATGAGCCTGGATTCCCAGCAAATAACGGTTTTGGCCGTAATGATCGGTATCTGCCATGAACTGCCCATAGAAACCGCGGTCAGCAGTTACACCGGCCTGCGGATCCCGGCGGCAGCCACCCTGCGTATTTTCACCGCTCTCGGGGCCGGCCTGCTGCTAAACCTGATCTATACCCTGGTCGGAGGAGGGTAGGCCCATGGAGATCATGACCCTGCTTTTTAACACCATCACCGACAGCCTGTTCAGCATCGCCCGCCTGGCCCTGATCCTGGTCCCGATTTTGATCATGATCGAAATTGCCCGCCATTACCAGGTCATAGAAAAAATAACCGGCAGGGTCAGGGGAGCCCTGCAGTTCCTCACCCTGCCCCAGGAGGCCGCTTTTCCGATGCTGGCCGGAATTTTTTTCGGCATCGTCTTTGGCGCCGCCCTGATTATCGAATATGCCCGGGAAGGTTACCTGAATAAAAGGGACCTGCTTTTAATCGGGATCTTCCTCAGCATCTGTCATTCAGTGGTCGAAGACACCTTCATCCTGGCCGTATTCGGGGCCAACCCGGTGGTGCTTCTGACCACCCGCATAATCCTGGCCATTATCATTACCAGGGCGGCCGCTTTTTTGCTGGATCGCTCCGGACCCAAAACGGTTTAAACTTTAAAGGCCTGGTACTCCTCAAATATTTCAGCAATATCTTCAGCCCAGTATAAAAGAAGTTCATCCCCCATAAAAGGGGCTACCAGCTGCAAACCGAGGGGCAAACCGCGGTCGGACCTTCCGGCCGGAACAGTCAGCGCCGGCAGCCCCGCATTAGTCCAGGGCAAACTCAAGCCGGGATCGCCGGTTGACTGGATCCCTTCGGGGGCGGGCCCCGGCGCGGCAGGGGCAATCCAGAGGCTGACGCCCTTCTCCCACATCGTGGATTCAAGCTCATCTCTTAACTCTTTCTGTTTTTTGCGGGCCTGTTCCAGCTCTTCTTCGCTGACCTTCTGCCCTTCCTTGATCAGTCCCGCCGTTTGCGGCCGGTAAAGGTCGGCAAAACGGCCATAAAGGTCCCGGTGTTGAAGAGCCATTTCACCCGAAATCAGCTTGCGATGCCAGTAAGCAATAGTTTCCAGATCATCCAGGATGCTAACCTCTTTTATGGTATAGCCGGCCTCACGCAGGCTCTCTATTTGGCCGTGAAAAGCTTTCAAACCTTCCGGAGAAACCTGCTGTTCCAGGTATTTACCCCTGGGCACACCCAAAACCGGCTGGTAAGTGACGCTGATCTCCTGCCAGTTATAGCAGAGCGCTTCTGAGGCCAGGATCATGCCGGCTACATCCTGGGTAAACAAACCGACATGGTCGGCCGATGGCGAGAAATGGATTAAACCTTCGGTTGGGATGCGCTTATAGCTGGGCTTGAAACCGACCACCCCGCAGTAGGCGGCCGGGCGGTTAACCGAGCCAATAGTCTGGGTACCTAGGGCCAGGGGACAAAATCCAGCGGCCACGGCGGCGGCCGATCCGCTGCTTGAGCCGCCGGGAGTATGGTTCAGATTATGGGGATTCCTGGTCGGGCCCGGCTCAAAATATGCAAATTCCGTGGTCACTGTTTTGCCAAGGATCAGGGCCCCGGACTGCCTGAGAAAGGTGACACAATCGGCTTCGGGCCCTGAAAATTCTTCCGGATCGATCCTGGTGTTGGCCCTGGTAATAAAACCTTCCACGTGGAAAATATCCTTAACGCCCACCAGGGCCCCATACAGCGGCGGCCGGGAATCGGGATGGGGATAGATGTTTTCCAGGGCTTCGGCTTCACTGATCAGGCGTGCCCGCCGTCCCGGTTCGGGCAGCAAAGCTTCTATCTCGCCGTCCAGCTCGTCGATCCGGTCGCACTGGCTGTTGATATAATCCTGTAAATTCAGCTTGCCCTCAATTAAGCCCTCTACTGTAAAAGCCAGGGGTGCCGGATGAAGGTACATATTGGATTCCTCCTTTAAAATAATGTCCAAAGACTGTCGGCCTAAAGAAACCAGAGATCAAAAAAATGGGCCAGGGTGGCAATGGATAGGATAATGGCTGTATTTCTCATTCAGATCCTCCCTGCAGGTCTTCCAGCTGCAAACCCGCTAAAAATGATTTCAGGCCGGGGGCCAGATCTTCCCGCCGGAGGGCATATTCGATGGTGGCTTCCAGGAAACCGAGCCGGTCGCCCACGTCATAGCGCCGACCTTCAAAAGTATAAGCCCAGACCGGGCGGCGCCCGGCAAGGGTGTTCAGGGCATCGGTAAGCTGGATCTCTCCCCCCGAGCCGGGGGGAGTGCTTTCAAGAATAGAAAAAATCTCCGGTTCAATGATATAGCGGCCCAATACGGCCAGGTCGGTTGTTGCTTCTTTCCGGGACGGCTTTTCGGTAAGGCGCCTGACTCTGACCACTGATCCTTCAGGATCATCGGATTCAACTGCCCCGTACTTGTGTATATGGTCAAAACCGACCCGGCGGACCCCTAAGACGGTGCTCTCCTTCATGCCATAAACCTCGGCCATTTGACCAATACAGGGAACCCGGGCCCGGATCACATCATCACCCAGCAGGACGGCGAAAGGTTCTTTTCCAACAAACTGGCGGGCGCAGAGGACTGCATGACCCAGGCCCAGCGGTTCTTTTTGGCGCACATAGAATATGTTGGCCAGCGCGCTGATCTTTTTCATTTCTTCCTGCTCATCCGTTTTGCCTTTCCTGCCCAAAACCAGCTCCAGTTCAATGCTACGGTCGAAATGATCTTCAATAGAGTGCTTATTGCGCCCGGTGATGATCAGGATATCCTCGATTCCCGCTTCAACCGCTTCTTCTACCACGTACTGGATGGTCGGTTTGTCAACTATCGGCAGCATTTCTTTAGGCTGCGCCTTTGAGGCCGGCAAAAAACGGGTGCCCAGGCCGGCAGCCGGGATCACGGCTTTTTTGATCTCCATCTTGCTGATTCACCACCCCAAAAGTTTTAAAAGGCAATGGTAGGGGAATTCTACAGAACAGTCCTATTCCCCTGCCCCCGAAAGCGATTATCAGGCCGTTGACCGTCCTTGTCTTTCATGCTTCCTTTATTAAAGAATTAGACTGTGCCACCGAATGAGCAGCAGGTCGGGAAGGTAAAATCATGGAAACTAAACAGGCAGCGCGGTTAACAGAACCGATTGAACCTCTGGAGGGGTTGAAATTGTTGAGAGAGGTGAGAAAGTTAAGGGACTCAAAACTGGCGACCGACTATAGCTCGAGTTGTTCGGTTTGCCCTTACCGGGCAGGCAGGTCAAGGGTTGTAAAACCCTGGGAGGCGAGACTGTGAGCGTTGTCACCTGCTCTAAACCGATCGGAATCAGCCCCTGGCACGATCCTTTTTAAAAAGAGGTGAACCAGGGCCTGAAAATGCTCAAGAACAAAGAGGAAAACTTTTTCAGGCTGGTGGTTATTTATTTCTGGTTTTTCAAGTAAATAGTCCCTTCTTAGCCTGAAGACTCGGTCTCCCAGTGGACCCCATCTCCTCTTTCGACGGTAACCAACTCCGGAAATTCCTCCCTGACCCTGGCATCAATTTCCGGAGCAACAATCGGCCCGGAAGGCTCCTGGAGAATCTGCGCCGCAATTTCTTCTGCCCGCTTCCAACTGTCCTTGCTCCCGGCATCAATCCAGCGCTGGTAAGGCTGGCGGTCGCTGGCTTTAGGCGCATAACTTTCAGTGCGCATATACCTGACCGTATGCTCTTCACCGAGGTAATTGCCACCCGGTCCGACCTTGGCAATAATATCATAAGCCAGGGAATCCTGGTTAACTTCGATACCACGTAAAGTGCGCAGGCAGCTGCCGACGATATCATTGTCAATGATATACTGGGCATAAGACACGGTAAGGGCGCCGTCAAGCATCCCAAAGGCTTCATGTATAAAGTTGCCCCCGGCCAGTGCGGCCAGCATGGCTGTAGTCGCCGCTTCATGGGCAGCCTGGGCATCGGGAAGCTTCGAATCGGTGGTTCCCACCGTCAGATAACAGGGCAGGCGGTAGTAGTGAGCCATCTGGGTAATGGCGGCGTTCATCAGGCCAGACTCGATGCTGCCCATCAAGAAGGACCCGGTCCGCATATCCATGGTTACCGGAACAGCGCTGTAAAGGACAGGCGTGCCCGGATTTACCAGCTGGGTTAACATTACCCCCATCAGGGCTTCCGCGTTTTGCTGAACCAGGGTTCCGGCCAGGGTAATGGGTGCTGTAGCGCCCGCCGCCGGAGCAGTCGAGGTCGCCAGGGGAAGGCCGTATCCGGCCACTTCCATGATATATTCCGCATGTTCCGGACTGATTTTCAACGGACTGGTTATAGATGAAATGAAACCGACAAAAGGCCGGCGCTGAAGGTTTTCCAGCCCCCCGGCGATGATGGAAGCGATCTTGATGGAATCCTCCAGGCCCCGTTTGCTGAAAATACCACCCATTACAGGCTTACCGGTATTTAAAAGAGCCTGGTACTTGGTATTAATGTCTACTGTTTCAATATTAATATCGTGCGGATAAAGCGGGTTGATAAAAAAATTCAGGTACTCAAGCCGGTCGGCAAGCCTGGCCAGTTCGGCGACATCATGGATCGCGCCGGGCCGCTTATTGCGTTCCAGATCCAGGACATAGAGGGCCAACCCGCCGGTGCCAAAATTAACTTTCTTGCCGCCTATGGTAATATCTTTTCCTTCTTCGCGGCCGTAAAAGGTAAATTCAGCCGGAGCTTGCTTGATGCAGCGGGTAACAAGATCTCTGGTAACATAAATGCGGCGCTGATCGTGATCAACTTTCGCTCCGTTTTTTTCAAAGAGTTCGAGGGCCGGAGGGTAATTGATCACAAAACCTACATTTTCCAAAACCTTAATCGACGTTTCATGGATCTGGCTCAATTCTTTTTCTGTCAGGACCTGGTAGCCCCCGCCTTCATAAGTCAGCTTTTCCATATTACCTGTCCCTCCGATATGCTAGATCATAAGCTATTATTTAATATATGCCCGCTTACTTCTGGTTAATAGTTTCCCACTTTTCAACCATGGCCCTGATTAAATCAGCCCTGGTGATGATACCCGATAATTTTTCGTTATCATCGGTGACGGGGATGCGATTAATCCCTTGCTCGTACATCAACATGCTCACCTTTTGAAGAGGATCGTTTTCTTTAACCGAAATCACTTCTGTGGTCATCAGGGTTTCCACCGTCGTAGCAGCGACCAGTTCAATCACTTCCACCCCCCGGTGCGTGATATCTACATGAAGCACTTCTTTACCCTTGGTAAAAACCTGGTGTGGATCGCGCAGGGGCTGGCCGATAATTTGCTGAGTATAGCGCAATATATCGGTTTCCGATATAACCCCGATTAAACGCTCCTCATCATCGGTCACCGGCATACCGCTGAACCTATTCTCATCTAAAATTTCCGCTGCCCTCTTCAGTGAGGTATCGGCTTTGACACTGATCACCGGAGAGGTCATCACTTCTTTAGCCAATATCGCCATAATCTTAATCCCTCCAATTAGTCTTGTCAATAAAAATTTCAAGACAGGCAAACCCAATAGAAAAAGGCATTGATATGACGAAGGGGCAAGCAAGTTTACCCCTGCTTGCCCCTTCGCTTCTCGGCTGTTTTCCATCACTTAAGAATTCTCAATTCCTTTTCTATTCTCGTTTTCTTTTATTGTACTGGCCACAATGCCTGTTCGTTTATTCTTCAGGCTCGATGAAACCTTCTTCAATTAACCATTCTTCTGCTACTTCATCAGCATCCATATCGTCAATATCTACTCTCATGTTCAGGTCGGACATAACATCCGCAGTAAGTGCTTCTGATATCGGGTTGAGGATTTCTGGAATTTCCGGAAATTCATCCAGCATTTCCTGACGAACTACAGGTGCGCAGTTATAAACCGGGTGGAACCCCATGTCATCAACGAGGTTTACCAGATTGTATGCAGCAATACGGGCATCTGTAGCAAAACCCATAGATACGGAGTATTCCTTTTCTCTTAAAGCTTCATAAACAATTCCCATGTCCATGGGATCGGCATAATCAAACTGGAATCCGTAGGTTTCCTGAAGTTCATCAACGCCATCATCACGGGCCTCATATTCATGGGACATAGCAAAATTCCAGTCACCAGGTTCGGGAGCAGGCTCGTCTGCATTGATCGCTGCAGCCAGGTCGCTAATAGTTTCGATGTTCATTTCTTCAGCATCTTCCCGGCGCATCATAATGGTGTAGGTGTTATCAAACGGGGTCATATCCAGCCAAATTAGGTCATTTTCTGCCTGATCCCATTCGGCAATTGTAGCATAGGCTTCCTCAGGATCGGTAATCACATCATGGGCCATAAATTCAACCAGCGCTGTGCCGGTGTATTCCCAGTAGAGATCGAGGTCTCCGGCTTCGAGGGCTTCCCTGTTGACAAGGGTTCCACCCAACCCACTTTCATCTTCCGTGGGGATACCATGATGCTCTAAGGCCAGGATGGCGACTTGCGCCAGTATAAGCTGCTCTGTAAACTCCTTGGATCCAACTTTTACTGTAGGCTCTGCAGGTTCACAACCCATGACAAATAAAAAACTTACCAAAACCACTAACACTAAAGAAATCGTCAAGATTCTTTTCATACTCATAATAATACTCTACCTCCTCTTTATTATTTTTATGGTTAGAAAAACAACCAAACCATACTCTATTTCACTTTTACTGGTTATCTTTTATTATAACATCCGATCGAAAGCCCTATCAAATTCAAAACAACGCCTGCCAAGGATACAACTTTAAGACCATTTGACCACTCTCTCTTCCGCTTTTCCAATTAAATAGTCGAGCAATATAGCACTCAGTGCAGCGAGAGCCGCTCCATTTAAAATGATCATCTCACGGCGGACGGCAAGTCCGGTTACGATCAAATCACCGAGACCGCCGCCACCGATAAAAGTAGCCAGGGTGGCAGCCCCGACATTAATAACAATCGCGGTCCTGAAACCGGCGACGATAATCGGAAAAGCAATCGGCAGTTCAATTTTGGTTAAAATCCTCAGCGGGTGCATACCCATGCCTCGGGCCGCTTCAATAATACTATAATCAACCCCGTCAATGCCGGCGAATGTATTTCTCAGGATAGGAAGGATCGAGTAGAGAAACAGGGCAAAAACCGCCACCCTGAAGCCCATGCCCAGGATAGTATAAAAAAGGGCGAGAATTGCGATACTGGGCACTGTCTGCCCGATGTTGACTATGGTTTCCACTACCCGGCCGGCCCGGTAAAGGCTGGGCCGGGAAAGCATGATCCCTCCCAGCACTCCTACGATAGTGGCTCCGGTCATTGATATTAAAAGTAAACTTGCATGTTGACGAATAACCCTAAAAACCCGCTCATAAGTAAGCATTCTTTCTACAATAGAATCTGTGGGGTTATTTACAGAATAGATAATCATTGCCGCTACAATCCCAATCATAATCAATGGAATGCCTATCCAGACCCATAGTGTTCGGAACATCGTTAACTGTCCTCCCTGACCACGTTGAGCAGGTCGCCCAGGGTGATGGTTCCTTGATACATTTCGTCTTCATTAACTACGGCCACATACCCCACACCGCACTCCAGCATAACCGATAGGGCATCGTTCAAAGTGGCATCGTCGGTTACAGTGTCGGATACTTCATGGCAGTAGTCGCCTGCCACTTCTCCAGCCTTTCGTTTAAGGTCGCTTGCCCCAATAACACCTTTCAACTTGTTATCTCGATCTACAACAATTACCGTCCTGAGATCACTGTCTTCAAGTTGTTTTTCAACTTCCTCCTTTTTTGCATCCTCTGTAAGCGGTTCAGTCCGGTCAACCTCCTTTAAAATTTCATGAACCCGGATCAGGTGCAGGCGCTTGATGGAACGGTGACGTCCAACCAGGTTCGCTACAAACTCATCAGCCGGGGCGCTGAGCAAGTCGCTCGGGGTATCATGCTGGATAAGCTCGCCTTCATTCATCACGGCGATGGTATCGCTCATCTTAATCGCTTCATCAATGTCGTGGGTAACAAAGACGATGGTTTTGCTCATCCTCTCTTGGATCCTTAAGAACTCGTTCTGCAAGCGAGCCCTGGTGATCGGGTCAACCGCGCCGAACGGTTCGTCCATCAGCATAATGGGCGGATCGGAAACCATGGCCCGGGCCACGCCGACCCTCTGGCGCTGGCCGCCACTCAAGGCTGTGGGATAGCGATTTTGGAAAATTTCCGGGTCAAGTCCTACCAGATGCATCAACTCCTCTACTTTTTCTTTTGTCTTCTCCCTGGGCCACTTTTTTTCATTGGGAACAGTAGCAATATTTTCATAAATTGTCATATGGGGAAACAAACCGATTTCCTGGATTACATAACCGATATCCAGGCGCAGTTTAATCGGGTCAATTTTCATGTGATCTTCTCCACGGATATATACCTTCCCCCCGGTTGGCTCATAAAGGCGGTTAATCATTTTCATGGTTGTTGTTTTACCACACCCCGAAGGTCCAACCAGAACGCAAACATCCCCCTCTTTAATTTCCAGGTTCAAATCTTTTACCGCGGGGATAGTTTGTCCCGGAAATACTTTAGTCAATCCTTCTACTTTTATCATATTTAATTTCCCTCCCTTGTTCTGCCTTCTACGGAGAATCGCTTTTCTCCATAATAGAGGATATAGTCAAAGGCGACTGCTATTATGGAAACCCCGATTGCGCCGGCAATGATCATCGGCCGGTGTCCTCTCCCAATGCCCTGAAAAATTAACTCTCCCAATCCGCCTGCGCCCACATAGGCGGCAAGAGCGGCAATACCGATCATCATAACAGCGGCGGTGCGGACACCGGCCATGATCACCGGCCTGGCCAAAGGAAGCTTAATTTTAAAAAGGATGCGACGCTCTGTCATCCCCATCCCCTTGGCCGATTCAAGGATCGCGGGATCAAGTTCCCTGATACCGGTGTAAGTGTTCCGCACAATCGGCAGCAAACTGTAAAGGACCAGGGCCACCACCCCGGAAGTAAAACCAATCCCAAAAATAGTCACCATGAAAGCGAGCATGGCTATACTGGGAATAACCATTAATACCTGGCAAACGCCCAGTACCGGCTGGGCAAGTGTCTCATAATAGCTGATAAAAATACCTACTATGACAGATACAACAATCGCAATTACTAATGTGAAAAGAACCAGCCACAGGTGTTCCACCATCAAATCCAGAATCCTATCACTGCGACGGATGATCCAGTCAATCGTCTCTCTCAAGTCCCCACGTGCTTCATTCTGTGTAGAGAGCAACGTGCCATTTCCTAAAGTCATCAGCAAATCAACTATCATCCTTAATAATTGGTCCATGAATCAGCAATCACCCTCTCCTTTTAATATCGATACAGATTGTCACTTAAACTTTATATCATCTTTGCAGGCAAAACCTGGTTGTTTATGCAAGCCCGGGAACTGTTGTCGAAAGTGTAGAGTACTTTGTTACTGCGCAGTTTATTATGTTTATCCGTAAGAATCAAACATTTAGATCAGGCAATCTTGATGTTATCTTCTATTTTAATTATTTCATATCTGAATAACTTATACAACTGACACATTTAGCAGGAATACATCAGTATTCGGCCTGAAAAGCAGTTTTCCCGACATGAGCAGCCATAAAAAGCATCCATGTAGCGTAAGCTTTGTGTATAAGTATTATTTGCACCACACAGCTTAAAGTCTGCCTTATTTAACGACCTGGATTATACCGACCAGGCCGTGGCCGAGGCCATGGCCCTGCTGCAGATTCATCTCCAGGCTGCGAATGGCATAACCGAGCTGGGCTTCGATTAAATCCGCCCTGATATCTCCGTAAAGCCCTTTGCTGCCTTCCAGGGTCTGCCTCATAACCCGGTAAGCCTTTTCCAGGGGCTTAACATCGGTTGGCGGGGGATAGGGCAAAAGATCTTCGTTACTGTCATAATGCTCCATCAGGACCATGGTGTAGTCAACCAGGGCGTTCCAACTATCAGCCAGCCTCTGCAGGGATTCATTCTGCCAATCAAAACCTTCCCTGGGCTTGTAATTTACTTTCAGGTCCGGGAAATAGGTCCGCAATCCGCGCTCGAACAGCGAAGAAACCATCAGGCGCAGGTTTTGGGGGTTGCCGTTATAGGTACCCGTTTCAATATGCCGACCCACAAAGAGGGAGCGATCGAAAAAGCGCAGGACCTTTAGCTCTACTCCGGCTTTACGGGCGGCGCTTTCGAGCACTTTAAATACTTCGGCCGGCGTCATCAGCCGCATGGGAAATGAAGAAAGCTCTACATTGTCCCTCTCTTCCTCGGGATACAGGTAATTAATCACATAGTCGATATAGGAAACTTCTTCTGGATCCTGGGTCCACAGGTTCTGCCATTCGTACGAATAACGCCCAATAAAGTCGGCCAGGATCAAACTTCCATTGTGACCGTGCTTACCCATATCTACAAAAAGCTTTTCTAGCTCTTCATTGGTGCAGTGAGAAAGAGTCCCATATGAAGTAAAGTAGAGGTCGTACGATTCCTCGCCTTCATCCAGCGGCAGGCCGTTGGAAAAGTCTCCTTTGCAAAAGTTGACATGCTCGTAGTCACCGAACAGGTTTTCCGCCTCTTTAAGGAGGGAAACGCTTAAATCAATACCTTTGTACTGGTCCATCATATCGTCCTTGACTAAACGGGTATCAAACTGGGAAAGCCTGGTTCCCCTGGCCATTTTGCTCAACAGTTCATAACCGTCACCTGTCCCGCAGCCCAGATCATAAAAACGTAAACTTTCGCCGCTTTTATCAACTTTCGTTTTAACAATTTCTTCTAAATACGGCCTGAGGTAATATTTAGTAATAAAATCTTCAAATTGTGTCCGGACATGGTCATACTTACAGCGCAGGCCTTTTATCTGCTCACTGTACCGTCCGTGACGTATCGCTTCAGTATAAGCTTTATCAGCATCCATCTTACTTGTTCCCTCCCGCTTTTAATAGTTCTTCCGCTACCCGGATAGCGGCGAAGGCATCTTTTCCATAGCCATCGGCGCCTATCTCGGAAGCAAAATCGTCGGATGTGGGCGCACCCCCGATGATAACTTTAATTTTATCGCGGAGCCCCTTTTTCTCAAGCTCTTTAACAACGTCTTCCATGTTGACCATGGTTGTGTTAAGCAAAGCTGAAAGTCCGACCAGATCGGCATTTTCTTCTTCAGCCGCTTCAACTATCCGGGCGGCGGGAACATCGATACCCAGATCTACTACATTAAAACCGGCACCCTTAAGCATGATCGAAACCAGGTTCTTGCCAATGTCATGCAGATCCTTTTCTACAGTGGCCATAATAACCTTGCCTTTGCCTTCACTTGTCCCTTCGCCGGCCAGGTACGGCTCCATAACAGTCATACCGGCTTCAACCGCTTCGGCAGCGGTAAGCATATCCGGGATAAAATATTCCCCTGTTTCATATTTTTGCCCGACCTGCTCCATACCTTTACTCAGGCCTTCAAGCAGTATTGTATTGGTATCGATCCCGTTGTCCAGCGCTTCCTGGACCAGCTCTGCCACTCCGGGTTCGCCGATATTCTCTTCTTCAATACCCTCATCATCCTTGTTGCGACGCCCCTGCAGGACGTTTTCCACTATGCCTTCAATCAATTTATCCTTCAACTTTCATCCTCCTCCAGTTTGTTATCGTTTTTATTGTTAAGCGTACGGATTTAAACGGGGCAGCAATCCCGGTGTCTGTTCGAAAATACGGCTGCAAATATCCTCCGGCAGGTGCTGTGGTTCTACTTCCTCGAGCTGCCGGAAGCGCTCATTAAGTTTAAGCAGGGTCTGATCCTGATCGTCGTTTTCGCCTTCAAAGGGGAACCCGCCAAATACACCACCCCTGCGCAGCATCTTACGGGCGTAACGAGCATACATGCGGTAGGGGCTGTTCATCACTTCTTCGACGATCTGCTTTGTTTTATCCGCTGCCTCAGCATTGACACCGCTCTCCCTATGCAGGAACTTAACCATGCCGATTTGATGGTTATCAAGCACCGCCTGTTCCGGAGAAAAAGTCTGGGTTTTATCCAAAAGGCCAAAAGCATAATGAATCAGGTCGGGGGCGGCAAAAGGCACAGCTGAGTATGTGAACATTTTTTCCACTGCAGCCTGGACCCCGGGAACCTTGGCATCTCCCACCCCGGCGGTTGAATAGCAGGGCACCTTGTAATAACGGGCCATCTGGGCGCAGGCCATATTGTAATGGCAAAACTCGGGCACCCCGTACATGTCATGCAGATCGTCCATACGGGCCCGGACCGGAACCGCGCCATAAATAACGGGGGCTCCCGGATTGGCCAGCTGGTTAATCACTATACCGGTCAGGGCCTCCGCATTAACCTGGGCTACCATGCCCATCTCATCTATAGGGGCCGTTGAACCGCCCTGGGGCGAAGTAGAAATGACCACCGGCAAGCCCATCCGGGCTATGGCGATCAATTTTTCGGCCGTTTCCGCCACTACCTGAAGGGGGCTTTTTATGACACTGGTAATGAAAGAGGTGACCGGATTTTTGATCAGTTCTTCTTTGCCACCGGCAATAATTTCTGCCATATTGACGACCTTTTCAAGCTGTTCAAAGTCGGCGATGCCGCCTATAACAGGCTTGGTAATATTATTTAGAGAGGCAAAAAAGACGTTTACATCTTTATTGTCAGTAGTGATATCTTCATCCTGGACATTGACATTGCGGATAAAGAAATCAAGGTTTTCAAGGTTATTGGCCAGGTGGGCCGAGCGGCAGAGGTAGCTCACGTTGCCGCGGCTTTTCTTCATTACCGGGAAAACCTGTTCCCTTCCATCCTGCTTGGAAACAAAAGTTTCCGGCTCAACCTCCAGCCAGTAATTGGTTTCTGAACCGCTGCCAAAATGAACCCTGGTTTCTTCAGCATCCATAATGACCTGGTTTTCGGGGTTCCTGGCTCCGAGGGTTACTTTAGAGGGGGCTGTATCCAGGGCCTGCCTGACTGCTTTTTCCGGGATACTGACCCACCATGCGTCATGCTCACCTTCCCGGGTAGCTTTAACTTTGGCTCCGGCTTTCTCCAGCAGGGAAACGCTTTCTTCATGGTAGCACAGTATGCCCGGGCTCTTTAGGATATCCAGCGACGTGCGGTTGATCAATTCAACCTGTTCCCGGCTTAATCGTTCGTAAGGTTTGGCTACTACTACTCCTCTTTGGCTCAATCTTCCAGCCCGGTTATATGACCGGGCTGTTCACCTCCTTTTTTTCTGAAAACACAAACAGCAGATTTAGTTGGAAAAGACACAAAAACACCGGTTTTTAAATAAAAAAACCGTATTAAATCGGTCAGGGCGCGCCTGATTCTGATTGTTATACGGGTGTTTGACGAATCTTTATCCAGATATTTCGGCCCGCTTACCGGAGGCGCCTTTCTATTACTGCCAGATTAAGAAACAGTCTTTACTATATTATTATGTCATATCACCTGCCCTTTCGCAAAAGGTAAAAGGGGTAGTATAATTTAGGATATCAACACAAAACAGAGTATTTGCGGATTAAATGGGGCCTAATTATTCAAATAACCTTCGAAAACTAGAATCAGTGGGCTTTAAAGTGATTTTTAGGCCCCGCTTTATCAACCGACGCAGCAAATGTGATATAATAATGTTTAATTTGAAAAGAGCGGGGCCACATTATGAAACGTTTGGCCGGCTGGCTGGCCGGGAAGATAACTGCAAACAGGGATCTCAGAAAGCCTTCCGAAAGGAGCCGGGTCGGGATAATCGAAAGCTGGGTGGGCCTTGGCGGCAACCTTTTCCTGACCCTTTTAAAGTTAACCTTCGGCCTGCTTACCAACAGCCTGGCCCTGATCGCCGACGCAG